>CALJWR010000350.1 GCA_937976685.1 uncultured Verrucomicrobiae bacterium
TGGAACAGCCAGTGGAAGCTCGTCATCCCCGGCCGGACGCTCCTGAACAATCCGCACGAGGGTCTGGACCGTTTCATCCGCACGGTGAAGGACATCAAACTCCACTTCGTGACCTACTCGTACTCGGGCAACTGATCTCCCACCGAATGGATCTGGCCATGAACTCTCCTCTGCCTCGCTCTTCGGTCTTCACACCGTGCGCCGCAGTCCTTCTGGGGGTCGGCGTGTTGCTCGGCGTTCCCGCCAAGGCCTTCCCGCCCGCACCGCACCACATGGTGTACGGTACGGTTCGCGACGAACTGGGTAATCCGCTCGGCGGGACCAGCGCCGAAGTCTGGCTGGAGGCGCAGGGCCGGACGCTCGTCCGGGCTCCGATCGCCGCCAGCACCGAGCCCGGCGTGAACTATCGTTTGAACATCCCAATGGACGCCGGCTCCACCGCAGACCTTTACAAGCCGACGGCCCTCCGGCCGACGGTGCCGTTTCGGATGCGCGTGCGGGTCGGCAACGTGACCTACCTGCCGATCGAAATGACCGGCGTGTCACAGTTGCTCACCCGGCCCGGCGCGGCCTCGCGCGTGGACCTCACCCTCGGGGTGGATTCCGACGGCGACGGTCTTCCCGATGCCTGGGAACGCGCCCTGATTCAGATGCTCGGCGGGAACTTGGGCCTCGAAGACATCCGCCCCGAAGATGATTCCGACGGCGATGGCTTGTCGAATCTCGACGAGTATCTCGCCGGTACGTACGCGTTCGATCCCGAGGATGGCTTCGTGGTGGCCATCGTTCCCGGCTCGGCGGAGCAGCCCGTGCTGGAGTTCACTGCCATCCGCGGCCGCAGCTACTCCATTCTCGCCTCCGAGACCATGGAGAGTTGGACGCCGGTCAGCTTCAACCTGCCCGGGGATCCGGCCGGCGCGGCCGGTCGCTCGAATTTGCGGGCGGCGGACACCCGGTTGATTCGCGCCCGTGTGCCGCCTGCGGGTGAAGGCGGGCAGACGTACCGCTTCTTCAAGCTCGAGGTGCGTTGACGGATCAACTGGATGAGTCTCCCTGTCGGATCGTCAAGGTGAACCAATTCTCCCATCAACTGCCCGTCGGGCCCGCGTCGGGTGCCGCCCCTTCTCCGCGGGGAAATCCGAAGCCTCGGGCTATCCTGTGGAAGCTGCTTGCCGGCTTGGTTCTCCTCACACTGGTTGTGGGCGGATGGCTGTGGTTCCGGCCGCACTCAGCGGCGACCCAGCCGACCGCCACGATGGCCGAATTGATCCGGTTGGACGGCCGCCTGGTGCGGCGCTCGGCGACCAATCGGGTCTTCTCCGGCTGGCTGGTCGAGGCGCACGCCGATGGCACGCCGCGCTCGCGCTCTTGGATTGCGGACGGCGTCTTGAACGGCGTTTCCGAGGGCTGGCACACGAACGGTCAAATCCAGGTGCGTGAACACTTCGTAAATGGCATTGCGGATGGCGTGCGGGTCAGGTGGCACGCCAACGGGGCGACCCAATCCCTCGCCACGATCGTGCGGGGAAAGATCGAGGGCCGCTTTCTGCGCTGGCATGAGGACGGCTCGCTCGCCGAGGACATCGAAATGCGAGACGGCCAGCCCGATGGCCTCTCGCGGGCGTATTTCCCCAGCGGCTTCGTGAAGGCGGAGGTCCACCTCAAGGCTGGGCAGGTCGTGGAGCAAAAGTTCTGGAAGGACGGGGAACGCCCCGCCACCGCGGTCGGGGTCGTAGCCGCGTCCGGAAGCCGTTGAATGTCGCCCGGTCGCACCAATCGAACGAAAGAACGGCTGGTTTCGCCGGTGCCTGCCTGCCGGCGCGGCCGACGGGCTATGGCGCTGCTGGGCGTGGTCGCCCTGCTCGCGCAGGGTGACGAGATGCGATCGCCCCACTACCTCCTGCGACACGCTGCGCTCCACCCGGGAGGGGGCGAGGCCGTTTCCACCCGCTATCGCCTGGTGACCGCGACCGGAGCCTTCGGCGGCCGGGCGGTTTCAACCGATGGTCGGATCGCGGACCGGCAGGGGTTCGCGGGGGCGCTGAACGACCCGCCGCGCGCGGTGGCGGATACGGTTCGCCGGGCGCCCGGGCAGCCCGTGAAGATCCGCGTGGGCGTGCTGCTCGGGAACGATTCGGATCCTGAGCTCGACAGCTTTTTCTTGCGCGATTTCGCCGAGTTCAGCCGGGCCGGAGGGACGATCTCCTTCGACAACGGGTGGCTGCTGTATGAGCCGCCGGCCAGTTTCGACGGCGCCGATGACTTCGACTACACGGTCGAGGACGCCGCCGGCAATGTTGGCGGGGCGCTCGTCACGGTGCTGGTAGCCGGCACGGGTCCCGAGCCGTCGCAGAATCTGGTCGCCATCGAGTTGCTGCCCAACGGTCACAAGCGCATTACGTTCGCTGGAATCGCTCGTCGCCGGTACACCCTGCAATGGGCTGACTCACTGCCCGCATCGGCCTGGAACGTCTTGGCCACCGTTCAAGCCGACGCGCGGGGAATCATCGAGTGGGTGGATTCCACCCAACCTGCGCCCCCGGAACGCTACTACCGGACCGTTGCCGAATGAAGTCGCCGAGGAACAAAACGGGGAGCCGGCTGATCGTCGTTGTTGCTGCCGGTGCGCTGGTGGGCCACGCCCAACTGAGGTGGGATGGCACGGACGCAGACGTGGATCACCCCGCCCACGCCATCGGGATGGCCTCCTCTCTGTCTGGTGCGCTGACCGGTGGTTTGTCGGAGGCCTCGACTCTTCGCGTGACGCCGAGCCGGCGTCGGCCGGTGCTGGTTCACCCCGTGGCCGTGCCGCCGGCGATTCCTTCGGTGACTCCGGTGGGTGGAGGCCCGGGAGGTGGGTTTGCGCCGCAGGTCTTCAACTTCCCGGTCAACCGCGCGATTCCTGACGGCGACTTTTCCGGCCTCGCGGATTCTCGGATATTACCGGCGGGCCTCGCTCCGATTCAATCGGTGGCGGTGACGCTCGTCCTGGCACCGATGGGTGACGGGGGCTTCGTGGGTGATTTGTACGCCACGCTGACCCATGAGAGCGGCGGCTACGCAGTCTTGCTCAACCGGTTGGGCCGGCGTCCCGGCAGCCCGTTCGGCTACAGCGACAATCTCTCGCTCAATCTGACGCTCGCCGATGCCGGGCCGGCGGACATTCATCAGTACCGGCTGACGCTGACGGGCAGCGAGGTGGTACCGCTCACGGGAACTCTCGCCGGCTTGTGGCAGCCCTCGGGCCGTAACACCGACCCGATGGCGGTGCTGAAGGACGATCCGCGCGACGCCATGCTGTCGTCGATTGCGGGTGCGGATCAGGCCGGGCGATGGACGCTGTTCGTCGCGGACGTCAGCGGCGGGGGCGAGTACCGGCTCGAGTCCTGGAGCCTGTCCATCACCCCGGTGCCGGAGCCGGCTGGGGTGTTCGGGGTGCTCGGTCTGGGAGCGTTGACCTGGGTGCTGTCTCATCGTTTGCGCTGCCGAAGGCCGTCGGTTTGAGGAAGGCTGTCGGCCCGCCGCGAGGCCTGATCGCTGGGCCGATGGCATGCGCGAATTTCCGGTTGCAGCCCATCGGGGGGTGGCAGAGTTTCCCGTCATGGCCGTCGCACAACTCATTGCGGACCGGCGCCAGCCGGCAACCCGCCCCGGTTTGGCTGGGCTTCCCCCAAGGCCGCTGCGTGCCGCAGCGACCGGATGGGTCAGCGTCGTTTTGGGCGGGTGGCTGGTGCTGGCGGAACCTCCCCCGGCGGACTCGGGCACCCCGCCCGCGTTGGGCAAGGTCTCGCTCGATCGCGCCAACCGTTCGATCTCCTTTCCCGCCTCGGTGAATCAACGGAGGGGCCTGGTCGAGTACGTCATCGTGACCGAGCGCGGCAAGACGCACGAGAGCGTGTTGCGCACGGACGTGGAGCCGCAACACATTCATCTCGCCTTGCTGCTGCTGGACGCGCAGCCGCCCAGTTCGCCCGAATTTCCGGCTGATCCGGCCGCCCCGCTGCCGGGCGTTCCCGTGCGGATCGAGGTGAGCTGGGCCGAGGGCGGACGCGAAGTGCGCCGGCCGCTGGAGGACCTGGTGATCACCACCAATCGCGGCGACCGGCTGGCGCGCGGCCCCTGGGCGTACAATGGGTCTTACATCTCGCGCGGCACGTTCGTGGCGCAGCAGGAGGGTTCGATCGTCGCGCTGCAGGTGGATCCCTCGGCCCTCATCAACAACCCGCGTCCGGGCCGCGAGAACGACGAGTTGCACCATGCCAATCCGGCGACCTTGCCGCCGGATGATCGGGTGGTGACCGTTTCGATTCGGTTGCTGGATGTGACCCGCACCAACACTCCCATCCTCCGCGTCCCGACCGAAAAGTCCCCTGCCGTGACGGGCCCCGAAGCTGCGCCGCCGATTTAATGAAAACCTTGCTGCTGTCTCCGTTGCTGGGCCGCGGCGCCGTGGGCGCCGTGCTTGTCTTCTTTGTCGCCCAGGCAGCAGAACCCGCCTGCACCGTGGTCCCTTCACCCCGCGACCTGTCCCTGCGGAACGAAGTCCAGCGCGCGATTGATCGCGGACTCGACTGGTTACGGCGGAGTCAGGACATCAACGGCTGGTGGTCCACCGCCGACCATCCGGCGGTGACCGCGCTGGCGCTCACGGCCTTTCTCGGCGACCCGAGCCGGCGAGCCCGCACCAACGCGGCGACCGAGATTGAGCGGGGCTTCCGGTACCTGCGCGACTCGATGAAGCCCGACGGCAGCCTGCACCGGGGCGCGCTCATCAACTACAACACCGCGATCAGCGTGACCGCCCTGGCGGTGCTCGGCGACCCGCGCGACGAAGATTTCCTGCCCCGGGCGCGCCGGTTCCTTGTGCAGTCCCAGAACGATTTCGGCGAGCCGGGGCGCGTGG
>CALJWR010000351.1 GCA_937976685.1 uncultured Verrucomicrobiae bacterium
CGCCCCCGGCAACAGCACAAAGTCCTCGACCCGGCTGATGTAGTGCCGGTCCTCGTTGATGACGCCGTCGCGGTCGAGAAACACCGCGCGGCGGCTGGTCGAACCTTCTCCCGGGGCTCCCACGCTCACGACTGACCTCCGCGACGCCGGAAGCTGGCGAGCAGTTCTTGCGGGGTGACGACAGCGGTGCCGACCTTGCCCACCACCACGCCGGCCGCATGATTGGACAAGATCGCCGCCTCCAGCGGCGAAGCTCCGGCCGCAACGGCCAGGGTGAACGTGGCGATCACCGTGTCGCCCGCGCCGGACACATCGAACACCTCCTGGGCTACGGTGGGGATGTGATGCGGCGGGCGATCACGCTGGCAGAGCAGCATTCCCTGTTCGCCCAGCGTGATGAGCAGCAGCGCGGGCGAGAACTGCGCGAGCAGGCGCTCCACCGCCACCAGCAATGCGGAATCCTCGAACGGAGCCGCGGCCCGCCCCGGATCGGGCAAACCCGCCAGTTCGAACGCTTCCTTCCGGTTCGGCGTGATCAGCGACAGACCGGAGAGATCGAGCCGGCGAACCGGTTTGGGGTCCAGACTTAACCAGCGGCCCCGCTCGCGGCACGCGCGGCGCAGCCCATCGAGCAATTTTTGGGTCACCACACCCTTGCCGTAATCGCCCACCACCACGGCGTCCGCCTCGGAAAGCGCGCCTTGGACGGCGCGGAGCAGGCGCGTCCCGATCGCGGATGCCACGTCGCCGCGGCTTTCCCGGTCCACGCGGACGACCTGTTGCTGTTGCGCGATCACCCGGGTCTTGATGCTTGTCATCCGGTCGCGCGTGCGGATGATCCCCGAACACTCCGCGCCGCTGTCTTCGAGCCGCTTGACCAGTTCGCGCCCCGCGGCGTCCGGTCCCACCACGCCGAACATCGCCGCGCCGGCGCCCAGGGCGGTAAGATTACGGGCCACGTTCGCCGCGCCCCCGGGCATCGAGCCTTCCCGGACGAACTCGACGACCGGCACCGGCGCTTCCGGCGAAATCCGGTTCACGGTGCCCCAGACAAACCGGTCCAGCATCACGTCTCCCACGACCAGCACGCGGACGCGCGAAAAACCCGCCACCAGTTCACGCACGCGGGCGGGGGGAATTGAGAAACCACTCATGACGCCCCCCAGATTCAGGAAACCGGCACCGCGTCCAGGAAGGCGGTCAAGGGACTGGTCGCGCTGGCGGTCTCCAACCGCTCGGCCAGGCCAATCTCATACGCGGCGCGACCGGCCTCCACCGCCAGCTTGAAAGCGACCGCCATCCGGGAGGGATCGCCGGCCACCGCGATCGCGGTGTTCACCAGCACCGCGTCGGCGCCCAGTTCCATCGCCTCTGCCGCGTGGCTGGGCGCGCCGAGGCCGGCATCCACCACCACCGGCACCGTGGCCTGCTCGATGATGATGCGAATCTGGTCCCGCGTCTGGACGCCGCGATTGGACCCGATGGGCGATCCCAGCGGCATGACCGTGGCACAGCCCACCTCCTGCAGGCGCTTGGCGAGGACAGGATCGGCGTTGATGTAGGGCAACACCGTGAAGCCTTCCTTCACCAGCACTTCGGCGGCCGCCAACGTCTGGATCGGGTCGGGCAGGAGGTAACGCGGATCCGGATGAATCTCGAGCTTGACCCACTTGGGTAGTCCAGCGGCCGCCGCCAGCCGCGCGAGCCGCACCGCCTCGCCGGCATTCATCGCACCGCTGGTGTTGGGCAACAGCAGGTAGCGGTCGGGGTCAATGAAATCGAGAATGTTCGCGAACGGATCCTTGCGACCGGTCAGGTCCGTGCGGCGCAGCGCCACCGTGACCAACTGCGTGCCGCTGGCGGCCAGCGCGTCGCGCATCGCTTCGGGCGAGGCGAACTTCCCCGTCCCCACCAGCAGGCGCGACTGGAATTCCCGACCGGCAATTACCAGCGGTTGGTTGACCAAACTCATGGGGGCGAACGATACGAGCGGCCCGCCGCAGTGTCGAGGCGGGCGCGCGGTGACTTGCCCCGAACGCGTCGCCGCGCTTCAAAACGGCCCTTCCGCGGCCTCGGTGAGGTTCCATTCCTCGACGAGTTCATCCGGCAGTTCGAGCAGGAAGCGGGAAGGCTGCTGGAAGTAATCGCCCCCGGCGCCGGCGGTCGCGCGGATCAGAGGGTAGCTGAGGTAAAGCTCGTCCTTGGCCCGCGTGATGGCCACGTAGAACAGCCGCCGCTCCTCCTCGATCGCCTCCGGTGACTCCACCGACCGGCCGGAGGGAAACAGGCCCTCGCACAGCATGATCACGAAGACCACGTCAAACTCGAGTCCCTTGGCCTGATGGATCGTCGAGAGCCGCAGTTTCTCGTCGTCCCCGGTCTGCCGGCTGTCCGCTTCGGCCTCGACGTTGGTCAACAACGCGAGCTGGGTGAGGAACTCCTCGAGACTCTGGAACTGGGCTGCGTAGCTCGCGAGTTGTTCGATGTCGTCCAGCCGCGCCGGGGCGTTGGGGAAGTTGGCTTCCGCGTATTCCTCG
Organism: uncultured Verrucomicrobiae bacterium; assembly: GCA_937976685.1. Lineage (GTDB taxonomy): Bacteria > Verrucomicrobiota > Verrucomicrobiia > Limisphaerales > J093 > JADJWF01. The sequence goes on from CALJWR010000351.1 coordinate 2,538, forward strand.
TACACCGCCTCGACGATCAGCCGGAGCATCTCGGCCGTGCGCCCGCGCAACGCCGGCGACTCGAGTTGCGCCACGGTGGCCACGAACTGCGCCCACGGAACGGCGGATTTCTTCGGCACCACCTCGGCCGCTGCCTGGAGGGCGGGGGCAAGGAGGAGCGGGGGAGCGGAAGCTTCGTCACGGTCGGCAGCAGGGGGCGGGGCCACGGGAGGCTGCTCGCTGAAGCGCGCCCACAGCTTGTCTGCGGCCTTCGGGCCGATGCCCGACAACATTCGCGCCAGCCGCTTGAAGGCCAGTTCGTCGCGCGGATTGCAGAGCAGCCTGAGAAACGCCGTCACATCCTTGATGTGCGCCTGCTCGAAAAAGCGGATGCCGCTGGTGATGGAAAACGGGATGTTGCGCCGGGTCAGCTCGAGCTGCAGTTCCAGGGCGTGGAAGTGCGAGCGATACAGCACCGCCATGTCGTTCAGCGACACGCCCTCCTCGCGCAATTCGAGCGCGCGTTGCGCGACAAAGGCCGCCTGCGTCGCCGCGTCAGGGCAGCGGACCAGCGCGGGCTTCGGGCCTGATTTTCGGACGGCGACCAGTTGCTTCTTGTGCTGATTCAGGTTCGCCGCGATGGCGGCATTGGCGAGCGCCAGAATCTCCGGGGTGCTGCGGTAATTCGTCTCGATCTTGTAGATCGCGGCGTTGGGGTGCCGGTCGGTGAACCGGAGGATGTTCTGAAAGTTCGCCCCCCGCCACGAATAGATGCTTTGCGAGTCGTCACCGACGGCCATCACGTTGTGGTGCCGGCCAGCAAGCAGATCAATCAGGTCGCACTGGAGTTGATTCGTGTCCTGGTACTCGTCCACCAGCACGAACTGGAAGCGCCGTTGGTACAGGTCCCGCACCTCGGCGTCGTCGCGCAGGAGCCGCAGCCAGAGCACGAGGAGGTCGTCGAAGTCCATGACGCCGTTGGCCTGTTTCCGGGCGGTGTAGCGGCGTTCAAGATCTTCAATCTGCGCCGTCAGCCCGGCGAAATGCTTGAACTGTCGCTCCAGCGCCTGGGCGATCGAGCGGCACGTATTGGCCGCCAGTGAGAAGATGGACATCAATACGTCGGCCTTGGGGAAGCGGGTGGCTTTGACGTCAATCTTCGCCTCGCCGAGGCAGGCGCTGAGCAAATCCTCGGCATCGTCGCGATCGAGGATGGTGAAGTCGCGCGGCCAGCCGAGGCGGTCCGCGTGGTGGCGCAGGACACGATTGCCGACCGAGTGAAACGTGCCGCCCCAGAGCGTGTCGAGTTCCTGGCCGAGCAGTTCCGCAACCCGGCGCATCATCTCGCGGGCGGCTTTGTTGGTGAACGTCAGCAGCAAAATCTTCTCCGGGGCGACGCCCTGTTCGATCAGCCAGGCGACGCGGTAGGTCAACGTGCGCGTCTTGCCCGCGCCGGCGCCGGCCAGCACGAGCGCCGGGCCGGGCGGCGCCGTCACGGCCGCCAGTTGCTGCGGATTCAATTCGCCGGCGTAGTTGATCTGGAGATCAACCTCGCGCTTGAACCGTTGCAACACGTAGTCCCTCGCCACAGCACCCATTCAACGGACCCCGCCGGGCGGTCAAAAGGAAAAACGACGCCAGCCCCTTCCGTCCTCGTCGAATGCGACCGCGACCGACTCGGATGGGCGCCAGGTGGACGGAAGGTCCGACAGGCTTGGCGGCGCGGGCCTCGCCGAACTGACCGCCACGCCCGGAGACGTCGCCATCCCGGCGGCGAGGGCGGCAAAACAAAAAACGGCGGGCCGCCGCAGCCCGCCGTGGGAAAGAACCCCGCCACAATGCCGTGATAAACAGTTCCTGTGAACTTCCAAGAAACAGGTGGGAACCCCGCAGACGGCTTTCGACTTCCAGTCAAGGCCTGTCGGCCACCG
>CALJWR010000352.1 GCA_937976685.1 uncultured Verrucomicrobiae bacterium
ATGGCGGCGCGGGTGAGCGGCTACACCACCGCCTACGAGACGGTGCCGCTCAACGCCGCCGGGCAGGCGGCTTTGAAGCCCGGCAAAAACCTGATCGCCGTTCATTGCCGCCAGACCGGCGGCGGCCAGTACATTGACCTCGGCCTAGCCACCGCGGAGCCGGCCAAGTAGAGCAGCCCGCGCGGCGTTCGCGGACCCACCCCGTCACCAACGAGGCGGAGTCAGGAAGGCGAATCCCTCCCGGAGCTGTCCGTCCTCCGCCGGGGCACGGCCTATCCGATGCTCCGATCGGGGGCGCCGAGGGGCGCGTGCCCCGACCCGTTCCGTCCCGCTGATTGACAACGCCAAGACGGTTTCGCCAGACTTGACCTCCATGTCTAGACCGGCACTAGGGCGCGGCTTGGGTGCGCTGTTGAGCGGGACCGCGACCGTGTCGCGTCCCGCGGCACCCGGACTTCCGACCGAGTCCACTGCACCGGCCGCGGCTGGTCGTCCGACCGGCGTCGTCAAGATCCCGCTGGATCGCTTGCGGCCATGCCCGTTTCAGCCCCGGAAGGAATTCGCCGAGCCGGCCCTCCGCGAGTTGGCGGACTCGATTCGCGAGCAGGGCATCGTTCAGCCCTTGGTGGTCCGGCCGGTCGGCGATGCCTACGAATTGATCGCGGGGGAGCGCCGGTGGCGGGCCGCGCAACTGGCCGGACTGACAGAAGTACCGGTCATCGTGCGCGAGGCGACGGATGACGCGGTCCTGGAACTGGCGCTGATCGAAAACCTGCAGCGGGAGGATCTCAACCCGCTGGAGGAAGCTCAGGGCTACCAGCGGCTCATCGAGCAGTTTCAGCTTCGGCAGGAGGACGTCGCTGCCAAGGTCGGCAAGAGTCGCGTCGCGGTGGCGAATGCGCTCCGCCTGCTGAAGCTACCGCCTGAAGTTCAGGCCTACTTGCGGGACGGCCATCTCACGGTCGGCCACGCCAAGGTCATTCTCGGTTTGGCGTCACCGGAAGAACAGAAACTGGCCGCGGAGCGGGTGATCCGCGATGCGCTGAACGTGCGCCAAACCGAAGATCTCGTCGCTGATCTGACCACCCGGGCGGCACCGGCGACCACCCGCTCCAGCACCGGCCGTTCCGCTCCTCCCCGCGATGTTCACGTCGCGAACCTGGAGGGCCGCCTGCGCGAGCGGTTCGGCACGAAAGTGACCCTCCGTTACCGCCAGGGTCGGGGGTCGGTGGACATCCGTTTTTTTTCCGACGACGAGTTGCAACGCATTTTACAAGTGGCCGGCGTCAACACGGATTGACCCTGGCCAGCCACCATTCCGACGAGATCTCCTCATGCCAACCTCTCAAGACCTCCGAAACCAGTGCGCCCGGCGTCTGCTGGCCGCGGCCAGCCGTGTTCCCCGACTGTCGGCTTTCATCGGGCTCGACGGGTTTGTGGATGACATCCTGCACGTGGTGGACAAACGGCAGAATGCCGAGACGTGGACACGCCTGACCCAGATGAAGCAATGGGCCGAGCGTATCAGTGCCGCCGCCGGCCGCAGCACGAACATCGAGCTGGTCAGCCAGATGATGAAGCTCGGCGGCAACGGCCCGATCATGGCCAACGCCCTCGCCAGTTTCGGACTCAAGGTTACCTATCTGGGTGTCCTGGGTTACCCCACCATCCACGAGGTGTTCCAAAAGGAGTTCACGAAACGGGCGGCCGTGCATTCGATCGCCGAACCCGGCTACACGTACGCCGTCGAGTTCGAAGACGGCAAGGTTATGCTGGGCAAACACCAGGCGCTGAAAGACATGAACTGGGCCAACATCCAGCAGCGGTTTGGCGTGGACAAACTCCGGGGCCACCTCGGGTCGGCGGACCTCGTGGGCTTCGTGAACTGGACGATGCTCCCCTACATGAGCGACGTCTGGGCGCAGGTCCAGAAGGACATCTGCCCGCAACTCACCGGCCCGCGCCGCACCTTGTTCGTGGATCTTGCCGACCCGGAAAAGCGGGAGAAAGCGGACATCGTTCACGCCCTGGATCTGGTCGTCCGTTTCGGGAAGTGGTTCGATGTGATCCTGGGCTTGAACGAAAAGGAAGCGCACGAGGTCGCCAAGGCACTGGACCTCGATGCCCCGGCGGACACTCCCGAGCAACTCACCGCGCTGGCACGCGCCATCTACGAGCGGGTGCCCGTGCAGACGCTCCTCGTGCATCCGGTCTCGTATGCGCTGACCGTCTCGAAGGAGGGAACTGCTCTCGTCTCGGGACCCGTTTCCGCCACGCCCAAGATCACTACCGGGGCAGGCGATCATTTCAACTCCGGCTTCTGCCTCGGGAAACTGCTGGGGATGGCCAATACAGACGCGCTGCTCACTGGAGTTTCCACCAGCGGCTACTACGTCCGGACGGCCGTCAGTCCTTCGGTCGAGCAGGTCGCGAGTCTCTTGCAAGATGCCAGCGTCGCGTACTGAGCAGCGCCCGCCGGGAGCTTTGCCCGCGGATCAAGGCGGCTGGCTGCCACTTCGCTTCCGAACGGGCTCAATCAAACGCGGCCGCAACCCGCAGCTCGCTGCGCCATGATTCTCGAGATTGTCAAATACGGTCACCCCGCGCTGCGCGAACGCGGTGCCGTGGTTTCCAGGATCACCCCGGAAATCCAACAGTTCGTCGCCGACCTGTTTGACACCATGCGCGCCGCGCACGGGGTCGGGCTGGCTGCGCAACAGGTGGGCCGGGCCTTGCAAGTGTGCGTGATTGACGTACGCGAGGTCACCGACCGGCCCTCGACGCTCGAGGTGAACGGACAGCCGGCGGACGTGGCCGCTTTCATGCCCTTGGCGTTGATCAATCCTCAGATCACGCCCATCGGCGAGCCGGTCGCCGGACCCGAAGGCTGCCTGAGCTTCCCGGAGCTCTACGCCGACATCACCCGTCCGGAGTCCATCGAAGTCACCGCGTTGAACGAGCGCGGCGAGACGCTGAACTTCCGCTGCGGCGGCCTGCTCGCCCGCGCCATCCAGCACGAAGAGGATCATCTCCGGGGCATCCTCTTCATTGACCGCATGACTCGGGCGCGGAAAGAGGAACTGCGGCCCGAACTGGAAGCGCTGCAAGCCGCCACCAAGGCGGCTCTCAAGAAGGCCGCGCGTTAAACGGCCGCCTGCCGGCCGGCGTGCCCGCCACTGGGAAACGCAGCCAGAACCGACAGTCGGTTTTTTACGTCCCGGTGACGGTGGGCCGATCGCTTGCCGCCGCACCGGGCGCGGCGGCCTGGCCCTGGAACAGGCATCTCACCTTGCGGCGGCGCCACCCCCGATTACTCGCCGCGGCGAAATCTCACCATCAAGGCCGGACCGGGGTGGATGATCTCGATGCCGTGGTGGGCTGTGTCGGAAAGCAACTCAATCCGATTCAAGCCGCGGCGGAGATTCCGTGGATCCACCGGGACGCGGCTGTACATCAGTTCGTGGCGCTCGCCTTCTGCCACCGGGTAGGGAACGCCATTGAGCGTGAAGTACTCCTTCACCGAACCGGCGCCACCGGTCCAAGTGACGACATGGAGTTCGGCCCGCTCCATCCGCCCGGGCGCGCCGTCCAGATCGAGATGGCAGGACCTCCGCTGCCCGGCCCGCGACCAGAACGGAACCGGCTGGTCGTGAGGCGCAAAAAGGACGACCTCGACGCTGGAACGGTCGGAGATTTCCAACCCTCCGGTGGCGGCGGTCAGAAAAACCAGGTTCGGACGGTCCTTGAACCGCACCGCCGCCCTCACCGCGACATCCTTCTGAGCCGGCAAGATGGCGGTGTTCCAAGCCAGCGCGAACGGCGGGGCGGTGACGACTCCCAGCGTGGCCACCGGCTCCCGATGCTTGGTGAAGCCGTGCCAGTCGAGCCGCCGCCCGTCGCCGTTCTCGTCATAGCCGTGGTACCAACCGTGAAAGTCCACGCTGGCAATGCTCGCCGCCGCTTCCGGCGGGCATTCCAACGTGAGGAGAAAACCCTCGCCCGACTGCTGCGGTGTCGCCTTCACTGCGGCGGTGAAGGCGGCCAGCCCCCGCTTGACCAGGTCGGGATGGCCGTTGGTCAGGGCCACGCGGAGGGCGGCGTTGTCCACGAGCATGTGGCCCCAAAACGTGGAACCCTGATCCACCGCGAATTGAACCGCGTTGTAGCCGTTGACGAGATCCGTCAGTTGGAGCAGCACCGCCGGGTAGAAATAGGTGCAGCGCCCCTCCTCGGTGCCAACGCGGGGCAGCCAGTACGTGGTCCGGCCGTTGACGGTGATCCGTTTGTTGGCGGTGCCGGGATGCCCGCCCCACGCTTCGCAGTAGAACTCGGCCGCCGTCAACTGGAACAGGTTCTCCTCCGCTTTGATCAGCATCAGGCCGTTCTCCCGGGCCTCGACCCGGTGGCCAAACTCTGGGTGAAGGACGGCCTCCGGCGAGTTGACGCGAAACCGCCGTTCGTAGGCGGGATTGGCATTGGTCAGGCCGCGCTCGTACCAGTGGTAGCGCCAGAACTGGCCCTGCCGCTGGCGTTCCGGCGGCGCGTCCCAAGTCGCCCCGGCGGCACGGGACCTCAGCGCTCCAGGAGCGGCAAGCAACAGCACGGATGCGAGGGCTCCCGAGAACCGCCAGCGCAGCCAAAAAACTTCGGAGGGAAATCTCATGGGCCGAGACTCGGCACCCCGTGCCGGCACCGTCAAGCCCTGCCGCCGTTCTCCGGGTCGGTTGGCAGTCTGCCCTTTTCCCCGCGTGCCTCCTCCGCCCGAGGCGCCCGCTTTTGTTCCGTCTTTGCCCACACCGGCGGGACCTTGGGATTCCACATTCGGGCCCAGACCCAGCCGAGGCTGCGGCTCGCCCGCAATGGCTCATTGGCGGCTACCGGCGGAACAGCGGCCCATTGCCCGTTCGCATCGCGCCGGGCCACTTGGAACGTGAAGACGTAAGTCGGCTCCTGTCCCATCCGCAGATCCGCGAGGAAGCCGTCCCCGTTTTCCTCGCGCAGGGCAATGAAGCCCCGCGCGAACCACGCCATCCGCTCGACGTTCCACTGCCCGCGCAGCGCCTCGCGCAACTCCGCGCCGGCGTCAAAATCGTCGAAGCGCATCGGCCGGCGGCCATCGGCGAGCGACCGGAAGCCCTCGACATATCGGCCGTCCGGGGTCGTCGCCACCACACGCCAGAGCACGGTGTTCAGCGGGGTGGCGGTCACCAGCAGGCGCTCGAACCCGATCCCCTGCGCGCGCAAATCCCGGGCGGCCAGGTTTCGGACCGTCGCCTGCGCCGCCACGCTCCAAGCGGCGTAAAGACACGAGCAGGCGAGGCCGATGGCGTTCCAGCGCCAGCCGGCAACTCCGGAAACCCGCGCTGCGCCGATCAACCCGACCACCAACGGTAGCGTGTACAACGGGTCAATGATGAACAGGCTGCCCAAGCCAGCGGGCGTGCCGTCAAAAGGCAGGAACAGTTGCGTTCCGTACACGGTCAGCCAGTCGAGCCAAGGATGCGTGAACAACGCGAGCCATACCGCCAGCCACCAGCGACCGAAGGGAACCAAGGTGCCGTGAGCCCGGCGCGCTAACGCAGCCATCAGGGGCGACAGCAGCGTGAGGTAAAACAGGGAATGGCTCTCCGCCCGATGGAACGTCATGTTCCGAATTGGGTCGCCGTAATCGAGCAGCACATCCAGGTCCGGGAGCGTGCCGCACACGCCGCCCCAGAGCGCCGCGCGCCAGACTCCGGTCCGGCGTCCCAGCACCAGCACGCTCACGGACGCGCCAAGGGCCAGTTGTGAGAGGGAATCCATTCCTCAGCCACGGGACAGGCATCTGCCCCGAACGCCGCAACGAAGGGCGGAAGCGGCGCGGCGTCAAGGGCCGGATCGAGGGCAACCGTGAACCTTCACCGTCACTCCCCGCCGGGCGCGGGCGGTTCCGTCCGCAACCTCTGCAGACGCAGGTCGCCAAAGTCCACGTGGAACGGAGCGTACGGATCGCCTTGCCAGCTCGACTTCGCCCTCAACCACACGCTGATGGTATCGGCGACCGGACGGGTCGGCGCTGATTTGAAAGCGAGGAACTCGCCGTGCCGCGGGGGAAGTGTCAACCAGCGGATGGAGGCGGCCGCGCTATTGGTGTCCTGGCCGGTGGGGTCAAGTCCGACCTGGCCTTGATGCTCGAAGTCCACCGGCCAAGAGGCCCGGACCATTCCCCGGAGGCAGTAGGTTTCCATTCGGCTCAGACCGCCCACGCGCTGCACGAGGACGGCGTCCAGCGGGACCCCACCCGGGGACGCGAGCCGCGCGAAGAAGCGGTCCGCCATCCCATCCGGTTCACGAAAGATCGCCAGCCGGGAGGCGGCATTGGCGGGCAGGAAGCGCCAACCCGCCGCCGCGCCACCCACGGCCCGGCCCGTCGGACCATAGCCGGCCTGCCCGGGAAGGGGTCCCGGCAGTTCCAGCTCCGCAGCCGGCATTGGCGAGAATTCGGTGAATTCTCCGTTCCGCAGAAGATTGGGCTCGGCAAGCACCGGTCCCGTTTCCGACCCGGCGAATTCGTATTCGAGAATCTGCAAGTCCAGATCGAATGGCATGGGGGTGATGCCGCCCTTGAACGCGGTGCCGGCGGCATGGTCATCCGGCGGTGCCTTGCGGTAGGGATTGAACCCGGCGCGACCGTCGCTCACGGCTTGCTTGATGTTGATGTAGCCCTCCAGCGTCGCAGGCCCCTCGAGAGAGGTGAACTCGACCGCGTAGGTCTCTCCGGGCGTGACGGGCGCTTCTCCCGGAGCGAAAGCCACCCCGAAGGCGCCCCACGACGCGTCGCCCGTGTAATTCCCGCTGCCGATCCCGATCTTGGCCATCCCGCTGACCGGGCCGTCGGGCCCGCCACGTCGCAGCCGAACGAGCACCCGTTGGCGATTCAGGGGTGGCTGGGCGCCGCCGACGGCGGCGTACAGAATCACCGCCGCCACGCTCCGGCCACGCGCCACGTACGTTTGCGACCAGCGGGCATCGAACCCGGCGAACTCGGTAAAGGTCCGTTGCACCTTCTTGTTGTAGGGCACGAGCACGCCATCGCCGTCGGTTCCCACCGCCAGCCACAGGTCCCGCGCCACCCATCCCGTGCCCTCCGGGGTCTCCCGGTACAGCCCGGCTGCCGCGGAGTCGTTCGTCCGCCAGAAGGTTTGGAAGCGTCCGCCTGCCGCCGCCGCCGCGAGGCGGACGGCGTAAACCTCGCCGGGATTCAGAGGTACCTGCCCGGAATCCCAGCCCGCGTACCACATCGGGTTCTTCGCCCCGCCGCAGTCCACTCCCAACACCGTGGCGACAGGTCCCACCGCCGGCCACGTGGGCGGGGGCCCCTCCGCGCGGCGGTGGATGGAGACCACCAGGTCTTGCGCACCCGCACCGGCACCATCTACGCCATCGTGCGCGAGGCGAAATCCGACGTGGGTCAGGCTTGTCCCGCGGGCCACGAAGGGCTGGTAGTACGAGCTCGCCGGTGCGGGATCCCATCCGCTTTCATCAAAAACCGCGAAGTCAAACCGGGCCGTCGGGCGAAGGCTGTCCATGCGTTCCCCGCGTTCGAGAACCACCTGGTTCAACACGATCGGCCGGAGGAAGTGATGGGGCCCGGCGAACACAAGCGTGTGAGAACCCGCATCGGTGCTGAAGCGAAACCAACCGGCAGGCTCGGTTTCCCAGGTCCGAAACGCGCGGGCTTCGGCGTCGGGCCCCGCGGCGCTCAGGACTCCGAGCACTCCGCTGAAGGGAATGACCTCCGTCCCGCCCGCCTGCCGCTGCCCCAGCAGCCGTCCGGACAGCAGGGCTTGGGGGTGGACCGCCGGTATCGCAATGGCCGCCGCCAGACCACCACTCGAGATGACGGCGCACCAGCGCGCGCGGATCTGGCTCACGAAGGCGCGTCCGTCGCCGGTTTCGCGATGGCGTATGCGAGGATCCACTCGATTGGCCAATAACTCGCGGACGGGCCGGACCGCCGCCTCAGCGATTCCGTCGCGGGCCGGTGCCGTCGTTGAGCCAGACATCCACCCGCGGGGTTTCCCAAGTGTAGGGTTTGTTCAGCAAGTCGAGATCGCCGTCACCGTCCAGGTCGGCCAACCGCGCTTCATGCCAGCCGTGACCGACGACGAGTTCCGTTTTGCGGAAGTTGCCCCGGCCGTCGCCGTACAGAATCCACGCCGTTGCCCCCGGGTGGTCGGGATTCGGTTCCTTGTCGCGCCACTTGGCCATCTCGGCGACGAAGAGGTCGAGGTGGCCGTCTCCGTTGATGTCGCCAAGCTGCAAGCTGTGGCCGTGGATCAGTTCGCGCCCGATCAGGTCCCGGCCCCGCCAGTCCGCGGGATTCTCCGGATCACCCGTGCATTCGTAGAACATCAAGCGGCCCTTGCCATCGCCGGGCGAGATGACGATCTGGGGATGCTTCGCCGGCTTGAAACGGCCGGCAAAGATCAGGCCGCCCTCGTCCGCAACCTTCACCGCCTTGAACTTCCCGCCGCCGCTGTGCTTGAACCAGGAGTGATACGCCAACAAGTCCAGCCGGCCATCCCCATCCACATCGGCCGCTGACATCCCTTCGGTGTAGGGGGTCGAACCGGCGCTGGCACCGGAGACCACCTCAATCAACGGCCAGGCGCCGGCGCCCCGCGGGTCGGCGGGCACCTCGGCCAAAAAGAGCGTCCGGGCCTGCTGATTCCAAAACGCGAGCTGCGGTTTTCCCGTGCCTAGGAAGTCGCCGAAGACCTGGTCGTGGTGCTGGTTCTTGCCGCCCGACTTGATCACGTGTCGCCGCCACGAGATGTCCGGGGTGAAGTTGGGCGCGGGGTTTTCCCACCACCAGACCTCGTTGCTCTGCCAATCGCCCGCAAAGACCACATCCAGATCGCCGTCGCCGTCAATATCATGCACCGCGCCGCCAGCTTCGATGGTGAGGAAGTCCTTCTCGATCACAGACGCCGTCCAGCCACTGGCGGTGCGGCGATACCAGACCAGCGCCGGCGGCTTCTGTCGGAAGCTGAGGATGAAATCGTTGACGCCGTCCCCGTCGAAATCGCCCACGACCGCGCCGGTCTGCTGCTTGGAGCCGCCGGGCGGCATCGGCAAGTCGCCCCGCTGGCTGGACAAGTGGGTCCAGACGGGATCGGCAGCGGTGCCGGAGCGGGCGAAGGCGGCCGCAATGATGACCGTGACGGTCAGAACGCAAGCTGGCCCGGGCAGGAGTTCGCGCTGCCGGCGGCCGAGCAGGGATGAGCGAGGATTCATGACGGACGACAAAACTAAAGAGGCGCGGCGCGGCGGGCAATCGGTCTCTGGGCCGCGCCGGGCTTTCTGTCCGGGCGCCCGACTCGATTTTGCGCCGGTTGGTGCTAGCCTCCTCGCGCGTGATGGACTTCCTGATCAAGCGGAGTGAGTTGGCGGACCTCCATTCCAAGGTGGCGACTGGCGAACGATTGTCGGAGACGGACGCCTTGCGGCTGTTCGAGACGAGGGATTTGAACGCCCTGGGCGCGCTGGCCAACCTTGCCCGCGAACGGCGCGTGGGGAACCGGGCCAGCTACATCCTCAACCGCTACCTGAACTACTCGAACTACTGCATCCTTTCCTGCCAGTTTTGCGCCTTCGCCCGTAAGAAACGCGATGCCGATGGCTTCGAACTGACGGTGGCGGAACTGGTGGGCAAAGCCCGCGAAGCGCTCGCGCTGGGCATCACGGAACTGCACATCGTTGGCGGCCTGCATCCCTCGTTACCGTTCAGCTACTATCTCGATCTGCTGCGCGAGCTGAAAGCGCTCGATCCGCGCCTGCGGTTGAAGTGTTTCACCGCCATCGAAATCCTCCACCTCGCGTGGCTGGCAAAGAAGTCGGTCGAGGCCACGCTGATCGCCCTGAAAGAAGCCGGTCTGGACTCGCTCACCGGAGGCGGCGCGGAAATCTTCGGGCCGGCGGTCCGGGAGAAGATCGCCCGCGGCAAGGAGTCCGCCGAGGAATGGGCGGACGTGCATCGTACCTGGCATCGGCTCGGGGGACGCAGCACGTGCACGATGCTCTATGGTCACGTGGAGACACTGGCCGACCGCGTGGACCATCTCCGTCGCCTGCGTGAGCTGCAGGAGGAGACGCACGGCTTCACCGGCTTCATCCCGCTCGCCTACCAGCCGGAAAACAACCAGCTTTCCCTCACGCATCCGCCCACCGGTTTTGACACCCTGCGGACCATCGCCGTCAGCCGCCTGTACCTCGACAACTTCGACCACATCACCGCGTACTGGGTGGGACTGGGGCTCAAGCTCGCGCAAGTGGCGCTCAGTTTCGGGGCGGATGACCTGCACGGCACCATCGTGGAGGAACACATCTTCCGCATGGCGGGCGGTCCCGCGCCGCAGCTCCAGACCGAAGCTCAACTGGTGAAAGCCATCCGCGAGGCCGGCCGGCAGCCGGTGCAACGGGATACGTTTTATCAGCCGGTCAAAGTGTGGGAATCGTCCGCCGAAATCTTGCCCCGTCCCGCGTCCACTCGATCGCCGGTTCTTGAGGCCACGCTGGCGACAGGGTAAGCGGAAGGGCCCCGGGGCGCTGGCCTTTTTGGTCGAATCGCAGTCGCCGTCGCGCCCCCCCGGGCCCAGCCCACGGACGCTGATCGAGAACCGGCTCGTTTCACCAAACGGTCAGCAGCACCCGGAGGAAGAAGTACGGGCGGTTGGGCCATAGATCCATCTCCATGACGCCATGGCCAGGCATTCGGAAGCGCTGGAGCTCCTGCCAGAACCGCAAGTCGCTGGAGAACTCCAACCGAGAAACCTCCCCCGGACTGCCGGTCACGGCGACGCGCAGATAGCGCGCGCCGGGTTTCGCGCCCCGGGTGGGGGAATGCACCCCCTTCACCGCCAGCCGGCGTATTCGCGGACCGGGCCGAAGTGGGCGATGAAGCCGCCACCGGGCGAGAGAGTCTCGAGAAACTTGCGAGACGCTTCCGCCCCGCGGATTCCCGACACGATGTCCACCCCCACCTTCGGGCCTCGATCGCGATAGACCGTGAGTTCCTGGCCGGCGATGCCCAGCGGCACCAGATCGAGTGCCAGGGTCTGAGGCGTCTCGCGGCAGTTCAGCGCCGCCACGTACCATTCGTCCCCCTTGCGGCGGGCGAAGACCACGGTGTCGCCGATCACGGAGCCCGGCAGGACGCGCGTTTCGTCCCAGACAACCGGCACGGAGCGGACGAAGTGGAGCCACGGACTGTTCAGGTACGCCTCCGGGTTGTCCGGCCAGCACAGGAAGGGCGAACTGAAGACGATCACGCTGGCCATCTGAAAGACGCGGGTGGTGTTCTTGAGATGCCGCTCTTGCAGATACCCCGGCAGGAAGTCCGCGTGGCCGACCACCATCCGCGTGAACGGCAGCGCGCCATAGTGCGCCAGCGGCAGCGTGTCCCAGAGCACGTATTCCTGCTCGCGGATGCCCTCGCGGGTGATTTCGTTCGGCCACGTGCGGGCCTCGCCGGTGGGCTTGTTCGCACCGTGGAAGTTGATCAGCAGTCGGTACTTCGCGGCACGTCGGGCGAGGTCTTCGTAGGCCTCGATCACCGCTTTGCTCTCCGAATTGAAGAAATCCACTTTCACGCCCTTGACGCCGGCTTTCTGGCATTCGCGGAAGAACTCCTCCCGGGCCTCCACCGTGGTCAGGCCGGGGCTGTCATCGCGGCCGTCAGGGTACGCGTGCCACAGCACGATGCCGACACCGCGCTCCGCCCCGTAGCGCACCAGCTCCGCGGCTCGTGCCCAGACATCGCCGCCGTTCTTGAGCCAGCCCCACCGCTCACTGCGCCAACCGGCGTCCACGAGCAGGTACTCGCAACCGGTGGCAGCGGACACGTCCACGAACCACTGCTGCTTGTCCCATTGCGCGCCGTCGTTACCGAAGACCATCCACGTGCAGGGGGCCTTGCCGGGGCGCAACCACGCAGTGTTCATGCCGTCGGGAAAGAGCGCTGGATCGGGCGGCGGACACAGCGCCGGGATCACGTCACTGTTCACCAGGTCATTCAAGTTGCGCGCCAGCACGATGACGCGCCACGGCGAGACGATTTCCCCGTCATGCGACCAGCCTTGGGGATCGTCCTCGAAGGTTGCCGTGAACAGCGCGTCGCCCCGCGGTCGCAGCGTCAGTCCGCTATACCGAAACAGGGCGGCCTCGCTGATCAGGCCGAACGCGCCATCCGCATAGACCACCGTCAGGGGCGGACCGATGTGCGTGGGGCGCGTCCTGTCCTGCACCCGCTCCTCCAACGGCACCTGGTCGGCGCGCACCGCGTGGTAGTTGCCTTCGTAGTCATCCGTGTCCGTCTGCAGCCAGAGCGTGCTTTCGGCCGGAATCTGCCAGGCGGTGGCCTCCCCTTGTACACGGCGAGGGCCTTCGCCGGGGACGCGGTATCGGAAGGCCGCGCCGTCGTCGAAGACGCGGACTTCGAGCGTCCACGCCGCCGCGCCGAACCGCGGACGGATGGAGACCGCAGCGGCAAGGCAATGATTGGTGGCGAGCGTCTTGGTGCCGCGCCAGGCGAAGGTTTCGCGGACGGGCCATGTCACCGACTTTCCCAGTTCCACTTCCGCGCCCAAGTCACGCCCTTCGACCACGATTCCAGCGCGAGCCGGAGGGAGGCGGATGCGCCCGTCGCTGGCCACCGAGTACCGCAGGTGGCCGGCATCATCAGTCGTGAGGTGAAATCGGACCGAACCGTCGGGACTCGCGAAGACTGGACCTGCTTCGCTGGCGGCTGACAGTTGGAGCGCGGCAAATAGGGAGGCCGAGAACAAGCAGAGGAAACGCATGGCCAAGGGTATGGCACGCCGCACTTGGGTGTCAACCGGATTGGAGCCATCGCATGAGTCACCTCCGTCATTGCGATGCGAACGGGGTTGACGGTTGGCAGGCATTGAGTTGGAGGTTGGCTCCGCCAGGGGCGGACCGGCGGAGGCCGAGGAGGGCAGCGGAGGCGGCCAGCAGGTCAGCTCGTTTCGGTGAGCGGACGGGGACCGAGGCGGAGGGCAGCACCCCAATCGTTACGAGTGAGATGAAAGCTTGCAATGGGTGCTGAATTGATTTCTGCGCGGATTGTCTGAAAACGGATGCCTGCCATCACCAAGAAACACACCCGGCTCAAGCTCCAGTTGGTCACCAACTCCGATCATTCCATCCACGCCGGCCTGGTCGCCGTCGAGGCCATGGCCCGACGCTTCGACCTCTACAACAAACTCCGCCAGCTCCCCAGCCTCGATCCCCGCAAGGACACGCGGCGGGGTTACGGCCCGGAGGTCATCGTCGGCCAGTTGATCTACGCCCTGTGATCGGGCGGCGGCTGCCTCTCGAACAGCGAGGCGCTCAATGACGATCCGCTCGCCCGTCAGCTCTTCGGCGTGGGCAAGTTCGCCGATCAATGTCAGGTCGGCCAGTAGCTGCGCGAACAGTCCGAGGAAAGCGTCGCGGCGTTGCGGCG
>CALJWR010000353.1 GCA_937976685.1 uncultured Verrucomicrobiae bacterium
CCGGGCCCACCCGGCGTCCGAAGAACCGGCGGTGCACCTGTTGCGGAAGCACGGTGCCGGTGTCCGATGGGTCTTTACCGACAACCTGCTGGCGGCCTTCTGGGCCGGGCGGCTCATCCCACCCGAGTTGGCGGTCATCCCGCGCAAGCGTCTGTGGTCCGGTCAACTGACCCCCGAACAGGTGCGCGCGGCCCTCGAACGCCACCGGCCGGAGCTGATCCTGTTGCCGGTGTGGCGGCGACAGGAGCACCGGCTGGAAGATTACCTGACGCTTCACTACCAGCCGGTGGCAGAAGCTCCGGACCTGTACCGGCGGAAATAACCCATCCGAGGCGGCTGAGAAAGACCATCCCCAAGGTGATCTGTATTCCCGGGAGGCCGCGTGGGGAAAGTTGCGATGCAGATTAGCCCTCCCTGTTCGCCCCTTTGGTATCCCTGCTTTGGTGGCCCGCCAAATCGAACAGGTGCCGTTGCCGGCCCCGGTCAGAGGCGGCTGCATCCACCCCTGTGAGAACACCGTGGACATGTTCCATCTCAAACCGGAGGACTTTGTCCCGCAGGTGGACAAGGTCCTGACCGTGGGGGAGTTCTACGAACTGTCGGCCGGCACGCAGGTCATCTTCACCTAAGCCGCGGGCACGGTTGGCTGTTCTCTGCGTGTCGCCACGGCCGGGTTGCCGTTGATGCTCCGGCAGAAACGGCGCTCAATCCATCAGTTGCCTGGTGACGGTGGTAACGGTTGGCCGGCCAGCCAGCGTTGCGCCGTAAGGCCCTCGCCGTCCTGGCAGCGCTGGGTCCGGCGAGGGCTTTCGAGTTGACCGACCCATGCCCCATCCGCATGTTCAACGGCGACGGTTGGTCATCAGGTGGACCGCAACTCGAATACGCATCCATGAAAAAACTTGTCATTGCTCTGGTCTCGATCGGTGTGGCGGTGGGCATCGGCATGAGCATCTGGTACTTCCGTGAGTCGCCCAAGCTGAACACGGAGCAGGTGGAGACCGTGTTCCTCCTTTCCGGGGATGAGTCGAAGATCAAGCCGCTCGAGGAAGCGATCCTCGCCTTCCAGCAACGCGACCCGCAGACGGCGCTGGCGGGCTTCAACAAGTTGCTCGCGGATCCGAACCTGACGGACGAGGAAAAGGAGGTCGTCCAAGACCTCATCAAGCAGGTCAACAAGTACCTCGGGAAGCCTTAGCGGCGGCGGCTGGCCGCCCTCGCCCGGCAACGGAAGCCCGCGTTTCGGTGAGACTCGGAAACCGTACCCTTTCTCCGGGTTTCATTTTGCCACGAAGCCCGGCTTGATCCCGCAAATGCCAATCGCGCGGTCCCCGGTCGGCCGAACATGTCGTTCCTCCCGGTCGTGCAACGTGAGCTGGCGGTCAACGCCCGCCGCCCCGCCACGTACCGGACAAGAATGATCGCGGCGGTGCTGGCGGCGGGCATCGGCGTCTTGGGACTGTGGATTTCGTCGGTGGGGCGGAACCCCGGTTCGGGTGCGGCTCTGCTGGGGATACTGGCTCCGGCTCTGCTGCTCTTTTGCCTGCTCGAGGGCGCGCGCACGACCGCCGACTGTCTGAGCGAGGAAAAGCGCTCAGGCACCCTGGGGCTGCTGTTCCTGACCGACCTGACCGGGTTGGATGTCGTCCTCGGCAAGCTCGCGGCGAGCTCGCTGCGGGTCTTATTCGCACTGCTGGCCGTGCTCCCCGTGGCCGCGATGACGTTGCCGCTCGGCGGCGTCAGCGGAGCGCAATTTGCCCGCCTGGCGATGGCCCTGGGCGGAGCGTTGTGGATTTCCCTGACCGTGGGGCTGGCCGTTTCGGCTTTGAGCTGGGACGAAAGCCGCGCGTTTTGGGGAACGCTGGCAGGTTTGGGAATCCTCTGTGTGGGACCGCTGGCCGTGGCTTTCGGGGCGGGACTGATTTCGCCGGGAACGCGCTGGGAAATGATTTCGGTGCTGAGTCCGCTGACAGCCTACGCAGGATCGGAAGATTCGGCGTACGCGACCAGGCCCGCCGCTTTCTGGTTATCATTGCTCGTCTGCGGGCTGACCGGGGCGGTCTTGATTGGGCTCGCGGCGTGGGCGGCGCGGCGCTTATGGGGAGGCGAACCCCGCGGGTCACGGCGGAGTGGTGGAGCGCGTGCCACCCGGGGCCTTGCCATTACCGGACCTTGGGAAGAGCAGCCTGGCGTCTGGCTGGCGCGGCGACACTGGGAACCGGGGCGGCGTCTCCGGCTGCTTGGGGCGGCGGGCGGCGCCGGGGTGGCGGTGTTGGCGGGCAGTCTCGCTGAGCCCGCCGAAGTCGTTGCCATGTTTCTGCCCTTCCTGCTTATGCTGCCCTTCAAGATCGTGCTGACCTTGGGTATCTGCCAGTTTTTCGCCCGGATGCGCGAGGAGGGGATGCTCGACTCACTCCGCCCGGTTCCGGCCGGCCCGAGAAGCTGGCCGGACCAGTTCGCGACCGGTACCCACACTGCCTGGAAAACGCCGTTCGGCATCCTTTTTGGCGCGCTGTTGCTGGTAGCGGTGGTGGCGTCGCTCCAGCGGCCGGACGGAGGGGCTTTCATGATCTTCGCCTATCTCCTGGGCACCGAGGCCATGGACCTGCTTGCCCTGTACTGGACCGGCGCCTGGCTGGCGTTGCAATCGGGGCGCGCCACGGCCGCGGCTACGCGCGCGTTGCTGTGGGTGCATCTCCTGCCCGGCCTGCTCTGCTGCGGACTGCGCCTGGTCGTGGATTTGATGGTCTGGGCCGTCATGCGTGAGCGACTGCGAGCCGGGTGGAATTTGGCCGGTCTGCCGCAGGCAAGCCGCCTTGACGCGCTCCGTCCCGGAACCGGTTCGCCCCCGCTGGTCAACCCGTGAGACCAACCCCGCCGCCGCCACCGTGTGTTTTGCACGAGGACGAGCACGTGCTCGTGGTGGAAAAGCCGCCGGGATGGAACACCCATGCGCCGGCCCCGTATGCCGGCGAGGGACTCTACGACTGGCTGCGGCATCGCGAACCGCGCTGGGCCCGGTTGGCGATCATTCATCGCCTCGACAAAGACACCGCCGGCGTGATGGTTTTTGCCAAAACCTCCCTCGCGAGCCGGGCGTTGACCGGGCAATTCACGCGTCGCGAGGTGACGAAGTCCTATCGCCTCCTGGCCAAGCAATGCCCGGGCGAGCGTCGGTTCCGCGTCGAGTCGGACCTCGTGCGGGTCGGAGAGCGGTATCAGAGTCAGGCGGGCAGCGGGGGCGAACGGGCCGTGACGGAGTTTGCCGTGCTGGAAACGCGGCCCGATAGACTGGTCACCATTGAGGCCCGGCCGCTCACCGGGCGAACGCATCAAATCCGGGTCCACGCGGCCGAGAACGGTTTTCCCATCTTGGGCGATCGGCTCTACGGCGGTCCGCCGGCCCCACAACTCGCCCTGCAGGCGGTCGCGCTTGCTTTCAAGCATCCCGCGACCGGCGAGCGAAGGGAGTTCCGAGCCCGAACGGACCATCTCGCGCCGCTGCTGGCCGCTCCGCCTCTGGCGATGCATTCACACCTGGCCGGCCTGGCCGCCGCGCGCCGCCGCGCGTTTATTGCCCGCGCGGAAACCGACTGCTGCCGGCTGATTCATGGCGCGGGCGACGGCGCTCCGTGGGTCGGGCAATACCTTGATCAGTGGGGGCCGTATTTGCTCTGGTCGCACGCGGACGAGTTGACGGCCGCCTCGCTGCCGGGTGCGGTGAGTCAGTCGCCCGACTGGCTGACTGCCTGGGCGACCGACGCTGGCTTTCGCGGGGTGTACCGCAAGGTGCTCCGGCGAGCGGCCCGGGCGCGGGCGGGGACCGAGGCTTCGCCGGAGCGGCTTGCTGGTGAGCGAGCGCCCGAGCGTTTTGTGGTGCAGGAAAACGGCGTCCGCTTCGAAGTCAGTTTCGCGGAGGGCTACTCGGTCGGTTTGTTCCTCGACCAGCGTGACAATCGTCGCCGCCTGCTGGTCAACCACGTGGCGGCGGACTTTCCGTTGTTCGCGGACGGCGCGGCGGGGGCGGAGGTGCTGAACGTCTTCGCGTACACCTGCGGATTTTCCGTCTGCGCCGGGCTCGCCGGCGCACGGACCACCAGCCTGGACCTGTCACGGAAGTACCTTGAATGGGGAAAGCGAGACTTCGCGCTCAACGGGCTGTCGCCGACCGACCACGAGTTTATCTACGGGGACGCGTTCGACTGGTTGCGGCGGCTGGCGAAGAAGGGACGGCGCTTTGACGCGGTGTTGCTCGATCCGCCCACGTATTCGACCTCGAAGGAAGGCGGGCGCTGGCAGGCGGAACGCGATTACGGCCGGCTGGTCAGCACGGCCCTGCCCTTGGTGAAGCCGGGCGGAGTGTTGTTCACCTCGACCAACGCCGGGCGCCTGGCGCCGGCGGTCTTCGTCAGCATCGTGCATCAAGCCGTGGCCGGGTCACGCCGCGCAGTGCTCCGGCAGCACTACGTGCCCCAGCCGCCCGACTTTCCGATGACGCGGGCCGAACCCGCGCACCTCAAAACGCTCTGGCTGCGGCTCGGTTGAGGTGCCGCCGGTTCCTACCACTGCGGCCGGAACAGGAATCCGGCCCAGTTGAAGTTCCGGTTGAAATAGTTGGTCAGCCGCACGACGACCTCGTTTCGGCCTTCCCGGAGCGGCAAGTCAATCCACGCGGATTCGAAGCCGTTGAAGTGCTGGCCGCCGGCGTACACCCGTTGATCGTTCACCCAGACTTCACACGGATCGTCATGCGCGAACAGACACCGGACGGTCCGCGCGCGGGACGATTCGATAAAGCGTCGCGCCAACAGGGCGTGCCCCATGCCACCCAGTTCCGCCTCGTAATCAATCTTCATGCCGTGGCGCGCCACGTAGGTAAGGTTGAGCATCGGTCCCACGCTGCGCTCTTTCATCCAACCGGAGGTGAAATGTTCTTTGACGCCCCGGCACTCGAACTTCTTCCCCGCATCCAGGTCGGCGACCGCAGGCAGGACGCTGAAGATCGGCACTGCGGCCTCGCCGGCGGCATCGTGGGGAATCGGCACCGGCCCGAAGACGTCCCACTCGACCGACTCGGCCGCCGCGCCATCGGGAACGGTCGTATCCTCGGGGATGTCCTGATACCAGACGGCGACGCTCTCGGGGCTGAGGTCGGCGAAGGCGCCCCACTCGATCGCCAGAGAATGGCGGAAAGGATATGCGTTTTCAAAGTGGTGCCGGTAGCGGCCCTCGTCGTTCGAGTGGGCGATCGCGTACGGGTGATGCGCGCCTTTGCCGAACCAGGCAAAGGTGAAGTAGTCCTCGCCATTGATGCCGTGCAGGAAGGCGGGCCGGTCACCCTCGCCGTCCACCACCGCAAAGTCGCCGCCGCCGTGGTCGTGGCCGGTCTTGTACAACGTCATGCCCAGCCACTGACCGCGCCCGCGCAAATACAGGACCTGGTGCAAGCGATGCCCCGTGGTCCGTTCGGTCCGTTGATGCAGCGCGTGGAAATAGCCCCAGGACGGGGCGAACGTTGGCACGCGTTCCACGACCAGCCTCCCGGCCGCCGCCGCGGGTTGAGAGCCATCATTCCGGACGACCAATTCCAGACTCCGCCGAAAGGGCATGGGGAGGTAACAACTCGCGTCGTTGCTGGCGTGGCTCTGGTAGGACACGCCGCGGAACGGGCCGAAGAACTCCGGCACCGGGGAATTGACCGCGAAGGTCGCCGCGTCCTCGTACCGAACGAGAAGGCGCAACTTTGCGTCCGGCGACCAGCGCAGCCGCAGTTCGCGTGCGATGGCGGGGCCGGCCAACCTGGCGAGCACCTGCTCGGCCCTCGGGGCCAGCGTCGCCTCGGGGACTTCGACCACTTCGCGGGCGAGATTCGCGGCCGGCTCAGTCCGACGGGCTTTTTCCAGCCCCAGGTAGTGAAACGCGAGGCCCTCGCCTGTTCCGCTGGTCAGGAGTCGCGCGCCGCGCAGCGAGCGGTCCTCGAGGCGATAGTCAATCTGGCAGAACCAAAGCCAGAAGCTCGGTTGTCGCTGCACCACGTCCAACCGCAGGCTCTTCTCGAAGGGCACGGGCAGGAAAAAGTTGTACGCGCGGTTGTGAACGGGCAGCGCGTTGCCGGGAGCGACGGGCACCGGAAATTTCGCCGCCGCCGCCACCACCATGGCCTCGTCGGTGAATCGCACCGAAGGGGTCGTTTCGCCATCCACGTAGAACTCCCAATCGAAGTACGGCTCGCCGTCGCCGCGCGTCGTCCAGATGTGGCGGATGGAACCCTCCCCCTTGACATCGAGCAGCGTGAAGCGGTTGCCGACGCCTGTCCACGCCCCGACGTGGCGTTCGGGGCTCTCGACGAAACTGTTCTTGCCGGGCCGGTAATCCCGCAGCACGAAAATGTCGTCGAGCGCCCGGGAGCGGAGTTGCGACAGTTCGGTGTCCGAAAGGTCCGCCGCCAACAATCCGGCACGGGGCAGCGCGAGGGTGAGACAGGCGAGCAAACAGCGGGCAGTGTTCATGAGCGGCAAGGTAACGGACCCACCGCCACCGGTCAGGCAAATCCGGGACCTAAACCTAATCCCTTTCGGGACTTCGAGGGATGGACCGTATTTGGCTGGCCTCCTGTGCTACCCAAGGAGATGAGAACAATGCGGCGAAGCGAGTCGTCCGTGCAGCGACGCCCGGGTGCCCGGGCTTTCTGGCCGCGTTCCACGAGGCGTTCGGCTCCATCCTGCCCGCCTTGCCCAAGCGCCGCGGACACCGCTCGCGCGTGCCCCTGGCCCGCCGGCTCCCGATGCTGGTCTTCCACGTCATGAACGCCGCCGGCAGCCTGGCCCAGCACGGTCGCCAACTCTTCGACGCCGCCCGTGCCGCCGCCTCACGGCGGCGGTTACCATGGCTATGAAGTATTCGGGCCTAAGGCGCCTCTCCCGCTTCTTCGAGGCGCTCGTTGACCACTTTGAGGTAGTTGAAGGCCAGAAAGTTCTCCCAGCTCTTGAGTTCGAGCGAGCGCGTGAGGTGCGACTTCGCCCGGGCGTAGTCGCCCCGCTGCAGTTCGTGCCAGCCCAGCATCAGGTGCGTGTAGTAGCTGAGCGGGTCCAGGCGCAGCGCCTCCTGAAACCACGGCGTCGCTTCGTCATGCCGCCCCAGCCAGTCCAGGCACATGCCCAACCGGATGCGCGGGGCCGCCTCCCACGGATTCAACTCGCCCGCCCGCTGGAACCACGCGATGGCGTCCTCGGCGATCTGCCGCCAGTTCTCCGGCCCTTCCCAACTGAGCAGGCGACAGTATTCGCCGATGCGCTGGGCGGTCTCCCAGTTGGCTGGCTCCACCAACCACGCGGTCTGCAGGGCCTTAAGCTGGGTCTGCGCCGTGGTGGCCTGGCTGGCCTGCGTCAGCGCCCGGCCTTCCCGATAGGACCGCAGCGCCTGGGGCGCCAGGTAGGCGAGCGAGGCGATTCCCACGATCGTCACCGCCAGCCGGCCCACGCCGCGGGGACTGATCCAGCACCGCCCCGTGGCAAACCGGAGATGGCCGGTCAAACTCGCCAGCAGCGCCACGGCCGTGAGCGCCACCCCAGGAATGTGCAGATGGAAGTCGGTGAAGGAATGAATGCCCAGGGCGACCAACCCGGTCCCCACGCCGAGCACGTGCGCCGCCCGGTCGCTCGGCTTGATGGTGAGGGCGTTTTCGGCGCGGTGCACGTAGCGCCACGTGCGCCTGGCGCCCCAGCCTGCCAGCGCAAGAAAGATTCCGATCAATGCGGCGCCCGCCACCCCGTAGTCCGTCAGCGTGTTCAGATACTCGTTGTGAACCCAGATGGGCCGCGCCTGCAGGGTCGCCGTCCGATACTGCGGCAACCGGACGTCGAAGTGCGCCGGGCCGACGCCGCCCCACGGGTGGTCCAGCCACATCTTCACGGCCGGTCGCCAGATGTCGGCGCGGACAATCGCCGTTTCCGCCTGGGCGGGCACGAACATCTTGGTGAGGCGCTCGCGCACGCGCTCGGACTTGTACAGGAACCCCGCCGCGGCGATCGCCACAACCCCGGTGCTAATGAGGATGAGTTTGCGGTACCCCTGATAGCGGTACAAAAACGCGAACATGCCCGCCAGGGCCAGACCTGTCGCCAGGTAGCCGCCGCGCGACATGGTGAACCCAATGCCCACCAGGCACAGCAACGCCACGTAGCCGAACAACACCCGCCCTACGGCCTTGACGCGGCTTAACAGCGAGCCTGCCAGCGCAATCGGCAACAGCAGTTCGAGATAGCCCGCCAGATGATTGGGGCAGATGAAGGTCCCGGAGCCGCGACCCGCGTATCCGGGCGGCTGCGGAAACATCCAGATCCGCTCGGAGCCGGTCAGCACCTGGAAAACGGCGTAAGCCGCCAGCAAACTTCCCACGCCCAACAACGTGAACAGGAGCCGCTGACTGGTTTCTTGGTGATGCAGGTTGTTGAGGACGATGAAGAACAGCCAGGCGTAGGTCAGCACCCGGATGAACTCCTGCCGCGCGACATACTCGACATCGGCCCGGAAATAGCGAAGCAACGCGTACGCCGCGAACGCGATGACCAACCACGCCGCCGGCGGCCAGAGGAAGCGGTGGCTGGCGTTGACCCAGAACCGCACCAGCCACAACGCCAGCGCCGGCAGGAGCAGCGCCTGCACGACGGCGAAATCCTGGCCCCGCACCGCGCCGGTCAGCAATGGGGCAACCACGAGCACCGCGAGGACCAGCAGGACAATTCCTTGTTCAATCCACTTGTCGAGAGACTCACGAAGCATGCGCCCCGCAAGTCAAAGCCAACCCCCGCGCGCGGGTCACGCGAATTCACCGCGAAAGTGCCCTCGCAACGCGTTCCCCGAGACCGCCGGCAGGTCCGGAGTGAGCTGGGGGAGCCAGCCCGGGTCCGGATCAGGAGCCTCTCCGTGCGGCCGCCAAATCACCCGGCAACTCCCCCCGCACGATGGCATCTAGGGCTTGCGCGGTCGCCGGCCGGTGAGCATAAAGAGCAGCACCATGGCGGCGGCGAACAGACCGAAAGCAATCAGCAGCGCCAGCGCCTTGAGCGCATTCGCGCTGCGCTGAACCTGCCGCTGTCGCACTTGCTGTTCCGCCTGATGCTGCGCCATTTTCCGTTTAAGAGCCTCGTCCAGCAGGTCTTCGTCGCGCAGGACGAGAGTCCACCAAGGCCCGCGGCCGGCGACCGCGAAGTCGGGTGGCAGCCGCTTGAGTTCGTGGTTTTCGGCGGGCCGGAAACCCCGCTCGTGCCAGACTGGACCGGGTTCGCCGCGCAGCCAGAGGCGGGCGACCCCCTGGGTTCGGCAAAGCGCCTCGAGCCGCTCCCACACCGCAGCTTGAGAATCCACCGCCTGCTGGTGGGAGTGAAACGCTTCCCCGAAGAGCAGCCCGTGAAAGCCGGCAGCCCGGAAGCCGAAGGCGCCGCATAAGATCCCATCCGAGCGTTCCACGATCTGGAATTGCGTCAGCCGCTTTTCCCAATCGGTGACGGGCTGGCGCGCGACTTCCCACAGCGCCTTCAACGGCGTGAGATCGTCGAGCGTGGCCCGGCGCAGTTGGTAGCGGACTTCCACGCAGCGAAGGTAAGGGCGCGACGATTGCGCGGGAAGGCGGACCGACACTGCCGGCTCAGCCCGCCGGCGACCGTTCGCGATGCCAGTCGGTCGCCTGTTCGTAAGCGTGAGCGAGACGGAGAATGGTGGCCTCGCCCAGCGGCGGACCGAGCAGTTGCAGTCCGACGGGCAGCCTGGGTGCCGCCGTGAAGCCACACGGCACGCTCACGCCGCAGATTCCCGCCAGGTTGCACGACACGGTGAAGATGTCGCCCAGATACATTTGCAGCGGGTCATCGGCTTTTTCGCCCAACTGGTACGCCGCCGTCGGCGCGGTGGGAGTCACAATGGCGTCCACCTTCTCAAAGGCCCGGAGAAAGTCCCGGCGGATGAGCGCCCGAACTTTTTGCGCACGCAGGTAGTAGGCGTCGTAGTAGCCACTGCTCAGGACGTAGGTGCCGAGGATGATCCGGCGCTTGACCTCCGCGCCGAAGCCCGCGCCGCGGGTCCGGGAGTACATCTCGCTTGGGTCCGCGCCGTCCACCCGCAGGCCATACCGGACGCCGTCGAAGCGCGCGAGGTTGGCCGACGCTTCGGCCGGGGCGATGATGTAGTAGGCCGCGATCGCGTACTCCGTGTGCGGCAGCGAAATCTCCACGACTTCCGCCCCGAGGCGGGACAACGTCTGAATGGCGGCGTCCACCGCCGCTTTCACCTCCGGATCGAGCCCGCCGAGGGCGTACTCCTTCGGCACCCCCAGCTTCAGGCCGCGGATGTCGCCATCCAACCGCGGAATCTCCGGTGACGGTTCCGGCAGGCTCGTGGAATCCAGCGGATCGTGCCCACCGATCACGCGCAACAGGATGGCGGCATCCCGCACGTCCTTGGTCACGGGGCCGATCTGGTCCAGCGACGACGCGTAGGCCACGAGGCCGTAGCGTGAAACGCGACCGAACGTAGGTTTGAGTCCAACCACGCCGCAGAAGCTGGCCGG
>CALJWR010000354.1 GCA_937976685.1 uncultured Verrucomicrobiae bacterium
GCGTCCGACCAACCGTCGCGCCGCCGGCTGGGCGGGATGCTGCGGCGCCACGCGCCTGCGCTCCCCCGCCCCGCAGACCACCGGCAAAATGGAATTTACGGAAAGAACGATACACGACTCGAACCTAACCAGCCGTAAACCGCGAAGACGAAGCCTCGGGCCCCCGATGTGTCACCGCAGGGCCGGCGGCTTTTGGAAAACGGCCACTTTGGGAACAGGCTCTCAGTATTGAGTGGAGGTCTGACAGACGCTCGCTTGGCTTGCTCGGCCGCCGGGTTTGCGGCTTGATCAAGTCATGACGCCACGCCCTTTCAGGTTCGCCCGCTCAACAATCGGTTTCGTTCTGGTCGCTGGACTCTTCTTGAGCGACGCGGTTGCCCGGCCTCTGCGGGTTTTCCCGGAGGGCCAGCTTCCGAACGACGTTCGATTGCAGCCGCTGAAGGATCTCGACGGCTACTTTCCGTTCGATCCGCCCGCCACCACCGCCGCGTGGCAGGCGCGCGGCGAGCGCGTACGCCGGCAGTTGGTGGTGACGCTGGGGCTTTGGCCGCTCCCCACCCGCACACCGCTGAACCCGGTGATTCATGGTCGCGTCGTGTTTCCCGATTACACGGTGGAGAAGGTCTATCTCGAGACCCTGCCCGGCTTCTATCTGGCCGGAAACCTTTACCGGCCGGTGGGCAAGACCGGTCGGCTGCCGGCGATGCTCTGTCCGCATGGACATTGGTCCAACGGCCGCTTCCATGACGCCGGCGAGGCGGAGGTGAAGAGGGAAATGGCCAGCGGCGGCGAACAATTCGCAGAGGGCGGGCGCAGTCCGCTGCAGGCGCGCTGCGTGGGGCTGGCCCGAATGGGCTGCGTGGTCTTTCACTACGACATGATCGGCTACGCGGACACGACGCAGATCCCGATGGAGATCGCGCATGGTTTCGCGAAACAGCGCCCCGAGATGATCGCGACCGAGAACTGGGGCCTCTTCAGTCCGCAGGCGGAATCCCACTACCAGAGCGTCATGGGGCTTCAGACTTGGAACAGCATCCGCGCGCTCGACTTCGTCTTGAACCTGCCGGACGTGGACCCGCGGCGCGTCGGCGTCACCGGGGCCAGCGGCGGCGGCACGCAGACCTTCATCCTTGGCGCGGTGGACGACCGGCCGGCCCTGGCGTTCCCGGCGGTCATGGTTTCCACGGCCATGCAAGGCGGTTGCACCTGCGAGAACGCCTGTGGCCTGCGAGTTGGCACCGGTAACGTTGAATTCGCAGCGCTTTTCGCGCCCAAGCCGCAGGGGCTGACCACGGCGAATGACTGGACCAAGGAAATGGCCACGAAGGGCTTTCCGCACTTGCAGGCGGTCTATCAACTCCTCGGGGCGGGCGACCGCGTCATGCTCCATCGGGGCGAGCAGTTCGGCCACAATTACAACTGGCCCAGCCGCGTCGCGATGTACGGCTGGGTGAACCGCCATTTTGGCCTCGGTCAACCGGAGCCGATCGTCGAACGCGATTACCAGCGGCTGTCGCGCGCTGAGCTCTCGGTGTGGAATGAGCAGCATCCGCCCCCCCCGGGCGGCCCCGACTTCGAGCGCAAGCTGCTCCGCTGGCTCACGGAAGACACCGAGCGGCAGCTCGCCGAGGCGCGGCGGTCAACCGGCCGCTTCGCCGAGGTGTACGGTCGGGGCGTTGAGGTGGTTGTCGGGCGGACGCTGGCCGACAATGCCAGCGTGGAGTTTCTCCCGGCGGGAGTGACGGAAATGGCCGGGGTGCGCGTCACTGCCGGCTTGGTGCGGAACGCCACGTTTAGCGAGGAACTGCCGGTGGTTGTGCTCGAACCCTCTTCGCCCCGCGGCCAGACCGTGCTGTGGTTGACCGGCGAGGGGAAGGCCGGCTTGTTCGCCGGGAGCGACATCCGGCCAGAAATCCGCGACCTCCTCGCGGCGGGGGCGCGAGTGGTGGGCGCAGACCTGCTGTTCCAGGGCGAATCGGCGACCGCCGCTGAGGACACCAGCCGTCAGCGCAAGGTGAAGAACCCGCGCGAAGCGGCAGCCTACACTTACGGATATAACCACAGCCTCTTCGCCCAGCGCGCGCACGACGTGCTGACGCTGATCCGGTGCTTTGGAGAGCGGGCCCCGGCGACCCGGCGTCTGAGCGTGGCGGGTGTGGCGGGCGCGGGGCCCTGGGTGGCTGCGGCCCGGGCCGTTGCCAGGCAATCCATCCACGCCGCGGCCGTGGACACGGGCGGTTTTCGCTTCCTGAATCTCAAGGACATCTACAGCCCCGACTTTTTGCCCGGCGGCGCCAAGTACGGGGACCTGCCCGGAATGCTGGCGCTCGGGACGCCCGGGCGACTTTGGGTGACCGGGGAAACTCCCGAGAGCCTCGCGCTGGTGCGGGAGCAGTACCGCGAGGCGGCTGGCGAACGATTGGTGATTTCACCGGCGGCAACAGATCCGGCGGCGGCCGCGGCGGCGTGGCTGGCGCGCCAGTGAGTCCGGGCACTGGTCCATGCTGCCGCCCTTCGGCGGCCCCACCGCCTACCACAGCCCAAACGCCCCGTCCGCGTCCCACTGCTGCGAGCCGCGGTAGATCCTCATCTCGCGGATGTCCTTCCAGCGTACCGAACCGTCGAGCAGTCCGACATTGCCGCCTTTGGCGCCGATGTCGCGCGGCGTCCGGTCGTAGTTGTCGGGATCGGTCTCGAAATGTCGTTCTTCGCGGATGGCATAGCCGGTGGCGGTGTGGGGCGCGAGGATTCGCTGGAAGCTGTGGCAAAACACGTTCAGGTCGGCGACCAGCGGCAGCGTGGGGTCCTCGGCCGACCGCTGCGGCGACACCCAGGTGGCCTGGGCCGGGCCGACCAAGGGCCAGGGAGTGTTCGTGTGGCCCCCAAGGTAATGATAGCCGATGGCGTACCCGTACATGTCATGCACCCGCCAGTCCTTCTGCCGTTTGAAGGCGGGAGCCAGGTTTGGGCAGTCGAGAATCCCCGCGCCGCCGCTGTATTGGAGGAAGATGTTCCACGAGTTGGTCGAGAGGATGGCGGTATGCGTGTCCGTGGGATCGGCGTTGTCCGTCCGCCCGGACGGCAGACGATCCTCGTGGTCGCCGGCATACGTGAGCGCGGCGATGAGAAACTGGCGCTGGTTGTTCTTGCACGCGGTGCGCTTGGCCCGCTCCTTGGCCGACGACAAGGCCGGCAGCAGCAGTCCGGCGAGGATCCCGATGATCGCGATCACGACCAGCAACTCGATCAAGGTGAATGCCGGACTTTGACGGAGCTTCATGCGGCGGTTGAAGGCAGGAGGCGTGCCAGCCCGGAACAGTGACTGACCCCGCCCGCCACCGCCGCAAGATAGCGAGGATCATTCGTGGGTAAAGCGACCCGGGTCCGGTCATTTGTGAGGCACCATCGCTGCGGATGAAGGAGGGGCTTTGCCAGCCATCGAACGCGGGGAGATCCGCCCCAACGGTCGGATTCGGCCGGAAATTTCGTTTCGCGGACCGGGCAGTGGCGGAGCTTTGTTCGACCTGCAAGCCTGCCCGCCTTGATGCCCCTGATCGTTGACGCGCATCACTGGCAATCGCCCTGAACCGAAAACCCGCTTGCGTCACGCCGGGCGCCGCATAGCTTGAACCGTCGTTTTGGAGAAGACGCCCTCGCACCCAAATGAGTAGTACCGCCACGTCGTCACCGACCGCCGACCCACTTCCTCACCCGGATCAATTTCGCCGCCGCCACATCGGCCCCCGCCCAGCCGAGTTGGAAACGATGGCCCGCGCCTGCGGCTACGACTCGATGTCGGCCCTCGTGGATGCCGCGGTGCCGGCGGGCATCCGGCTCCCGCGGCCGCTGGCTTTGCCGGCACCGGTCAGCGAACACGAGGCGCTGGACCAACTTCGGACCATCGCGGGCCAGAACCGCGTATTCCGCTCGTTCATCGGCCTCGGCCACTACGACACGTTCACACCGCCGGTAATCCAGCGAAACATCCTGGAAAACCCGGGCTGGTACACGCAGTACACCCCCTACCAGTCCGAGATTTCCCAAGGCCGGCTTGAGGGGCTGTTGAACTTCCAGACGCTGGTGTGCGATTTGACCGGGCTCGACATCGCCAACGCCTCAATGCTGGACGAACCGACCGCCTGCGCCGAGGCCATGATGCTGTGCCACCGGGTCAAGGAGGGCGAAGGTCAGTCGCGCCACGTCTTCCTCGTTGCCGAGGACTGTCATCCGCAAAACATCGAACTGGTGCAGACACGGGCGGGGGCTTTGGGGCTCGAGGTCCGGGTGGGGGCCTGGCGCGAGTTTCAGTTTGGACCGGATGTGTTTGGCGCGTTGGTCCAATACCCGGCCACGGCCGGGACCGTGGAGGATTTCGGCGAACTCCCGGCCACCGCCCACGCGGCCGGCGCTCTGCTGGTGGTGGCGACCGATCTGCTGGCCGTGACGCTCCTCAAGCCACCGGGCGAATTTGGCGCGGACGTGGCGGTCGGCAGTGCGCAGCGCTTCGGCGTGCCGCTGGGGTTTGGCGGACCA
Source organism: uncultured Verrucomicrobiae bacterium (assembly GCA_937976685.1). Taxonomy (GTDB): domain Bacteria; phylum Verrucomicrobiota; class Verrucomicrobiia; order Limisphaerales; family J093; genus JADJWF01. The sequence goes on from CALJWR010000354.1 coordinate 4,537, forward strand.
CACGCGGCCTTTTTTGCCGTGCGTGATGCGTTCAAACGCCAAATGCCGGGCCGGCTGGTCGGCGTGTCGAAAGACGCCCGCGGCCGCCCGGCCCTGCGATTGTCGCTCGGCACGCGCGAGCAGCACATTCGGCGTGAGAAGGCCACTTCGAACATTTGCACCGCTCAGGCGCTGCTGGCGAACATGGCCATGGCCTACGCCTGTTACCACGGGCCCGCAGGGCTGACCGCCATCGCCCGCCGCGTGCATCAACTGACCGGAACCCTCGCTGCAGGTCTGGCCCGGCTCGGGCTGAAATGTGAAAACGCCACCTTCTTCGACACCCTGACCGTGGTCGTGCCCGATGCGGAGGCGGTTCACGCCGCGGCGGGAAACGCAGTGATCAATCTCCGCCGCGTGGACGCGCATCGCGTTGGCGTCTCGCTGGACGAGGTCACGTCGGCGGACGACGTGCGCCGATTGCTTACGGTCTTCAATGAGGGGCGACCGGTGGTCGGGGAACTGCCTGCGGCCGTCTCCGGCATCCCCGCCGCGCTGGTCCGAACGACCCCGTTCCTGACCCATCCCGTCTTCAACCGGTATCACTCGGAGACCGAAATGCTGCGGTACCTGCGCCGGCTGGAGTCGCGCGATCTCTCGCTGTGCCAGGCGATGATCCCGCTGGGCTCCTGCACCATGAAGCTGAACGCCGCCGCCGAAATGTTCCCGGTGAGCTGGCCGGAGTTCGCGCGAATTCATCCCTTCGCGCCGGCCGGGCAAACCCGGGGCTACGCGCGGCTCTTCGCCGACCTCGAAAAGTGGCTGGCGGAAATCACCGGATTCGCGGCGGTGTCGCTCCAGCCGAATGCCGGCTCGCAGGGCGAATACGCCGGGCTGCTGGTGATCCGGCGGTACCATGCCAGTCGCGGCGAGGCGCATCGCCGCGTATGCCTGATCCCGACTTCGGCCCACGGCACCAATCCGGCGAGCGCCGTCATGGCCGGTCTGACCGTCGTGCCCGTGACCTGCGACAAGGAAGGCAACATTGATCTCGCCGACCTGCGGGCGAAAGTGAGCGCCCACGCCACGAACCTCGCCGCGTTGATGGTGACCTACCCCTCGACTCACGGCGTTTTCGAGGCGGCGATCAAAGAGATCTGCCAGGCGGTCCACGATGCCGGCGGGCAGGTCTATATGGACGGCGCGAACATGACCGCGCAGGTGGGACTCACCTCTCCGGGCGCGATCGGCGCCGACGTGTGCCACTTGAATCTGCACAAAACCTTTTGCATTCCGCACGGCGGTGGCGGACCCGGGGTGGGGCCCATCGCCGTGGCAGCGCATCTGGTGCCGTTTCTGCCGGGCCATCCGCTGGCCGAAACGGGCGGCGCGCAGGCCATCGGGCCAATCTCCGGCGCGCCGTGGGGCAGCGCGAGCCTCTTGCCGATCTCGTGGCTTTACATCGCGGCGATGGGCGAAGCGGGGCTCAAAGCGGCGACACAGGCCGCCATCTTGAATGCGAATTACATCGCCCGCCGCCTCGATCCTTATTTCCCCGTGCTGTACAAGGGATCGAATGGCCTCATTGCTCACGAATGCATCCTCGATCTGCGCCCCTTCAAGAGCGTCACCGCCGAGGACGTCGCCAAGCGGCTCATGGACTACGGGTTCCACGCCCCCACGTTGAGCTGGCCCGTCGCTGGCACGCTGATGGTCGAGCCGACCGAAAGCGAGCCGAAGTCGGAGCTGGATCGGTTCTGCGACGCGATGATCGCGATCCACGGAGAGATCATGGCGATCGAGCGCGGGGAAATGGACCCGAAGAACAACCCGCTCAAGCAAGCGCCCCATCCGGCCGAAGTCGTCGCGGCGAACGACTGGAACCGACCGTACTCGCGCGAGCAGGCAGCCTATCCGGTGCCGGGTTTGCGGGAGTTCAAGTTCTGGCCGGCCGTGGCCCGCGTGGACAACGTCTTCGGCGACCGCAACCTCATCTGCTCCTGCGCCGGCATGGACGCCTATCGGGAATGACGCGCCGCGCAATCCCGCGCGGTTGCGGGACCGCTGAGTGTGCCGGCAAAACCAAAAGGGCGGACCGCGTGCGGTCCGCCCCTGCGAGAAGCCGGTCAGCCGGCGCGGCTGCGCCGCGGTTCAGCGCCGCACGCGGAAGTCGCGGGCCGGCTGGTCGGCGGCCACGGTGGCCGGACTCGGCCCAACGTTCGCCGGCTGCCACGGCCCGGTGACGGAGGGAGCAGACTCCAGCGTGCCGCCGGTCCACGTCACGGTCAGGCCGCCGGGCGCGCGCGCGACCGCCAGGGTGGGGAGGCCGGGGGCGCCGGGATCGGCCGGGTCGAGGATGACGCCGTTGCCCCAGCGGACCCAGTCGAGCGTCACCTGCCCGGCGCTGGGGCCGGGGAAGCCGATGTCCAGCGCACCGTCGTAGTCCACGCTGTCCCACCCGAAGAAGCCGGTGTTGTGGAACACCGCGGCCGGCTTCGAGAAGTCGCGGTTCAGATACACCTCGAACACGCAGAGTTCCACATTGGCGCCGCCGTCCGCCGGGTTGGCCGCCAGCCGAGCCCGGGCGCTTTCATCGAAGCGGCAGACGAAGGTGTAGGTCTGGAACTGCGAGTTGTCCGCGAAGCCGATCGCCGACTCGACGCTTTCATCCGCCAGTCCCCAGCGGCCAAAGCGCGTGGCCGCAAACGCCGGCTGCCACGCTTCCCCGCCAGGGTGATCGGGATCGGTCTGGAAGGCGGCGGCGGTGTACTTGGGATGAGCGGCGTCGCCGCCCGTGCCCGTGGCGTCGTCCAGCCGGGCGCGGAACTCGACGGTGAACGGCACCGTCCACGCGGTATCAAGCCGGATGTAGAAGTTGCCGCTGTCCTTGCGGTCGCGCACAGACACGGTGCCGTCGGCGTTCTGAATGACGGCGATGAGGCTGCCATCCGGCTCGTTGCCGGTGGTGCTGAAGGGGGTCCAGCCCTCGGCCTGCCAGTCATTCATGGGCGAGTAGTAGGCCCAGTGGCCGAGGTCCTGGTCGCGGTAAAAGGCGCTGAGGCCAAAAGCGGCACCGGTGCGATAAAGGCCGGAAGCGTTGCTGCGTCCGCCGCGCATGAGATAGAAGCGGCCTTCGCCGAGGTACGCGGCGCTGG
>CALJWR010000355.1 GCA_937976685.1 uncultured Verrucomicrobiae bacterium
GTTGCTCGCGCAGGTGAACAGCCTGGCGGGGCTTCGCCTGCAACTCTGGCCGGTGGACGATGACGCCGGGGCGCCCGCGGAAAGGCTGGCGTTCGTGGTCGCCGAAGGCGCGGCCCTGCACGCCTTCGGGCAGGGGCGACACCGGGTTTCCCTGCTGCCTCCGGAGTTCCGGATGGGCGTCCACCGGCAGTTCGCCTGGGAGATTGTTCAGACCCTGGTGGTGGTCCTGCTGGTGGGCCTCGCGGGCGCGCTAGGCTACGGCATCTGGCAGCAGGCCAGCCTGCTGGCGGCGAAGCAAGCGTTTACTGAATCTGCCGCCGCCTCCCTGGCCCATGCGCGGCGGCTGGACGATCTGTTCATCCGGGTCAACTCACAGTTCGAGCGCCTGCGCCCGGTCTTCCAACGTCAGCGCGAGACCGTCCGCCTGCTCGAGGCGCTTGGCGCGGTGGCGCGTTCCCGGACCAACGACAGCTTCTGGTATGTGCTCTTCGCGGATGCGTCGAGCTACGCCCGCGGCTCAGTGGTTCCGGCTGCGAATACGAACGGCCCCCTCGCAACGGTGAACGGGCCGGCGCCGAACCCGGGCACCTTTCGCCGGGAGTTCATCGCCGAGATCTGCATCCCGGCCGAGGGTGAGGCCATGCGCGCCACGCTCAGCCAGGTGCTGGCCGAGTTGAAGGCCAGCGAGGTGTTCCACTGGGTGGACGCCCTGCCGCCGGAGCGGCGGCGGTTTGACCTCGTGGATCCGCGGGTCGTGATCACCAACCGTTGGTTCGGGGTGAGCATGGAGATCCTGGAAGACGACCTGCCCGAACCGCTGCGCGTCCAGCGCGAGGGCCGCCCGCAGTCCACCGCGACCAACGTCACAAGCGCCCGCCGGGCGGGCACGGGCGCCCCGCCCACCAACGCGACGCGTTTGAAGCGATGACCTCCCCCCGCCGCGGCCGCTATTTACCTTCGGTCACGCTGGTGCTTTCCCTGGCGCTGGTGGGGATCTACTTCGGCGTGTTCCTGCCACTGCGCGAACGGGCCCATGGGGCGGACACGCCGCTGAGACGGGTCTGGGACGAATTCGTGGCCGCCTACGCCGCGAGCGAAGCCTGCGTTGGCGTGCCCCGCGAGAAGCTCGATGCCCGGGCCCGGTCGCTGGAGGCCACGGCGCAGGACCTCGAGCGCCTGGGGGCGATGGTCGGGAGCCGGTTGACGTGGCCCACCCAGATCCAGGCGCTCCTGCGGCAGCCTTTCCAGTACGGCGAGTTCCAGAACGAATGCCAGCGTGCCGCCGAGGCCCTGCACAACCTGGCCCGGGAACGCAAGGTGCCGTTCGAGGGCGTGCTGACCAACCGCCTCGCGGATGCCCTCGGACTGGCGGCCTATTCCGCGGACCTGCCGGATCCCTCACTCTTGTGGCCGCGCCTGCTCGCCAGTCAGCACGTGGTGCTCGCAGCCATTGAGAGCAAGGTGTCCGCGATCCGGGTCGTGCAGCAACTGCCCTCGGTAACTTACAAGTCGGTGAACGGCCGCCGGAAGCTGCTGGAGGAACTTCCTCTCCGCCTCGAGGTGGCGGGGGCTCTGCCGCAGATCAGTCGGCTGATCGCCGCGTTGCCGCTGCACGGTTCGGAGGTCGCGCTGGCGGGTTTTGGCGGAGAACTGACCAACAAACCAGTGCTCTTCCTCGGCCAGACGCTGCTGCGCAAGAGCGCTCCGGCGAAGGAAGGCGAGGCCCCGCGTCCGGGCGAAGTGCTGTTGGAGATCAACATCAGCGCGCTGGTGCCCGCGCCGCCCGAAAGCGTTGCGGAACAATCCGACTGAGCGTTCATGCGATTCCTGGAGCGCAATCTGTGGAGTTCCTTGCTGGTCCTGGCCGTGCTGGCGGCGACGCTGCTGGCGGTGGCGCTGCGCCTGGGCGGCGGGATGCCGGCGTTGAAGCCCTACCTGCGCGAGGGAGAACCTCTGCGCGACTGGCCCTTGCCGGACCGCCTGGCGGGCTGGTTCTCGACCAACGCGCTGCTGGCGGCGCTGCCCACCAACGCCAACGTCAACCCCTTTTTCACCCTGCATTTCCAACCGCCGGGCCCCCCGCCCACCCGGCGGGTGGAACTCCTCTACATGGGCCACTACACGTCGTCGCGATCGAACGTCTTCGCCTACCTCCAACTGGGCGACAAGCTGCTGGTGCTCACCAACGGCGCGGTGGTGGTGGCCGATCACGCGATCCAACAAATCACGCTCAAGGAGGTCGTGTTGACCAACGCCGCTGGAGTCACCAACGTGCTGCCGTTCAACGTGAAGAAACCCCTCGAAGTCCCGGCGAGGTGAGATGGACACGCCCGAAGTCAAACGCGAGGTGGTGGACGTGCTGCTCGAGGCCGGCCGGCTGTCGGTCGAACAAGCCGAAACCGTTCGCCGATTGCAGCGCAAGCTGGCCCGCCCCCAGCACGCGATTCTTCTCGACCACAACTTCGTCTCCGAAGAGGACGTGTTCCGCGCCGTGGCGTCGCTGCACAACCTGCCGTTCGAGGACCTGACGAACTTCGAGTTCCCCGAAGGCTTGCTCGATCAGGTGCCGGTTTCGGTGATGCTGAACCACCGGGTGCTCCCGCTCGCCGTTGCGGGCGAGACCCTGACGCTGGCGTTCGCCGAGCCGCCGCGGCAGTCCGAATTAAGCAACCTGCGGCTGCTGTTGAATCGTCCCATCGAGGTTCGCCTCACGACGCCCAGTTGCATCCGTGCCGTGGTCAAAAAGCACTTCGGGCTCGGCGCTGAAACCATCCAGCGGCTCCGAAATGATCGCGCGACGGCGGACGCCTCGCAGGACCTGGTGTTCGACGTGCCCGCCACCGAAGGCGAACAGGCCGTCGAGGCCACGATCAGCCGGTTCGTGGACCAGTTGCTGTCGGAAGCCCTGCGGCTGCAGGCCACCGACATCCACATCGAGCCTTACTTCGACAAGATCGACCTCCGCTACCGCATTGATGGGCTGCTCGAGAGCGTCCCTGCGCCGCGCGGCCTGCGGGAGGTCTATCCAGCCCTGGTCTCGCGCTTGAAGATCATGGCGGGCCTCAACATCGCGGAGAAACGCCTACCCCACGACGGACGGATCACCACGAAGTCCGGCGAGGAGGACTACGACCTCCGCGTTTCGATCATCCCCACCAAGCATGGGGAGGCCATTTGTCTGCGCATCCTGGGCCGTCGGGCTCTGGCGCTGGAGTTCCGCGACCTCGGGCTGGAGCCCGCCCAGGCGGAATTGATGGCCGAGCTGGCGCGGCTTCCCCAAGGGCTGATCTTGATTACCGGTCCGACCGGCAGCGGGAAGACGACCACGCTCTACACGGTGCTCAACCAGGCCAACGACGGCCGGCGCAAAATCATCACCATCGAAGATCCGATCGAATACCAACTCGAGGGCGTGCTGCAAATCCAGACGCGCGAGGAGGTGGGACTGACTTTTGCCGCCGGACTTCGGGCCGTGCTACGCCACGATCCCGACGTGGTGCTCATTGGCGAGATTCGCGACAACCTGACCGCCGAGATCGCGGTGCGGGCGGCCCAGACGGGGCACCTGGTGTTCTCGACCCTGCACACCAACGACAGCGTCAGCGCCATCACCCGCCTGCTCGACATGCAGGTGGATCCGTTTCTCATCGGCTCCTCGCTGGTCTGCAGCCTCGCCCAGCGGCTCGCCCAGCGCATTTGCCGACACTGCGTCGAGCCCGCGCCACATATCCCGGACGCGATCCGCGACGAAATGGCCGCGGCCTTGGGAATGCCGCCGGCGGCTGTCCGGGCGTTTCAAGGACGCGGGTGTGTGGAGTGCGGCCAAAAGGGCTGTCGCGGCCGCGTGGCGATTTACGAGTATTTCCTGATGAACGACGAGGTCGCGGACCTGCTCGGCGCCAGCGTCAAGACTTCGGAACTGCGCGCCGCCGCCCGCCGTCATGGCTGGCGCTCGCTGCGGGAGGAAGGCTGGCGCAAGGTTCAGGAGGGCCTCGTGCCCTTGTCCGAGATTCAGCGGCTCACCCGGCGGCTGGCGCGTTGATTCCCGCCCTTGCCGTCCCGGGCCGGGGTGCCCCGCCCATCAGCGACGGCTTCAGGACCGCCAGGGGCGATCTCGTTTCACGTGCCGGAGCACCTCACAGACGGCACGGAAGTCTTCGGCGACTTCGAAATCGAACATCCCCACCGCGACGAAGTCCGAGCCATTTTCGAACGCATACGTGAATCCACTTTTCGACGGAATCGCCCCCCGCGGCCAGCACCTTGAAGGCGATCCAAGGCACCGGCTTGTCCTGCATGTACTCGATGGTCGGCTCGGGGTCTATGCAGAAGATGTTGTCGTGAAACTCGTTGTGGTCGAGATAGCGCGGGCCGTCCACACAAAAGCGCTTGCGCCGGTCCTTCGGCGTCGCCGACCAGTATTGGTCGTGGTGGAAGGTCTTGAAGTAGTAGTCGGGCGGGAAGCCGGCCGCGTCGCACGCCTCCGGCACCTTGAGGGCATGACTGCCCAGCCCGGCCGCAAAGCCCCGCTGCCGGATGCACTCGATCGCCCGGCCCATCACTTCGAGGCTGCCCGGCTGGGCCGCCTGAACCAGGCGGTCGCAGTCACCCCCGTGGAGGAACAGCGAGTTGGCGCCCTTTTCCATCGCGGATTCGATCGGCGGTCGCAGCCGGTTCCAGCGCGGCTCCTCCCAGTTCCCCCACGGCTCGCGCACGGCGACGAGCGTCTGAATGCGGCCGCCCCGCTCGCGCTGGTAACGGTTCACGATGTCCTGCTGGTCCAGATCCATGACCATCGCGTTCACACCCGACGCCTCGATCAGTTCCAGCGTATCGAATTGCTTGCGCTCGGAGAGGTAGGCCTGGGCGAGTCTCGAAACAAACAACAGGTCCCGCTGATGACACCAGCCGCTCAAAAGATTCCCGCCCGAGATCAACCGGCTCAACCTCAGCGCGCCGAGCCGGCCGCGTGGCAGCTCCGGGAGGGGCGGTGCCGTGGAGGCAGCTTCGCCTGCCCTCCGGGCTCCCCAGCCGTGAGAACGTCCTTGGTGCCGGCGCCCATCGCGACGGCGGAACCGAGGAAATGGCGACGCGACAACCCGGGAGAGTTCATGGAGGAAGCGTGGCAACGCCCCACCGAAAGTCACGTCGGATCGAATCCGGCGATCATCCGTTGCGAAACGTGATGGTGAGTTGGAGCTCTGTCGCGATCGAGACCCACGTCAGGTAGGGCAGTTGCAACAGGGCCAGCCACCGGTGCGGCTTCCAGACCGCCGCGATCATCCACACGATGCTGCCCCAAACGATCAGGATGTCCACCGAAGCCAGCGGCAGGTTGCGCAGGCCAAACTGGATCGGCGTGAAGATCAGATTCGCGACGAGATTGACGAGGAACGGCCACAGCGCGGCCCGCGGCAGTTTGCCGCGCACCACCTGCACCACGACGAAGACCAGACTGAACAGGATGATCGGGTAAAGAATCCACCAGATCAGCCCAATGGTCGCCGGAGCAGGCGTCCATGCAGGCTTGTCGAGCGCATTGTACCAGTCGGACCAGGACATAAATCGCCAGCGGCGGTGCTTGGGGAATCACCGTGCCGGCACCGTTCCCGCGAATCAAGCCGCGAGAAACCCAGGTCCTGCTCCAAGGCAGGGCCTCCCTCCCTTTGGTCACATGGACGCGGGACAAGGCGGGAACCACGCGCTACCCTCCCGTCATGGATCGTAACCGGATCGCGGAGGTGATTCGATTTCTGATCGCCGCTTCCGCGCTGACGACCGCCGATGCCGCCGATTGGCCAGGCTTCCTGGGACCACATGGCAACGGAACCTCGTCGGAGACCAATCTCCTCGAGCAATTCCCCGCCGGCGGGCCGCGCGTCCTCTGGTCGCGGGACCTCGGGACGGGCTACGCCGCGCCCTCGGTAATTGGTTCCCGGCTGGTGGTCTTCCATCGGGAGGGCGACGAGGAGATCGTCGAGTGTCTCGATGCTGCCACGGGAAACTCCCGCTGGCGACACGCCTATCCGAGCCGGTTCGAGGATCCCTACGGCTACAACAACGGCCCGCGCAGCGCTCCCCTGCTGACCACCCATTGCTGTTTCACCTTCGGGGCGGAAGGACGCCTCTCCTGCCTCGACCTCGAGACTGGCAGGCCTCTCTGGCACCGCGACACGGCCAAGGATTGGCAGGTGCCGGAGGCGTTCTTCGGCGTGGGCTCTTCGCCGGTGCTCGCCGGGGACCGGCTGTTGGTGATGGTGGGTGGGCAACCCGATGCCGGGATGGTGGCCTTCGACGCGGCGACCGGCCGGACGCGGTGGGAATCCGTGGGTTCGAAAACATGGACCGGTCAGCCCATGCTCGGCTGGCCGGGACAGCGGACCGTGGTGTGGCGCGCGAACGACAAGCAGGCCAGTTACGCGACTCCGGTGCTGGCGACCGTTCATGGTCGGCCGACGGCGTTCTGCCTGATGCGCCAGGGGCTGGTATCGCTGAACCCCGCGACCGGTGAGGTGAACTTCGTCCGCTGGTTTCGCGCCCAGGTCGAGGAGTCGGTGAATGCAGCCAATCCCGTGGTCGTGGACGACCTGGTACTCATCTCCGCCGCCTATTATCGCTTGGGCAGCGTGCTGCTGCGGGTACAACCCGACGGCCGCAGCTTCGAGGAAGTGTGGAAGAGCACGGCCATCGAGGCCCACTGGAACACTCCCGTTCATGCCGATGGCTACCTGTTCGCGTTCAGCGGACGCAACGAACCCGATGCGCGGTTCCGCTGCGTGGAATTGCGCACCGGCCGCATCCGTTGGGAACGCGACGAAAGCTGGGGACGACGCAGCACGCGGCAACCGCCAACGTACGGTCGCGGTTCCTGCATCCTGGCAGACAACAAACTCATCGTTCTCGGCGAGGGCGGGCTGCTGGGTCTATTCCGGGTCAACCCCGAGCGGCCCGAGGAACTGGCCCGCTGGCAAGTCCCCTCGCTGGAATACCCAACCTGGACCGGGCCGGTGCTCTCGAACCAACGCCTTTTCCTGCGCGGCGAACAACGGCTCGTATGCCTCGACTTGAAACGGGAGTGATGTTCGTGCCCCACCGAGGCCTCGCTGGCACGCTTGACCCGCCCCTCGGATTCTTGCGACCGTAGAACGGTTCGCAGCGGGGCGGGTCAAGCCGTCGCCTCACCTGCTCCGGGCGGGATGAGAGATCGGTTCGCTGCAACGATCATGAAACGCCAACGTCAACCAAGTCGCGGGAGGCTCGGTTTCACCTTGATCGAACTCCTGGTCGTCATCGCGATCATTGGCATCCTCGCGAGCATGTTGTTGCCCGCGCTGGCGAAGGCCAAGGCCAAGGCGCACCAGATCAAATGCCTCAACAACACCAAGATGCTCACGCTCTCCACGTTCATGTACCTTTCGGACTACGGGAAACCGGTGCCCTACAACGGCGCCGCCACCGCCACGATGGACAACGCGCTCTGGGTGACCGTGCTGGCGACCAACTACGGCGGCATCAACGAAGCGCGCATCTGCCCGGCAGCGCCGCCCGCGCCCACCAAGGCCAAACGCCGCCATCCCGCCAGCGGGTCGGTCAATCAGACCTGGCTCTGGACCAGCTCCAAGAACATTGATTACCAGGGGAGCTATTGCTTCAACGGCTGGTTTTACGGTGACGACGATCCGTACTTCAGCACCGCCGAGCACAAACCCAAGAAGTACCGCAGCGACGATGACTGTCCGCGACCGGCCACCACGCCCGTCATCGCCGACAGCAACTGGATTGACACCTGGCCCCAGCCCCACGACCCCCCGGCGCGCAATCTCTTCACGGGCGACGACTTCAACGGCCCCATGGTGCGGCTGACCCTCCCGCGGCACGGCAACGCGAACTGGAAGAAGAACCAGATTCACAACCCGAAGGAGGACCTCCCCGGCGCCATCAACATCGGCTTCGTGGACGGTCACTCGGAACTGGTGCGCCTCGAGAAGCTCTGGACTCTTGACTGGCACAAGGGCTGGATCACTCCGGCCAAGCGGCCGGGCAAGTAGGGGCAGGCCGGTACCACGCCCGCAGGTCGGTGATCCTTGGGGAGGAGCGCGGTTCCGCTTGGCAGCGGTCGCCGCGCGCGACACGCTCAGCCGCATGTTCAGCACCACTGGATTCCGCAATTTCGGGTTCGTCTGCGTGGCGTGCATGCTGGCAGTGGCCGGCGAGGAGGTCGTCTTCCAAGATGACTTCCGCCAGGGGTTGGCGCCTGGATGGTCCTGGATCCGGGAGGAACCGTCCGCCTGGCGCATTCGAGACGGTGCGCTCGAACTGCGCGTCCTGCCGGGCAATCTGTGGGGCAAGGCCAATAACGCCAAAAACGTCCTCGTCCGCGACGCGCCCAGCCTCGACGGTGGCGAACTGGAGATCACCGTGAAGTTTGAGAGTCAACCGACGGGCCAGTACGAGCAGGTCAACCTCGCCTGGTACTACGATGACAGCCACATGGTGAAGCTGGGCCGCGAGATCGTGGATGGCCCCGTGTGTGTCGTCATGGGCCGCGAAGAACGCGACCAAACTCGGACGGTGGCGCGGCCGCCGGTGGCGGGCGCCTGGTATCACCTGCGCTTGATCGTCGCGGGCAACCAGATTCGCGGACAGTACTGGGCCGAGGGGGCCGGTGACTGGACGGACGCCGGAGTCTGCGACCTGCCGACGCCGGCGGAGGGCAGGCCGAGACTCTCGCTCCACGCGTACAACGGCCTCGCCGACCGCGAGCATTGGGCGCGAATCACGGAGTTCAAGGTCGTCCGGCGCACGAAGTAATCCCCGCTCGCCCGCGCTGGGTTTTCGACTAGCTTCGCCAGATGACGAAGTGGGTGCTTCACGACTTTCACGCCGGTCACGGAGGCGTTTTCGGGGAGGTGAACGGCGCGGCCGTCGTCCGGAATTACGGCGACCCGGCCGCAGAGTATGCGGCGCTCCGCGGCGCGGTGGCGGTTTTTGATCTCTCGTTTCGCAGCCGGGTCTGCGTCCTCGGCACCGACGCGGAGCGTTTTCTCCACGGTCAGGTGACGAACGACATCAAAGCCCTGCATCCGGGCGAGGGCTGTTACGCGGCGCTGGTCAACGCCCGCGCCCGAATCGAGAGCGACCTGAACGTGTACCGTCTCGCGGACGAGTTTCTGCTCGACTTCGAGCCGGGGCTGACCGCCGTGGTGACCCACCGGTTTGATCGGTTCATCATCGCGGACGATGTGCGGGTGGTGGACGCCGCCCCGCACTATGGGCTGTTGAGCGTCCAGGGCCCGCGCGCGGCGCCGGCCGTGGCCGCGTTGGATTTGGGGGGAGCGTGCCCCGATCGGGAAAGGGCCATGGTGCTCGCGACGCACCCGACTTTCGGTGACGTGTACGTGGCGAACCAACCACGAGTCGGACTGCCGGGCTTCGATCTGTTCATACCCGTCGCCGCGCTGCCGGCGATGGCGGCGGCATTGACGAAAGTCACCGTTGGTCTCGGCGGGAGACTGGCCGGCTGGGAGGCTCTTGAGTTGGCGCGAATCGAGGCCGGTGTTCCCCGCTTTGGGCAGGACATGGACGCCACGAATCTCGCCCCGGAAGCGGGGATCGAAGCGCGGGCGATCAGCTACACCAAGGGTTGCTACATCGGGCAGGAAATCATTGCCCGGCTGCGCACCTACGGGCAGGTGGCCAAGGCCCTGCGCGGTCTGCGACTGGCCAGCGATTGCCGGTCACTGCCCGCGCGCGGCGACAAGCTGGTCCGCGAGGGCAAAGAGGTCGGCTACCTCACCAGCGCGGCCCTGTCGCCTCGCGCGGGGGGGCCCATCGCTTTGGGTTATGTCCGCCGCGAATGCAACGCCGTCGGCACAGAATTGGTGGTGTCGGGCCGCACGGGAAACACGCCGGCGGTGATTGTTCCCTTGCCGTTCGTTGCGACCGCCGGGAGCTGAGCGCGCCACAGCGGCGGTATCTCCGCCGCTGCGCTCGGCGGACCCCCGGGCCGTCCGGAGTCCACGCTTGCGCGAAAGCCTGGGGCATCCCGACCATCGCCGCTCATGAATCGCATTGAGCAACGTTTCGCCCGGCTGCGGGAGCGTCAACAAAAGGGCCTGATCATTTACGTCGGCGCTGGCGATCCCGATCTGGAGGCCACGCGGCAACTGGCCCTGGCCTTTGACCGGGCGGGCGTGGACGTCCTCGAGCTGGGCGTGCCGTTCAGCGATCCGCTGGCGGACGGGTTGGTGAACCAACTCGCCGCCCAGCGCGGCCTCGAGGCGGGCGCCACCCCGCCGCGCGTGTTGCAAACCGTGGCGGCCATCCGGCGCGAGTCGCAAATCCCGATCGTGCTGTACGTGTATTTCAACCTGCTGCATCGCCGTGGCGTGCGGGAGTTCATTGCCGAGGCGGCGCGAGCCGGCGTGGATGGTTTGCTGGTATTGGACCTGCCCCCGGAAGAAGCGGGCCCCTACGAGGCGCTGATGTCCGAGGCGGGTTTGTGCCCCATCTGGCTGATCGCGCCCACGACACCCGAGGAGCGGATCGAACAGATTGCCCGACACGCCCGCGGCTTCATCTACTACGTTTCGCGCGAAGGCGTCACCGGCATGCAATCCCGGGTGAGCGACACGATTGCCGCCATGACCGCCAAGATTCGCGCCCACTCGTCCGTGCCGATAGCGGTTGGTTTCGGCATCTCGAATGCCGACCAGGCCCGCGCCGTCGCGCAACACGCCGAGGCCATCGTCGTCGGCAGCGCCGTGGTCAATCAGATCGCCGAGCGCGGTCGGTCGCGCGACCTGGTGCCGGCGGTCGCGGCGTTTGTGGAAACGCTGGCCCGGGCCATCAAGTCGTAGCTGACGGCCAAACGCCGGCACCCGCAATCGCGGGGGAATCGCCCTATTTGGAAGGACTCGTACCGGCGTCGAGTCCGCTCCACACCCGCCCACGCGCAATCCTGCAGGCACGCGCTCAGCCGACGGCTGTTGAAAATTGAACTGGCGAACCGGGGCCGAGTGATGAAGGTTGCGCACGCAGAAAGGACTTTTCCATGATCCCTGACCTGACTCGTCTTGTTCGGACTTCGGCCGGCGCTTCTCGCCTCCTTAAACGGCTGGACCCACTTGCCCTTGCGGGCTGCCTCGCCGCTGCCAGTGCGCCCACGGCCCTTTCCCAGGTTGCACCGACGGTCACGTCGGTCACCCCGGCTAACGGTGCGACGGATGTCCCGGTCACTTCGACGTTGGTGTTCCGGTTCAGTCAGGACATGAACACGGAGGTGCCGCTGGTCCCGTCGGTGCCCCCGTTTTTGGTGGGCAACTTCGAGATCACCCCCGAAGCCGCGCAGATTTTCGATTTTGAGTGGAGCGCGGACAAACGAACCTTGACGGGCACGCCTAGCGGCGACCTGCCCGCAAACACCACCATCTCCTGGCGACTCAATCCGGCCGGCTCGTTCCTGCCCCTCACCAGTGCGGGCGGCACGCCGCTGGCGACGACGTCCGGCAGTTTCACCACCGGCGCCGGTGGCGGAGGCGGCGGCGACGAGCCGGCGTTGCTCTTCGTTTCCCCGGCCGAAGGCGCGATGGGCGTGCCGCTGAATGCCAACGTCGTCTTCGTCTTTGACCGGCCGATGAGGAAGATCACCAACCCGGGCCCAGCCATCCGCTGGATTGGGGTCGAGGCGGCGAGGTTCACTTACGCCTGGAGCGGAGATGGCGCCACGTTGACCTGCGATTACGCAGGCGATTTCCCGGCGCTGGCGACCATCGCCTGGGTGCTGAATCCCGACGGGGCGGCCGTCCTCTTTGAGAGCGCGGACGGCGTGCCGCTGCCCGGGGATACCTACAGCGGCGGGTTTATGACGACGACCGGCGGTGGTGGCGGAGGCTGCGATCCCGATGGGATCCCGGACGCCTGGGGCGGCTATGGCATTTCCAAGCTGGGCAACTACGTCCAGACCTCGGCCGCCGATCCCGTTCCCGACTCGCCCGACCCGTTCGTTTTCTCGGCGGTGGTTTTGAGCCCCGACGCCGGCCCGAATGTCACGGCCGCGTCCGTGACGCTTCCCGGTGGGGGCCAGCGGATGCTGGAGGCAATACCGTTCGCCAGCGGATTCATGTATGCCGACGAATCCCCGGCCACGGCAGCAGCCTTGGACACAGCCTACCCCGCCGGTACCTACACGCTGCGCTTCAATCAAACCGGCCAGCCCGAACGGGTAATCGCCATGAACATGCCCGTCGGCAACCCGCCCATACCCAAGATTGCCAACTATACGGAAGCCCAAAGCATCAACGCCTCCCAAGACTTCACGCTCCGCTGGGGTGCTTTCACGGGTGCCACGGCCACAGATTACCTCTCGCTGGTCATCCACGACAACATGGGCCACATCTTCTTCATGGCGCCGGACGCCTGCGTTCCCCGCCCGCTGCCGGTGACCGCGACCTCGGTGGTCCTTCCGGCCAACACCCTGCAGTCCGGCAAGACCTACGAGGGCGAACTCACCTTCTCCCGGCTGTTCTATTTCTCGACCAACGCCGTCGCGAACATGTCCGGCAGCGGCAGTCTGACCCGGACGACGCGCTTCACGCTCAGCACGGGCGGCGGAACCCCCGATGCGGCTGCCCGCTTCACCGCCTTCCGCCTGCTGCCCAACAGCAACCCGGAGCTGACCCTCACGGGCACGGCGGGACGGAGCTACACCATTCAACGCACCGGCAGTTTGACGGCTCCCCGGGCGTGGGCCAACGCCGGCACCGTGACGATGAACGCGGCTGGCACTGCCGTGTTTGAGGATGTCCAACCGGGCAAAGTCCTGCCCCTGTACTATCGCGCGGTCACTCAATAGCCGCGCGCACCGTCGCCGCCCGTGCATTGACCCGAGCCGCCCGAACCGGTAGGCAGGGGCCGGATGATTGACACTTCTGCCTTCTCCGGCCGCGTCGAGTTTGCGCCGGGTTTCGCGCCGCGTCGCGGCATCAGCCACGTTTTGTTTGATTTCGACGGCACGCTCTCGCTGATCCGGCAGGGGTGGCCGGACGTCATGGTGCCGATGTTTGCCGAGCTGCTGCCGCCGCTGCCCGGGGAGACAGACGAGGACCGCCGCCGGCTGGCGTTTGAGGACATCATGCGCCTCAACGGCAAACAGACCATCTACCAGATGATTCAACTGGCGGATCGCATCCGGGAGCGCGGCGGCACGCCCGGAGATCCACTGGCCTATAAGCACGAGTACCTCCGGCGGCTGGACCTCCGCATCGCCGACCGGGTGAACGGCCTGAAGACCGGCTGGCTTCGGCCGGACGACCTGCTCGTGTACCAGAGCCGGTCGCTGCTGGAGGAACTGCAGCGGCGCGGCCTGCGCCTCTACCTCGCCAGCGGGACGGACGAAGCCTACGTGAAGCAGGAGGCGGCGTTGCTGGACATCCAGCGCTATTTCGGTCCGCACATCTACGGCGCGCTGGATGACTACAAGCAGTTCTCAAAGAAGATGGTGATCGAGCGAATCCTCCGCGAAAACGCCATCCCCGGCGCGGCGCTGCTCTCCTTCGGCGACGGCTACGTCGAAATTCAAAACACCAAGGAGGTCGGCGGCCTGGCGGTGGCGGTGGCCAGCGACGAAGCTCACAATGGTTCCGGGCGGATGGACGAATGGAAACGCCAGCGCCTGCTGGGCGTCGGCGCGGACGTGGTCATTCCCGACTTCCGCGACGCGCTCCCGTTGCTGCGATGCCTGTTGGGTGAGTGACCGTCGGGCAGCGGCCCGTGACGTTCACTGGTCCAGCAAACTCTTCAACGCCGGGTCCACCGCCAGCAGTCCGGAAACGAACGCCTCCCGCAGACGCGGATGAATCTCCCCCAGTTTGCGGGCGCGCTCCGCGAGGCTGAACGGCGTTTGTTCGCCAGCCTCGCGAACATACCGGGCCACGAGGGCGTGGTGATACTCCGTCAGTTCCGATCTCAACTCGGCGAGCGCGTCCGACAGCCGGCGCAGCGAGATCATCAAATCGTCGCGATCATACCGGGGCTTGGGTGAGTTCGGCTCGATGGCCTTGATGGCCTCCGCGAAGTACGAACGACGGGCGTCGTCGGTCTCCGCCAACGCCTGCCGCAGAGCGGGCAGCGCGGCGGCTGCCGCCGGCCCCAGCTCCTGCAGCGCCAAGGCCGCCTCCCAGCCGACTTCGGGATTGGACAGCCCGGCCGCGAGATCGGCAATGGTGGCCGTGTCGTCGCGCATCTTGGAGCGCAACGCCTCGGCCTCCGCGCGGACCCGGAGGAGTTGATCCACCTCGGGCAGATCCGCTCGCGATTCCGGGTCCAGCGTGGCCAGCACTTCCACCAGTTGCCGCTGGAGCGCCCCCTGCCCTCGGCGCTCCGCCTCGGCCAACCGCGCCCGCAAGTCCCGGGCGACTTCCGCGGTCACGGCGCCGGGGTGGACTTCCTTGAGCGAATCGAGCGCGTCCAGGTGGAGCCGCGGGTCGTCGAGCGCGGCAAGGATGAGGGGAACCAGCGGCTGCGTGGGTTCGTTCTGGTCCGTCGCCAGCACACAGGCCGCCACAAACCGTCGGTCATCGGTCTCGTTCAGCCAGGACGCCAGCAACTCCCGGGCGGAATCTCGATGCTGCCGGTAAGCAGAGCGCCAGAAGCGGAGAGTTCTCCTCGCCACGGCAGGATTATCGGCCACGGCTGCGGCCACGGCCGGCAGGCAGTCCGGGGGCGTTTGCAGGTGGAGGAGCACGTCGGCCGCGTGCGACCACAACGCCTCATGCTCCGCCGAGCGCAGCACATCGGCCAATGCAGCAATCGCCTCGGGCACGACTGCCAGCGCGGCGTCGCCCAACAACCACATGCCCCAGATCGCCCGTTCGCGCGCCGGCTGAGAGGCGCGGGAATCGCGCAACACCTCGACGAGTACCGCGAGGGTCGCCTCGGGGAAACCGGCCAGGGCGGTCACACACAGGCGCAAATCCGAAGGCGGCCAACTGTGGTCCGGGACCGGCGAGTTCAGAATCCGCCGCAGGTCGTCGAGCAGCGCGTCGCGTCCCATCACGGCATCCGTCCTCGGCGCGATTGAAAGGACCCGGACGCCGGGAATCGAACCAACCACCGAACGCGCTTGAGGCGCAAGCTCTCCAGGGCCACCGACGTGGCTCGAGACGGAGACCTCGTCGAAGAGCGTAGTGAGTCGCCACAGCGCGACCGAACCGACGATCAAGGCCCCGCTGACGACCAACATGGCCGGCCTCGGCCGTGAGAGCGCCGCCCATTCGGCCAACCGATCGGCGAGGGAGCGTGGCGCTGGCGTGACGCGGAGTTTGCGCGCCGCCTCGCGAATGACGACCGGGAGCGCTGGCGGCGCTGGCGGTGCGGCGTGTTGTTCCAACCAGCCGCCCAGAGCGGCAGGGCCGACTTCCGCGCCTGCCCGAGCGAGCTGGACCCGCAGCCGTTCCAGGGCGCGGGTGACACGCATCCGCGCCGCGTCCTCGCTGACGCCGAGATGGTGCCCCACGTCCCGCAAAGGCAGCCGACGAAAGAAGCGGAGGAGCAGCAACTGGCGGTCGGTTTGGCCCAGTCGGTCCAGCGCTTCATCCAAAAGGGGCGCGACGTCGGTCCAGGGGTCGGGATCAGCGGAAGTGTCATCAGACATGGCGGCAGCCTCCTGTTCATGGACACGACGCCGGCGCTCGGCTCGCAGCCACTCCGCCGCCTTGAAGCACGCAGCGCGATGGAGCCAGCCGGTCAGGTCGGTCGCGGCCTGAAGTGGTCGGCCTTTGCGCAGCAGCAGACAAAAGACGGCCTGACTGATGTCGGCCGCCGCGTGGGCGTCGCCCGTCCGGCGTTGGGCGGTGGCGTGGACCAGACCCAGGTGGCGTTCGACCAACTCGGCGAAGGCCCGCTCATCGCCCGCTTCCCGGTACCGTCGCAGCAACTCACCGTCATTCATACTCACGGCTTGAATGGCCGGCGGCGGCGAAAGCGAACACAAAAGCTGCTGGACCACCTAAGCTCAGGGGCCCCTCCGAGGGCAGTGCCTTCCCGGCAATTGCACGGCGATGGCCGGACGCGCCACCGACCAAGGTGGGGCCAAGCGTGTCTGATCCAGTTCAATCCCCTCCGTCTCCGCCGCCACCATTCGAATCCTGCCAGTCTTCGGCTGCACCGCGGTGTGAATGAGAACTTGCGCCTTCATGGCTGCCACCACTCGCCCCGACATTGGGCGCGTCGCCCCCCCCCGCCACGCCCGCCACCGCCGGCAAACCAACTGATGATAATCGCTCGAAAGCAAAACGCCGTTACAGCGGTCACCCCAATGATCCCGAGCACGAGGATGGCGATCTCCTGAACTGTCATGCGCGCCACGTCGCCAACGGATCGGCCCACGCCAGCACTCGCCTCCGCCGGCCTAGGGCATTGGCTCGAGCCGCAGGTAATCCAGGCCAAACATGTAGCTCTTCACCGCGCGGTCGTTGGCGCCCACGATTTCCACGCCCAGCCGGTGCTCGCCGGCAGCCAGGTCGTGCGCTCCCAGATCCAATTCACCGGTGGACACCACGCCATTGTTGAAGAGGTCAATCGTGGTCAGCTCCCGGCCCTCCAGGGTCAGTTTGACGATGCCGTAATCCACCGCCTTGGTCAGGGCGGCGAGAAGCTTGTAGCGGCCCGCTTTTTCGACCGGCAGCGCCAGTTCGAGCTTGTCGCCCGGTTTGGCCTCGATCCACCACAGGTGCGCGTCCCCGCTCCAGCGGCCCTCAAACAGCGTCAGATCCTGCTCGTGCGGGTTGCCGCCGGTCTTGGCGAGAATCTTCAGCCGTTCCCCCTCGATTGCGCCTTTCACGCGGTGGATCTGAATGACGGCGTCATCCCAATAGCCCACGCGCTCGGCCAGCGGCTGCGGGGGATACGGATCCCGACCGCCGGGGGCGAGGTACCAATAGACGGTGCTCGCGTAGAGCGTGGGCCGGGAGTTGGGAAAGTACTTCTCGATGGCCGCCTCGAAGGACCGCTGGAACGGCACGTTGTCCATGATGTGCCAGCGGTTCACGCAGACGTGGCCCTTGTTGTTCATCGAGATGGTCTGGTTGTGGTAGGCGTTTTGGAAGAGCGTCGGATTGCACCAGGCGTAGCCGAAGTAGTCCTCCGAGCCGGTGCCGATGGTCGAGGGAAACTTCTCGCCGTCCACCCAGAACTTCTCGTCGCCTTCACCCCACCACGAACCGCGCGGGTTCCACACGTGCAGCATCACGCCGAGGAAGCGGCCGCGGCCCTCTGTCTTGAGCAGGGTCCAGTCAATCGCCCGGCGCGCCGGATCCTCGGGCAAGAGGGCGTCGCGATGCCACTTGGCGTGGAACCGAGCGTATCGCTCCACTGGCTCGCGCAACGGCACGGTGACGACTTCGAGGGCAACGGAGCGGCTCCTTTGGCCGTCGTTCACCAGCGTGATGACTGCGTCCCTCGCGTACGGCATGAACCAGTGCGAGTACCAGACGCCGTCCTCGGTCAGGCCGCTGGGCAGGGAACGATAGGGATTCGCGCCGGCCGTGGTGCCGAAGAAATCTGCGAAGGGCGCCCAGACGCCCGGCTGCGCCTCACCATCGAACTGAATCTGGATCGTCCATTCGCGGACGGCGACGCGATCGTCCTTGGTGAACGGCGGGTCCACGCGGGCGCGCAGGGTCTTGATGGCGCGCGGGCCAGCCGGGGCGGCAACGCTGCGCTGGACGCCGGCGGCGGAACTAACCTGCGCTGTAAGCACCTCCTCGCCCGGAGTGGCCGGCAGGTTCGGGCCGGGCTGCGCGAGCCGCGCGTTTGCGGCATCCAGGGCGGCGCTCTCCTCCGCAGTGAGCTGGCGCGAAAAGGTCGGCACCCGCGTTCCCGTGGGGAAGGTGGAGTAAGTGAACTGGTAGTAGTCGCCCCAGCCGGGCTCGGCGACGATCTTGCAGGATTTCTGGTAAGGGATGGGCGTGTAGTTGTTCCAGCCCATTGCCACCGTGTGAACGAGGGCGCTCCGGTTGAAGGGCGCGTGCTGCCCGTCGAAGTAGCCCCGGAACGGCAGGTCCACCGCCGGCTCGGTCGCACCGTCCAGGTAAATGCGCACGTGTCCGGTCTTGGGCGTGGCCGACCAGATGCGCCAGATGCAGCCGGGGCCGGTCATCTCAGCCAGCACCTGCCGTTCACCCTCCTTGCGGATAATCCCGTGGCCGTCGCCGTTGGCGTCCCAGCCCAGGTACTGGCCAGAAGCCTCGTCGTAGCGGCTGGCGCGGTCGTAGCTGGACCACTGCGCGCACCGCTCGCCGGGGGCGGGGAGCAGGGCGAGCCGCTGCAAATCGGTGAGTCGTTGGATGAGGTCCGGGTAGGCAAGTTGTTCGCCAGCCGTCAGCGAAACGGCGAGGGCCAGCGCCGCGAAAGCGGAACAGAGGTGAATCTTCATGGCGACGGATTTGCCACAACGCGCGGCCGAAGCCAGCCAAAAAGGGGGCAAATACTGCTTGCGCGGCTTTTCCGGCGATTGCTACCTTCCGCCCTCTTTTTTACGGACGGCAGATTATGTCTCGACGTTGTGAACTCACCGGCAAGGCTCCGCGCAAGGGGAGCATCATTTGGCGGAGCGGCAAGGCGAAGAAGGCCGGCGGCATCGGCACGCACGTGACCGCCATCACGAAGCGGAAGTTTTACCCGAACCTCCAGCGCGTGAAGGCGCTGGTGGACGGACAGGTCCGCTACATCCGGGTGTGCGCCAAGGCCATCAAAAAAGGCCTGGTGGTCAAGCCACCCAAGCGGACGTGGAAGAAGCCCGAGGGCGGGGCGGTAGCTCCGGCAAAGGCCTAGTTACCGACAGGCTGGCGACCAACCAACGCAACTCGGCGTCATCCACTTGAATTCGCAGGGCGAGGTCAGCCACCTCGCCCTGACTGTTTCCGGGGACGGCGGTCAGCGAACGATTTCGGTCCCGTTGCCGGCGTCCGTGAAGATCTCGAGCAGCACGGAGTGCGGCACGCGCCCGTCCACAAACGACACCTTGTCCACGCCCGCGAGAATCGCCGCCACCGCACTGTCCACCTTGGGGATCATTCCCTTGTCCACCACGCCGGCCCGCTTGAGATCCTCGATTTCGGCAGTCTTGACCTGCGGCATGACCGAAGACGGATCCGCCGCGTCGCGCAAAAGGCCGGGCACGTCGCTCATGAAGACCAAGCGTTTGGCCTTGAGAGCAATGGCGGTCATGGCAGCAGCGACATCGGCGTTGCAGTTGTAGAGCGCGCCGTCGAAGCCGCGGGCGGTGGGGCTGATCACCGGCGTGATCCCCCGGGCAATACAGTCTTCCAACGGGCCGGTGTTCACTTCCACCACCTCTCCGACAAAGCCGAGGTCCAGTTCCGCGCCGTCCTCGCCCTTGGCGGACAGTTTGCGGCAGCGGAACACCTCCGGCCCGGCGATACCCTTGGCCAGCCCGCCCAGCTTGTTGATCGTGGCCACAATCTCGGGGTTGATTTCGTGCGAGAGGACCGAATGGACGATCTCCACCGTCGCCTGGTCGGTCACGCGCTGGCCTTGGACAAACCGGGGCTTCAGCCCGGCCTTCTCCATCGCCCGGGTGATCGCCTTGCCGCCTCCGTGGACCACCACCGGATTGATCTCGACCGCCTCGAGAAAAACGATGTCGCGCGCCACGCCGGTCCGCACCGCCGGGTCCGGCGAGTCCATGAACGAACCACCGTACTTGACGACGAACGTGCGCCCGGCGAACCGCTGAATGTAGGGCAGCGCTTCGAGCAGCGTCTCGGCCTTGGAGATGAGATCCTGCATGGGCGGGGATTCAATCCGAACCGGTGCCGCTGGCAAGGCGCGAGCAGGAAGACGCGGGGGCGACGACCGGGACGCCCGGCTCAGCCTCCGAGCGACGCCGGATCGCTCACGTCGCCCTTGTTGAACTCGACGTACTGTTCGGTGAGGTCCGCCGCGTAAATCACCGCCCGACCCCGGCCGAGGTTCAAGCGGAGGTGCAAGTCGAACTCCTTTGCCGCGACGGCGGCACACAGCGCCTTGAAGGTGGCCCGCGTCGGCTGCCCGCGCCGCAGACTCCAGAGAATTCGGCGGCTTCCAGGCGCGCTGTAACCAATGTCCACCCGGTCTTCATCCACAGCGGCCGTGCTGTAGCCGAGAGCGTCAATGATCCGGCCCCAGTTGGGGTCGCCGCCAAACCAACTGGTCTTCACCAGCGCGCTGTTGGCCACCGCCCGCGCCGCGGCGTCGGCGTCGGCGTCGTTCTTCGCGCCCTCAACGCGAACCGTCACGAAGCGGGTCACGCCCTCGCCATCGCGGACGATCATTTGGGCCAGATCCAGACAGACGCGATTCAGCGCCGCTTGAAACACCTGCGCGTCGCGGCTGGCCCTCGATCGCAACCGGGCGGCCGAATTTCCGGCGAGGCCGTTGGCCAGGATCAGCACCGTGTCGTTGGTACTCATGTCGCCGTCCACCGTGATGCGATTGAAACTCTGCGCCGTCGCCTCCCGCAGCGCTGCCTGAAGCGCCGGCGCGCCAATCGCGGCGTCGGTCGTGAGGAAGCACAGCATCGTGGCGTGCAATGGCCGGGCCGCCGGCCGCCGGCCCGTTTCGCTCATGCCGGGTTGAATCATCCCGGCCCCCTTGGCGATGCCCCCGATGCGGACGCGTTGACCGTCGAGCGTGAACTCGAGCGCGACCTGTTTGGGGCGGGTGTCGCTGGTCATAATCGCCTCCGCTGCCTCGGCGCCGTGTTCCGGGGCATTCCCCAGCAGAGCAGCGGCCCGGCGGATTCCCTCGCGGACATTCGCCATCGGCATCCGGACGCCGATTCGCCCGGTGGAGGCCACCAACACTTCCGTCCTCGGCAGGTGCAGCGCCGCAGCCGTCGCCGCCGCCATCGCGCGGGCGTCGGCCAGTCCCGGGCGGCCGGTGCAGGCATTGGCGTTGCCCGAGTTGACCACGATCGCCTGGCCACGCCGGTCGGCGCGCAGGTGTTCAAGGCACACCTTCACCGGAGCCGCGCAGACCTGGTTCGTCGTGAACATCCCGGCCGCGGTGGCGGGGACTTCGGACACGATCAGCGCAAGGTCACGCTTGGGTCCCTTGTCCGAACCCTTGCCGGTACCGAGGCGCTTGATGTCGCAAAAAACGCCGCAGGCGAGGAAGCCCTGCGGCGCCACGACTGATCCGGGCACCTCCTTGAAAGCGTTTTTCATTCGCCGGCAGGGTACCGGGACTGCCTCCGGGTTCAATTCCGCACCGCTTCGATCTCCAGCCGCACGATGTCCACGAGCACGTTGCCGCCTCCGTCCGGCGGATGCCTGGCCACGTAGCGCGCCACCACTTCGGCGATGAACGCCTCGCGCCGCTCCTCCGGCACGCGCTGCGTGTAAGGCAGCCAGGTCGTGCGCAGCCACGCGGCCAGGCCGGCCGGGCCAGCGTAGGCCACCCGGCCGGGCACCAAGGCGACGTGGATCTCGTGGAAGCCCGCCTCCGCCAGCCAGCGCCGATACACCTCGGGCTCGTGAAAGAAGTACGGTACCGACAGTCGGCGAAACCACGCGCGCCAAGCCGGCTGCCGCATCACCGAACGCAGAGCGGCGAATACCTCCGCCGCGTTTCCTTTTCCGCCCGCGGCCAGCACGAGGCGTCCACCCGGCTTCAAGGCAGCCGCCGCCCCGCGCAGGAAAGCGGGCTGATCGTCCACCCAGTGCAGAACGGCGTTTGAAAACACCACGTCAAACCTTGCCGGCCACGCCAGGCACCGCGCATCCATCGCGTGAAACTCGAGGTGAGACGGCTCGCCAGGCGATTGAACCTGCTTCGCATGACGGATCATTTCGGCGGAAGTGTCCACGCCAACCACCCGGCCGTGCGGGACGCGCCGCGCCAGTTCGGCGGTGACGCGACCATCGCCGCACCCCACATCCAGGATGTGCTCGTTGCCGCGCAGGTGCAGGCGCTCCATGAGCTCCCGGGCGCATGCCTCCTGGGCGGCGGAGTTCGCCGCATAGTCGGAGGGGTTCCAACGGATGTCGGTCATCGAGAGCGTCCGGGGCATGAGCTCGAACTGGCTCGCAAGGGAGCCACAGCCGGCGGACGACCGCAAGCAGGGGAGCAATGTATCGAGGGCGTCAGGGGTCGGGCACCCCCGGTTCGAGCCGTCGCGAACTCCCGTTCACCGGTCCGCGACGGCCATCATGAGCGGCCGGTTGATCCGCCCCCTCGCTCGCGCAGTTCGGGCCATTTGCCTTGCCCGCAAGCGCGGGCTTACTAGGCTGCTGGCATGGCAAGATTTTCAAGGTTCCGGCCCTGCCGCGACTGGCGCACTGGGGCGTGGCTGGTGGGTTTGACGCTCTGGGCACTGACCAGCGCCTGTGGGCGCTCCGGGCTTTCGGCCGAGGACGAGTTCATCAAGGCGATGAACTCAGGAAAAAACTACCTCGACCAGGGACAGGCGGAGAAGGCCCTGCCCCTGTTTCAACGAGCAGTTGAGCTGCAGCCAAGCCGGCCCGATGCACTCCTGAACCTCGCCAATACGCATCTGCTCGGCAATGACCCCACCAACGCGATCCGGTTTGCCAAAGAGGCGCTCAACTTCGATCGCAATTCTGCCGCCGCCTACTACGTGGCCGGGTGCGGTTATTTGCGCCTCCGGCAGTTCGAGGAGGCTCTGCAATTCCTGCAACCGGCGCGCGACCTGGACCCGACCGTGGCCGCCGTCAGCTACCAGATTGCCCGCGCCCACGCCGAACTTGGCCAGGCGGACGCCGCCATGGCCGCGTATCAGGAAACCATCGCCCTCGAACCGGAACACCCGGTGGCCCACTACGCGTTGGGCCAGCTCCTCATTCGCGCCGGCCAGCAGGAAGAGGGCATGGAAGCCATCCAGCGGCACGAAGCCATCCGCGCCAAAGGCACCGGCGCGCCGGCCACCCCCGAGCAGTTCGAGAAGTGCAAACACACCACCGCCCGCGCCCCACTCCAGATCCTCAAGCCGGACAAGAACGGCATTGCGGTGACTTTTGCCGACGCCACCGCGGCCGCGTTTGGCGCCGAGGCCGGCAAGTACGTCGCGCCGCTCGGCGTGATTGACTACAACCACGACGATCGCAACAGCCTCTTCGTGTTCGAGCCGGGCTCAGGTTTTCGGGTGCTGGACAACCAGCGCGGCACCTTCAAGCCGCTGGGGGAGGCCCTGCCGACGCCCGCCGACGCCGCCTTTCGCCGGATCGTGGTGGGCGATTTCAACAACGACCGGATTGAGGACGTGCTCGCCGTGGGCGAGTCCGGCTCGCAGATCTTCCGGTTTGCCACCAATGGCGCGGCGCGGGATTTCACGACGGCGTCGAACCTGCGCAACTTGAAGCTCCTGGCGCTCGACGCCGTGGCGCTCGACCTCGATTTCACCGGCAAACTGGACATCGTCGCGCTCCTGCCCGAAGGGAGCGGCCTGCGCGTGTTGCGCAACCTGGGCAACATGTATTTCAAGGACATCACGGCGACCTCCGGAGTGCCGACCGAGGTCAACGGGGTGCGCCAGCTTGCCGTGGATGACTGGAACAATGATGACCTGCTGGACCTGGTCGTTGGCCGGGAGTCCCGACCTCCCCTGTATCTCGAAAAAGTGCGGGGCGCGCCGCTCATGCCCACCAACCTGCCGCCCGGTCAGCTCGAGGGCGCGGTCATCGCCATCGGGGACGTGAACGGCGATCTCCGGGTGGACCTGCTGGCCGGCTCTCCCCAACACGTGGACGTGCTGCTCGGCGGAGTCAACCGCTTCCTGCGACTGCCGATCGCGCAGCCCGGGCTCGAGTCGCTGCGACTCGTGGATTTCGATAACGACGGCTGGCTCGACATACTCGCCGTTGGCGACGGCTTGCAACTCTGGCGGAACATCGGCGACGGCCAGTTCGTGAACGTCACCGCAGCCTCGAAACTCGATCAGGTGCCTGCCACCAGGATTCGCGACGTGGCCCTCGCCGACTTCGATCAGGACGGCGACACCGATTTCGTCCTCGCGCTGGCAGACGGGGGCCTGCGCTTCTACCGCAACGACGGCGGCAACGCCAATCTCCAGCTCAAGCTCCGGCTGCTGGGCAAGCGGTCAAACGCCAGCGGCCTCGGCATTCGCGTCGAGATCGCCGCCGGCGCCTTCCGAGTGCATCGCACCTTGCAAACCTTGCCGCTGGAAATCGGCGTCGCCCGCAATGACAAGCTCGACTCCGTGACGGCACGGTGGTTCGACCTGTCGTTCAACCAGGTGGATGTAAAGCCCGATCCCAGGGCCTCGATCGTGGTGTTTGAACCTGAGCTTCCGGTCGGCTCCTGCCCATACGTGTACGTCTGGGACGGCGAGCGATTCCGCTTCGTTTCGGACATCCTCGGTTCGGCTCCCGTTGGGCTGCGACTGACCGATTTCGTCTTCATTGACGCTGACCCATTCGAGTACGTCCTTCTGGGCACCGACCGGGACGTGGCGCCGCGAAATGGACGCTATGCCCTCGAAATCACGGAGGAGCTGCGGGAAGTCCTTTACCTCGACGAGGCCAAACTGGTGGTCGTGGACCACCCGGAGGGGACCGAGGTTCACACCACGGACAAGCTGCGTCCAGCCAAGCCCTTCCCGCGCGGCGAACTCTGGACACTCACCTCGCGGAAGCCTTTGCGGAAGGCCACCACCTTGGACGGCGCCGATGTCACCGATGCTCTCCAGGAGAACGACGGCCACAAAGTCTCCCCGGCACGCCTGCGCATCCCGCAGTTGCGCGGCCTGGCCAAACCGCACGGGGTGATCCTCGACTTCGGCCCGCTCGACCACGACCGGCCGCTCGTGCTGGCACTCACCGGTTGGCTGCGCTTTGGGGGAGGGATGGCGAATGTGGGTGCCTCGCACGATCCCGAGTTGCCGTTCCCGTTCCCAACGCTGGAGGTGGAAACGGAAGTGGCAGGGTGGACCCCGGTGGATGTCACCGTCGGTGCGCCGTCGGGCAAAACCAAGACCATCCTGGTGGACCTGGCGGGCCAGCTCCCTGCGGGCAGCCGGCGGCTGAAGTTGAGCGCCGCGTTCGAGCTGCACTGGGATCGGATTGCGTTGTTCGAGCGCGCCCCTGGCGCGAGTACACAGATCTTGCCGCTCACGCCGGACCGGGCTGACTTGTATTGGCGCGGATTCAGCGAGTTCGCAGACCTGCCGTGGACCTTTCCCCTCACGCCGGTGTTTGACCGGGTCTTCCCAAATCCGCCTTGGGCCATCACGCCAACAGGCTGGTGTACGCGGTACGGACCAGTTGGGGAATTAATCGCGGAGGCGGACAACGGGCTGGCGATTCTCAACGGCGGGGATGCCTTGCGATTGGAATTTGACAGCTCGCGGATCCCTGCTAAGCGAGCCGGCTACCAACGCAGCTTCTTCCTCTACAGTGTGGGCTGGGACAAGGATGCGGACTTCCATGTGGAACTGGGATGGCAGGTCGAGCCGCTGCCCTGGCACGGAATGGACGACCAGGCCTACGGCCGCGAAGCGCGCCCATCCTTTGCCAGCGATGCCCTCAACGGCAAG
>CALJWR010000356.1 GCA_937976685.1 uncultured Verrucomicrobiae bacterium
TGACCGTCATTCCCATGACCGGCTGGAAACGCTCAATGACGTGGCGTGACACCGGTCTGCCGTTTGTGGCCACGTCGCCCAATGTGCGCACGCCCGAGGCGGCGCTCTATCTGGTCGCCACCGGCATCTTGGGCGAACTGGGCGGCGTGAGTCTGGGGCTGGGCACTGATTCGCCGTTCCAGTGTGTGGCCGCACCGTGGCTCGATGGCGCGGCCCTCGCCCGCCAATTCGCGTCGTACCAATTGCCGGGTGTCCGGTTCACCCCGGTCGAGTTCACTGCCCGCCGCGGCGCGTATCAAAATCAGTTGGTCAAGGGCGTGCGGTTCCGGTTCTCCGATCCCGCGCACGCACCACTCGTCGCGATCAACTTCTACGCCCTCGACGCCGTGAAGCGTGTGAGCAAGCGCGACCTGTTCGCGGAGGCCGTGAAGGCCGGCAAGAGCTTCGCCATGTTCGACAAGGTCAACGGCACGGACGCCACCCGCAAGGCGCTGCAGGCAGGCAAGTCCGCCGCCGCAATCGTCGCCTCGTGGAAGGCGGGCGAAGATGCCTTTCGGAGCCGGCGCGAGAAGTACCTGCTGTACTGAGGGCACCATCACCGCGTTGACTTTGGAGATTCCCCGGCCACTTTCCCGCCCGTGTCAGCACAGCTAAAAAACGGCCGTCCAAGTTGCCTGGATCAAATGAAACGCCTCACCTCCCTCATCGCCGCCTCGGGTTTCCTCGCCGCCGCACTGGCCGTCACCGCTCCAGCGGAAGACTGGCCACGCTGGCGCGGCGCGAACTGCGACGGCATCTCCAAAGAAAGCCACTGGCTCAAGCAATGGCCGGCGTCGGGCCCGCGGCAGTTGTGGAAGGCCGAAGTCGGGGTCGGCTGGTCATCCTTGAGTGTCGCGGAGGGTCGCGCCTTCACGATGGGCAACACGGAAGAGGTGGACTCGGTGTACGGCTTCGACGCTGCGACCGGCAAGCTGCTCTGGCAGCACCAGTACGATTGCTCATCGAAGGACCCAAACGGCTACCCGGGGCCGCGCGTCACGCCCACCGTGGACGGCGACCGCGTCTATTCCCTGAGTCGCCAGGGCCACTTGTTCTGCCTCGAGGCGGCGACCGGCAAGGTCCGGTGGTCCAGGGAATTCGTGAAGGATTTCGCGGCGAAGGTGCCCACGTGGGGTTTTTCCGGATCCCCCCTGATCGAAGGCAACTGGGTGATCGTGGAAACCGGCGCAACGGGTGCATCGGTCGTCGCCCTGGACAAACTCACGGGCGACGTGGTTTGGAAATCCGGTGACGACCCGGTGGGGTACTCGTCCATCGTGCCCTTCGATCACGCAGGCCAGCGGTCAGTGTCCGTGTTCAGCGCCGCCGGCATCGTCGGCCGGAGCGCCCGCGACGGGAAGGAACTCTGGCGA
Source organism: uncultured Verrucomicrobiae bacterium (assembly GCA_937976685.1). Lineage (GTDB taxonomy): Bacteria > Verrucomicrobiota > Verrucomicrobiia > Limisphaerales > J093 > JADJWF01. Next base: position 1,413 of record CALJWR010000356.1, read on the forward strand.
CATCCGTGGAAGACGAGTTGGGACGTGAACGCCGCGACGCCCATCGTCCACGACGGCAAGGTTTTCATCTCCTCCGGTTACAACAAGGGTTGCGCGCTCGTGGATTTCTCCGGAGGCGCGGCGAAGGTCGTGTGGGAGCACAAGAAGATGCGCAACCACGTCGCCACCTGCGTTCTGCTGGATGGCCACCTTTACGGCTTTGACGAGAGCGCCTTCAAGTGCCTGGACTGGGCGACCGGAGAGGAGCGATGGTCCAGTCCGAAGTACGGCAAAGGCAGCCTGATCCTCGCGGGCGACCGCTTCATCGTGTTCAGCGACAAGGGGCGTGTTGCCGTGGTCGAGCCTTCGCCCACGGAGCTGAAAGAGGTGGCTGGTTTCCAGGCGCTGACCGGCAAGGACACCTGGGCGGCTCCGGTGTTGGCCAACGGCCGCCTTTACTGTCGCGCCGGCAAAGATCTGGTCTGCCTGGACGTGAAGGCAAACTGAACCCCGCCGCTCATGTGCTGGAAGCCGCCCCTCTTCGCCGGCGTTCTCGCTCTCCTCCTCGGCGGCTGTGCGACTCCCGAACGCGCCGCGCGTTGGGAGCCGCTCTTCCCCGAGGACGGTCCACCGAAGGGCTGGGTGGTGCGCGATTGGGCCGATGTCAGCAAGCCGGGACCGCCTGACGCCGCGTGGACGGTGGAAGGCCGGGTCCTGCGCAGCGCCGGCGCGCGGGGCAACTGGTTGATCAGCGAGCGCGAATACGGCGACTTCGAGCTCGAGTTCGAGTTTCTCCTCGGGGAACGCGGCAATAGCGGCTACGCTTTGCGCGCCCCGATGTTCGGCGATCCCGCTTTCGACGGCCTCGAGCTCCAGATGGCCGATTTCCGCTACAACCCCGAGGCCAAGCCCTCCGAGTTGACCGGCGGCCTGTACCGCGCGGTGGCTCCCGCGTATCAGGTCTATCGGCCCACTGAATGGAACCGCTACCAGATTCGTTGCCTGGGCGACGTCGTGCAGGTGAACCTCAACGGCCGGCGAATCCTCGATGTCAACCTGAACGACCATGTCACTCCGGTAAAACGGCACGACGGTCGGGACGCTCCGCCGCTCAAGGACCGCCCCCGACGTGGACACCTCGGCTTTCAGGAACTCAGCCGCGGCGACTCCCACGTCCAAATCCGCAGCGCCCGGATTCGTGTGCTGGACGCGCCGCGTTAAGGCGCAGGTTCCGAGCCGGGGCTGCTGGGCGAACTCGCTACGAAGCAAGACTGGGGAGCCGGCTTCCCAACCACCCATACCAAACGGGGCGCGGACGCTGACCGGCGAGGCAGCCGCCAGATGGTTCGCGACGCCCGATTCCCCCATTGGGCCGCCGAACGTTTGACCCGCGTCAGGCTGGCAGCGATTTCTCCGCCCTTCGGCCTGAAGCACGGTTGACGAGCGCGGAAAGAGCGCGCGAAGGTGACGCCATTGAATCACGTGGAGCTCCAACGGTGCTGGTTCGGGGCAGGCGCGATTTGCCTGGCGCTCGGGCTCGGCACGCTGCCCGTGGCCCCACAATCGCAGCCCGAGTACGAGTCGCCGCCCATCCGCTATTCGGCGACGGCGGCGAGCAATCAGGTCACGGCGCTGCAGGCGCGGATAGATCGCGGCGAGTTGAACCTGAGAGGGGCCGGCGACCGCGAAACGCTGGCGCGCTGTCTCGAAGCCTTCGGCATCCCCTTGGAATCGCAGGTTCTCGTCTTCTCGAAAACCAGCCTGCAGCGACAACGGATTTCGCCGCAGACACCGCGGGCGATTTACTTCTCGGACGACACCTACCTCGGCTGGGTCCCGGGTGGGCTGTTCGAGGTGACCGTGAGCGATCCCGGGCTGGGGCTGGTTTTCTACTCGGTGGACCCGCGTCCCTCCGGAGCACCGCTGGCGTTCACGCGCGACAATGACTGCCTCAGTTGCCACGCGGGGCCGCTGACGCGGGGCTGGCCGGCGCTCATGGTCCGCTCTGTGTACGCTGACGCTTCGGGCGAGCCCATTTCCCGCGCGGGCAGTTTCTTGACCGGGCACGACAGTCCACTCTCTGAGCGATGGGGCGGCTGGTACGTGACCGGTCACCACGGCGGCCCGCCGCATCTGGGCAACGCCATCGCCCGCGACAGTGGGCAGGATGTAACGTTGGAACGCCGCGCGGACGGAACCCTCGCCAGTCTGGCGCGCCTCTTCCCCGTGGAGCGCTATCTTACCGGCGAGAGCGACGTCGTGGCGTTGATGGTCCTGGAGCATCAGGTGGGCATGCACAACCGACTGGTGGAAGGCGCCCTGCGCGTTCGCAAATGGCTGCACTACCAACAATCGCTGCAAAAGGAATTGGGGCAGCCCCCGTCCCAAGAGCCCACCGGCACGGCCTTGCGCGTGATTCAAAGCGAAGCCCAGCGGATCGTGGAGCACCTCCTCTTCGTGGGTGAAGCGGCCTTACCGGAAGGCGGCGTACAGGGTAGCGGCCGGTTTCAGGCGGCGTTCCGGCAGAACCGCCGCGCCGACCCCGCCGGTCGCAGCTTGAAAGACTTCGACCTGCAGACGCGGTTGTTCACCCACCGATGTAGCTACCTGATCTACTCAGATGCGTTCGACTGGCTGCCGCCGGCACTCCGGGCCGAGGTGTACCGCCGGCTGGATGCCGTGCTGGTCGCCGCGACCCCGGCAAAGCCCTTTGAGCATTTGCCGCTCGAGGAACGCCGCGCCATTCGCGAAATCCTCCTGGCGACCCAGCCGGACTTCGCCGCTTCCCGCGGACTGATCGCAGCCGGAGCGCCGTGAAATCCGCTCTGGCGCGGTTCCCGGTCGCTTGGCCGCCCAGCGGAAGGCGAGTATTCTCGCCGTCGTGGTTCGACTCGTCCTCTTCGACATTGACGGCACCCTGATTCGCACCGGCGGCGCCGGGCTAAAGGCCTTTGCGGTCACAGCCGAACACGACTTTGGCCTCCCGGATGGCACTCAGCACATGTCGTTTGCGGGCCGAACCGACACTTCGCTCGTGCGGGAACTGCTTACCGCACACGGGCGCCCCACCGACCCCGCGACCATCATCCGCTTTTTGGACGCCTACGTGTTTCGCCTGGACGAGTGCCTACGCACGCACGAGGGACGGGTTTGCCCGGGCGTGAACGAATTCATCAGCGCACTTCACCGTCTGAATCCGCCGCCCCTCCTCGGATTGCAGACCGGGAACATCCGCCTCGGCGCGGAAATCAAGTTGCGCCACTACGGACTGTGGCAGCACTTCGTCGTCGGCGGATTTGGCGATGACGACGAGGACCGAAATCGGCTGGTGGCAGTCGGGCGGGCGCGCGGCGAGCGGCTGCTGGGTCGGGTCCTGGCCGGCGACGAGGTGTTGGTCGTCGGCGACACGCCGGCGGATGTTCGCTGCGGCCGGGCGATTGGCGCCAAGGTGCTCGCCGTCGCGACCGGTGGGGCTTCGCTCGAAGCGCTGCGAAAATCGCAACCGGACTGGTTGGTCCCCGACCTCACACATGCCGCTGTCGGGCAGGTCTGCGGCTGACCCGGCAGGGCGGTTAATCTCCACTTAGTGCCGGTGCGGTCGGCCTGTGCCACACATGCCGCACGACGACGGCTGGCCGGTACAGACCGGCGCTTCCGTTCCACCGGCGGAACTCGAGGCGAACACGGACAGCTTCTTCTGCAGGTGAGTCTTTCCGCAATGCGGGCAGGGCGTCCCGTTCCAGTCTGTCGAGCGCACCAGCACCTCGCTGTCCCGCCGGCAATCCGGACACTGGAATTCGCAAATCGGCAAGGGCGGAGTGTAACCGGGCCCGGTCCCGGCCTCAACTCGCGACCACCGCCGGCTCCCGCATGAGGCCGAGGTAGAAATCCTCCAAGGTTTGCTCCTCGGCCGCAAACTCGTACACGCGAACGCCCGCGCCGACCAGGCGCGCCACCACCCGGTCTGGGGTAACGTCGCCCGCCAGTTGCAAGCGTCCATCCACCCCGACGACCTGCACCAATCCTTCCGCCCGCAGCAGCGCCGCCGCTGCCGGGAAGTCGTCCGTCCGCAGGCGGAACCAATTGTGGCCGCGGACGACCTCCGTTAGCGGACCATCGAAGACCTTGCGCCCCTGGCGGAGCACCGCGATGCGGGTGCACAGTTGCTCCACTTCGTTGAGCAGGTGCGAGGACAGCAGGATGGTGAGGCCCAGTTCGCGTCGCAGTCGGAGGACGGTCTGCCGCATCTCATGGATGCCCTCGGGATCTAGCCCGTCGCTTGGCTCGTCCAGAATCAGCAGTTCGGGCGACGGGAGGAGCGCCTGGGCCAGCGCCAGCCGGGCACGCATCCCGTGGGAATAGGTGCGGACCTTCGACTGCTCGCGACCGGTGAGTCCCACCCAATCGAGAACCTCTCGCAGCCGCTGGTCGGGTGTCGGGGCGGTGTAGCTGGCGAGGATCTGCAAATTCCGCCAGCCGCTCAGGTAGTCGTAAAAGACCGGGGTTTCGAAAATCGCGCCCACGTTGGCCAAAGCGCGGCGACGATTGCGGGTCACATCCGCTCCGAAAATGTGGACCTCGCCGCCGGAGGGCCAGACCTGCCCGAGCATCATCCCGATGGCGGTGCTCTTGCCGGCGCCGTTATGACCAAGCAGACCAAAGACCTCCCCGCGAGAAACGTCAAGGTTGAGGCGGTCCAAGGCCAGTCGGCCACCGAAACGCTTGGTCAGGGCACGCAGGCGGATGAGCGGGAGAGCAGAGTCGGACATGGCAGAAAGGCGAGCAGCGCCAGCGTCACGGTTTCACCGTCCCCTCAATCGCAAGCAGGTTTTTGATGTGACCGTCGGCATACAGGTAATTGACGCCCCGTTTGGGTCCGCGGGCCTTATGAAAGGCCTCCTTGTCGAATACTACCGGGATCTGATGCGGATCGAAGCGCAACCCCAGCACGCTGAGAGCATTCGCCGGCTGGCCGTTGAGGAGGTTGTTCCACGAATAGCTCGAACCGGTGGTCTCGAACAGCCGCTGCCGATCGGACGGGCAGCGGAGCACCCGGACATTGCCCAAGTAGTTCGACAGCACGATGTCAATGGAATCGAGGGGCACATTGCTCGCGGTGCTGTTGGTTTCGACCAGGCGATCCCGGATGTACGGCAGACGGTTGTTGTGGTCGTCCACGTAAAGCTGTAGCGCGAGGCCGATTTGGCGGAGGTTGCTGAGACAGGCCGTCGAGCGCCCCGCCTCCTTCGCACGCCCCAGGGTCGGCAGCAGCAGACCCGCAAGGACGCCGATGATCGAAATCACGACCAGCAGCTCGATCAACGTGAATGCCGTCGGCACCCGACCGCGCACGTGGCTACTCAGGCCGCCCATAGCGTCCGCGGAACGCCGCGCCGGTCTCCATCATGCGCTGCAACTCCTCCAGGAGCGGCGCCAGCTCGGCCTTGGTCTGCGCGGAGCTCTCGCTGTAGTAGGCCTTCAGCCCGGCGGTGGTGACCTTCTGGCGCAGCTCGTCGCTCAGCGCGAATTGGTTTGTCCCGTCGTCCGGAGGTGGTTCGAGCTCGCCTGCCGCGAGTTGCTCGCGGGCCTCCTTGAGCCGTTTCAAGGCTTCGTCCACCGTGCGGCGGCGCCGATCAGCGGGCAGTTCCTCAAACGCGCCGAGGGCCTGCTTGATCCCCGTGGGCATCGTGGCGTCCACGAAGGACGCTTTTTCGTCCTCGCTCATCTGCGCGAACCAGCGCCCCCATTCGCGGTCGAGCCGTACGGCACGCCGCTCCTCGTACGGGAGGCCGTTGATCAACGTTGCCAGTTTCGTCAGGGCGCGCGCGCGTTCTTCCCCTGACAACTTACTCAAGTCCTCGGTGCGGAGGTAGGTGCGGACCTTTTCGGCCGTGATTTTCGTCGCCTGCGCGTAGAAGTACACGCCCCCGGCCAGCAGCCAGACCAGCAGCAACCCTCCCAGGCCGCCCAACAATGCCTTTCTTCGCGGTGCCAACATCGGCGGTAAGGTAGAGCCGATTGCCCCCGCTCGCGACCTGAATCCTGTCGCCCATCCAAGGGCAGGTCGGTCCAAGGTCCGGTGGAGAATCAGCCTGCCAGCAAGGCGCAAGCCCTACCCCGGCGAGCCGTCAGCGGCAAAACAGTGGGCGTGCTCCACGGGTCGTTCATCGCCCCGCTTCGCCTCAGTCCGCCCTGACGTCGTCCCCCGGCTGAGCGTCGCCGTGAATAATGTCGGCGACCACCAATGCCCCACGGTTCCACCGCGACGCGCGCAACTCGCCCACCTTCTTTTCGCCCCGGTACACCTCGAGTCGCCGCCCCGGTTCCGGCAGCGGACTGAAGATCAATTCAACGACCACGAAGCGAACTTGATCGTTACGCGAAAGAACGCGTCCCCGAATCACCGTGCCAACCTCTGGTTCGGGACGGACCGCCCCGGCAGGACTGGCGGCAGCGGCACGAGGAACCGAATTGGTGGCCGACGCGGTCGCGGGCACGGGGGAGGTCGGGGCGCCGGTCGGGTTCTGGCAAGCTGTCAAGCCGATGAGAACGGCGCAGGCAAAAAGTCCCCCTCGGCAGCACCGTGAATCGGCCCGCCGTGCCGACTGCGTCCCCAAGCTCCACCGCTCATCAGAGTCACGGCTGCTCACGGCGCTGCCCCTCCGGAGGTCGGCGGCGGAGTCACCTTGAGCGCGGCCAGTAAAGCCAGCCAGCGACGGTCCCAGTCTCTCCACTCTGCCATCCATTCCTCGCCGACTAACCGGGCCCGGGCCCGGCGCAGAGCCTCCGCCGAATCCGTGGCCGCCTCGCGGGCCTCCTTCTCGAGGCCCCACTTCAACAGCGATTCCACGAGCACCAGGCGGTTCTCCGGATGATCGGGCCGAAGTTCCACGGCCCGCTCCAGATGGAACCGGGCATTCTTTCGACTGCCGATGCTCGTCGGCCAGCCGGGAGCGTCCCGGTACAGAAGGCCCAAAGAACGGTGCGGGCCGGCCTCATCAAAGCCAGGGTCCAGTTCGGCCACCCGCAGAAACAGTGTCTCCATTTCCCCCACCAGTTTCAGCGCGCCCAGCAGCTTGGTGCGGGCGAGTTGTCCCAGATTCATGGCGAGGTAGTAGTTTCCCGCCACCGAGTCCGGTTCCCGCGCAAGCAGACGCCGGCTGGCCGCAATGCCTTGCTCCGCGATTTCCGCCCGTTGGGTTCCGTTGGTGGCGAACTCGGCGAGGTCGAAGCAGGCCCGGGCAAACGCCCAGGCTGCCACCGAGTTGGTCGGAGTGGCGGCCAGACGGGCCGCCGCCTCGGCATACTCCTGGCGAGCCCGCACTGCGTGTGGCAGCGCTCCCCCTGCCTCGCCAAGGGTGTTCCCGGGCAGCGACAGGGCGCAGGCCAACACGGTCGCCCTCCACCTCGCGAGCGGGCGACCGCGCTTATCTTCGGAATTCAGGGTTGCTATTGGGGGCTTCAAGCCTACAGTGACCGCGTGAAGATTAGCTGGAGCCAGGCGGTGCTGGCAACTTTGCTCGCCTCGGGCGTGCTGCTCTGCGGCTGCGGCGGAGTATCGGCCTCGCCAAGCTTCTCACCCATGATGCTGTTGCTGCCGGGTGTGGGCAAAAACGACCGTCCCACTCATACCCCTGTCGAACCGGGGCCCACCGGCGGCTCCGATGCTCAGCCGGATCGCGCCGGCTAGTCGCTGCCGTCCTCTATGCGTTTTCCGTTCGCTCTCTCGGCGAAAATTGCCGCGCACATCATCAAACACAAGGTCCGGCGAACTCCCAAGTTCGCCATGGTCCTGCAGTTGGAACCCCTGCATACCTGCAACCTGACCTGCACCGGGTGTGGCCGCATCCGCGAGTATTCCACCAGCCTCAAGGACATGGTGCCGCTGGAGCAGTGCCTTGCGGCGGCAAACGATTGCGACGCCCCGATGGTCTCCATCTGCGGCGGTGAACCGCTGATCTATCCCCAGATCGAAGAGCTCGTGAACGGTCTGCTCCAGCAGGGCCGCATCGTGTACATCTGCACGAACGGGATGTTCATGCGGAAGAAGATGGTGGATTACCTCGCCGCCAGCTACTCCCCAACCTCGGAGCCCATGCTCAAGGACCTGCTCGATCAGGGACTCATCTCTTCAAAGCAGGCCGAGACGATCCGGCAGGGCAGGCGCGACGGCCGCCCGGTCATCCGCCCCACGCAGTGGATGTACTGGAACGTCCATGTGGACGGCCTCGAGTACACGCATGACCTGATCGTCGAACGCGAGGGCGTTTTCAAGGAGTGCGTCGAGGCCATCAAGATGGCCAAGCGACTGGGCTTCCAAGTCGCCACGAACACGACGGTCTATCGTGAAACCGACGTGCGGGAGATTGAGGACATGTTCCGGTTCTTCTCCTGGCTCGGGGTGGATGGCCACACGATTTCGCCCGGCTATGATTACGATGCCGCCAAGAAGGACATGATGAAACGGCTCGGGAAGCGTCCGGAAGACTTTTTCCTGACCCGGAAGATGACGGTCGAAAAGTTTTCCCGCATTCTCGACTGGGGCAAGGCGTTCACCATTTTCGGCACGCCGGTGTACCAGGAGTTTCTGGCCGGTAAACGTGAGCTCACCTGCACGGCGTGGGCCATCCCCACGTACAACGTCAAGGGGTGGAAGGCGCCATGTTACCTCATGACCGACGGCCACTACCCGACCTATCGCGAGATGCTCGAAAAGGTGGACTGGGAGAAATACGGTGTCGTCAACGGGGTCGCTCGCGACCCGCGTTGCGAGAACTGCATGGTCCACTGCGGCTACGACCCGAGCGGCGCCTTGGGCACGAACTACCAGCGCGGTGACCACTGGAAGAACTTCAAGTACAACTTCTGGCCCCGACCGCCGCGTTACGAGCGCGGCCACGAAATCCAGGCTTTCAACGGCGCCTCGATCGGCAAAGGGCATCTCGCCGAGGCCAAGGCGGCTCTCAAGGCCACCGCCGGCAGCGGAATCCATCCAAACGGGGCGGAAAGCCCGCACGCCGGCTCCGCCTGCGGCTCGGGCGACACCAGTGAACGCGAAGCCCTGCTGGCCAAGGTGCAAACCGCGAAGCAGACCTGACCCCGTACCCAGCTCCCTGGCCTTCGCGACGATTGTCTCTGTCATGAGGACCCTCTTCCTTTCTCCTCCCAGTTTCGACGGCTTCGACGGCGGTGCTGGATCGCGCTACCAGGCGCGCCGCGAGGTCACCAGCTTTTGGTACCCCACCTGGCTGGCCCAGCCCGCCGCCTTGGTGCCGGATTCCAGGCTCCTCGACTGTCCGCCCCACGGCATCCGCCGCGACGAGTGCCTGCAGATCGCCGAGAGCTACGATCACGTCATCATCCACACCAGCACCCCGTCGTTGCACAACGACTGCAAGGTCGCCGAAGCCATCAAAGCCCGGCGGCCGGACACGAAGATCGGCTTCGTGGGAGCGCACGCCGCCGTGTTGCCCACCGAGACGCTCAAGGCGTCGCCGGCCATTGACTGGGTGGGGCGCAAGGAGTTCGACTTCACCTGCAAGGAGGTCGCCGAGGGCCGTCCTTTGAAGGACATCGCCGGCCTGAGCTACCGGGACGCCGACGGCAAGATCCGCCACAACCCCGAACGGGAATTGATTGCTGAGATGGACGCGCTGCCCTGGGTGGCGGACGTGTACAAGCGCGACTTGCAAATCGAGAAGTACTTCATCGGCTATCTCCTGCACCCGTACGTCAGCATGTACACCGGCCGGGGCTGCCCGGCCCAATGCACTTTCTGCCTCTGGCCCCAAACCATCGGCGGCCACAAATACCGCGTGCGCTCGGCCCAGAACGTCGCCGACGAGATGGCCTACATGAAACGGCTCTTCCCGCAGGTGAAGGAGTTTTTCTTCGACGACGACACCTTCACCGCCAACCTGCCGCGCGCCCGCGAGATCGCAAAGAAGCTTGCGCCGCTGGGCCTGACTTGGAGTTGCAACAGCCGCGCGAACCTCGACTACGACACCATCCGACAGATGAAGGACGGCGGTCTCCGGCTGTTTTTGGTCGGCTACGAATCGGGCAATGAACAGATTCTCAAGAACATCAAGAAGGGCGTGACCACCGAGGAGATGCGCCGTTTCACGCGCGACTGCCACAAGGCGGGCGTCGTCATCCACGGTACCTTCATCCTCGGTCTGCCGGTGGAGACTCGCGAGACGATCGAGGAAACGATCCGCTTCGCCCAGGAACTCGACGTCTTCTCCATGCAGGTGAGCCTCGCCGCTCCTTATCCCGGCACCGAACTGTACGAGCAGGCGCGCCTCAACGGCTGGTTCGTCAAGCGCGACAAGACGGACATCGTCCACGAGGATGGTTTCCAGGAGTCCTCGCTGGAGTACCCGAACCTCACGAAGGAGGAAATCTTCGAGGCCGTCGAGCGCTTCTACCACCGCTACTACCTGCGCCCGAAGCCCATCCTGCGCATCATCAAGACCATGCTCGAGGACAAGGACGTGTGCGTCCGGCGGCTGCGGGAGGGGTACGAGTTCTTCAAGAGCATGGCGCAACGGCGAAGCGATCTCGCCGCGGCGAAGGCGGCGGCGTAACCTGAGCCGATGACTTACGACGCTGTGGCCCGCTTCCCGGCCTACCGTGGTCGCCGTCTCCGGCAGTCCCCTGCCCTGCGCCGCCTGGTCGCGGAGACGCGCCTGACCGCTGACCAGTTCGTCCTGCCGCTCTTTGTGCGCAGCGGCCGGAAGGTGCGGCATCCCATCGGCTCGATGCCCGGCGTATGCCAGCTTTCTCCCGATGAATTGCTGAACGAGGCAACCGCCGCCCACGCCGCAGGCATTCCGGCCGTGCTGCTGTTCGGCATCCCGGATCGGAAGGATGAGAAGGCCTCGGGGGCGTACGCAACGAAGGGCGTTGTCCAGCAGGCGATCCGCCTTCTCAAGCGCGAGTTGCCGGACCTCCTGGTGATCACCGATGTGTGCCTGTGCGAGTACATGAGCCACGGCCACTGCGGGATCGTGCACGCTCACTCGCGCGGCGGTCGCATCTTGAACGATCCGACCCTCAAGCTGCTGGCGCGCGCCGCCGTGAGCCACGCCGAGGCCGGGGCGGACATCGTCGCCCCCAGCGACATGATGGACGGACGGGTCGGAACCATCCGCACGGCCCTTGATGCGGCGGGATTCACCGAGACGCCGATCATGTCCTACGCCGCCAAATTTGCGTCGGCCTTCTACGGGCCCTTCCGCGAGGCGGCCGAAAGCGCCCCCAAATTCGGCGACCGGCGCAGTTACCAAATGGATGCTGCCAACGCCAACGAGGCGCTGCGCGAGGTCGCCTTGGACATCCAGGAGGGCGCGGACATCGTCATGGTCAAACCGGCGCTGGCTTACTTGGACCTCGTGTACCGCGTGAAAACCACGTTCGGCTATCCGACGGCCGCCTATGCCGTCAGCGGCGAATTCAGCATGATCAAGGCTGCCGCGGAGAAGGGCTGGCTCGACGAGCGCGCCGTGATGACGGAAGCCCTGCTCGCCCTTCATCGCGCGGGGGCAGACGTCCTCATTACTTACGCCGCCGTGGAAATGGCCCGCTGGCTGAAAGGCTCCTGAGCGGGGTTCCCGTGGACTGCGCCCGACCTTGCCCGACCTCCTCCGCGGCTGCCCGCTCGGCGGGTTGAACTCCGCTCCCCCCGTAGGGTAGGCTTCGGGCGCGTCACCGCCATCTCATGAAGCACCGCATCTTTTTCTGGTCCCTTTCCTCCGCGCTCTCGGGACTTCTCTTCGGCTTTGACACGGTGGTCATCTCCGGCGCGGAACAAACGATTCAGTCGCTATGGAATCTCAGCCCCGGCCTGCACGGCTTCGCGATGGCCTCCGCGCTGTATGGCACGGTGCTTGGTTCGTTGATCGGCGGCTGGCCGACCGACCGGTTCGGACGGCGACGAACCCTGCTGTGGATCGGCATCCTGTATTTCGTGTCCGCGGTCTGGTCCGGCCTGGCCACGGGCGTGTACACCTTCAGCCTCGCGCGGTTCATCGGGGGCCTCGGTGTGGGCATTTCCACTGTCGCCGCGCCCCTTTACATTTCTGAAATCTCGCCGCCGGGCCGCCGCGGCCGGCTGGCGGGCATGTTCCAGTTCAACATCGTGTTCGGCATCCTCGTGGCGTTCCTGAGCAACGCCCTGCTCGGGGGCGTTGGCGACAACGCCTGGCGGTGGATGCTCGGCGTCGAGGCCGTCCCGGCGTTTTTCTACACCGCGCTTTGTCTGGGCCTCCCGGAGAGCCCCCGCTGGTTGCTGGGCCGAAAAGGCGATCGGGCGGCGGGCGTCGCGGTGCTTCGGCTGATCGAGCCCGAGGCCTCGCCCTCGGAACTCGAAGCCCACGCCGATGAAATCGCGGCCGCCTCCTCGGAACGCCGGTCCTCCGCCGGGTTCTGGACCCGGCGCCTCCGCGTGCCCATCCTGCTGGCATTTCTCATCGCGTTCTTCAACCAGCTCTCCGGCATCAACGCCATTCTGTACTTCGCGCCGCGCATCTTCGGGCTGACGGGCTTGGACGCCAGCGCCTCCCTGCTGCAGTCCGTCGGCATCGGCGTGACGAACCTCGTCTTTACCTTTGTGGGACTGTGGCTCATTGACCGCCTCGGCCGGCGCACCCTGCTCTACATCGGTTCCGTTGGCTACATCGTCTCGCTGGGCGTGTGCGCGCTGGCCTTCTTCACCTACGCACCGCAGTTCAAGGTCGCCTCCGCAGCCATCGCGGTGCGCGACCTGGCCGGACGGTGGGATGCCGCACCCCCGGCGAGCGCCGCTGAACTCGAGGCGAAACTCGCCTCGGCCCGCGCCGCCCTCACCGACGCGCTGAAGGCTCCCGGCTACCCGGGAGGCGCTCCCGATATTCCGGACGATGCCTCACCCGCCGGCGTCAGAGCCGCCGCCACGGCGATTCTGAAGCAAGCTTCTGACGCCGCCGGCACGGGTGGCCTCGTCGTGCTGGTGTCCATCTTTGCCTTCATCGCGGCCCATGCCGTTGGTCAGGGCGCGGTGATCTGGGTATTCATCGCGGAGATCTTCCCGAACCGGCATCGGGCCGAAGGCCAGGCCCTCGGCAGCTTCACCCATTGGGTCTTCGCCGCCCTGCTGACCAGCGTGTTTCCAAAAGTCGTTACCGCTTTTGCGCCCGGCTACGTGTTTCTGTTCTTTTGCGGGATGATGGTGCTGCAACTGATCTGGGTGCGCGTGATGGTGCCCGAGACCAAGGGCGTGCCCTTAGAGCAGATTCAGAAGCGCCTCGGCATCGAACCGGAAGCCGCCTGATCGCCCGCGTTGGACTGGAGCCACGGACCCGCGTCTGGCCGTGAGCCATTTCACCAGCTCCCGGACGACGGTCTGCTCGTCTTAACCCGTCTGCCCGACCCGGGGTTCCGCATCGTCAATCCCATTCCCTTCTGCCACCCTCGGCCCATGCAAAACCTGTTGCCGCCGGACGAACTAAGGTCCTGGCTCGCCGGCCGACTCCCCGCCGCGCTGGATCTGCTGCGGCGGATGGTGGACATCAATAGCTGGACCGAGAATCGCGAGGGGGTGAACCGGCTGGCGCGCCTGACAGCCGAAAGTTTTGCTCCCCTGGGATTCGCGGCTGAATTCGTTCCTTCCGCCAACCCTGAGTGGGGCGATCACCTGGTGCTCACGCGACCCGGCACCACCCATCGCAGCATCGCGATGGTCTCGCACTTGGACACCGTCTTTCCGCCGGAGGAGGAGGCCCGACACAACTTCCGCTGGCAACCTGAGGGCAATCGTATTTACGGCCCGGGCACCGAGGACATCAAAGGCGGCACCGTCATGATGTGGCTGGTATTGGCCGCCCTGCGCGAACTGGCCCCCGCCGTCTTTCAAACAATCACCTGGCAACTGTTTTTCAATTCGTCCGAGGAAACGCTCTCCCACGATTTCGGCGAAGTGTGTCGCCGACGCTGCGACGCCGGCACGCTGGCAGCCCTCGTGTTCGAAGCCGAGGGCAAGGTCAACGACCAACGCGCCCTGGTGGTCGCCCGCAAAGGACGGGCGACCTGGCGGATCACCGTGAGGGGACGCGGTGCCCACGCCGGCGCGCTGCATGAACGCGGCGCGAACGCGATCGTGCAACTCGGCCGCACCCTGGACCGGGTGGCGGCACTGACCGATTACACCCGGGCGCTTACCTTCAACCCGGGCCGCGTTCGCGGCGGCACCGGGCTGAATCGGGTGCCGCACGAGGCGGTCGCCGAGGGCGAACTGCGCGCGTTCTCGCCCGACGTGTACGCCCAGGCCAAGGCCGATCTGCTGGCCCTCCACGGCCCCGGGGACGTCCGCAGTTCCGCGGATGGTTTTGCCTGCCGCGTCGCCGTCGAGATTCTCAGCGAGAGCCGCCCATGGCCGCGCAACCCGGGTACCGACCGCCTTTTCGAGCTGTGGCGGGCCACCGCGTCAGACCTCGGGATGCCGCTCGTCGCAGAAGAGCGCGGCGGGCTCAGCGATGGCAATCTCCTATGGGACGCCGTGCCCACGCTGGATGGACTCGGTCCGCGCGGTGACCACGGGCATTGCTCCGAGCGCAGCGCCGACGGATCAAAGTTGCCCGAGTACGTCGAGGTGAGCTCCTTTGTGCCCAAGGCCACCTTGAATGTCCTCGCCCTCTTGCGGCTGATCCCGGCCAGTGCCGTCGGCGCCTCCACGGCTGGCACCGCGGCAGCGGATGGCTTGCCCCCAACGTGAACCCCGCTCTTTCCGCCCTCGGCGAGCGCACCGCGCCGCCCCCGATCTCATGGCTGATGGAGATCGCCCTCTCTCGGCCGGGGCTCATCAGTTTGGCCGCGGGCTTTACTGACAACCCCACGCTACCGGTGGCCGAGTCGCGCGCGCTGTTGACCCGGCTGCTGTCCGCCCGGCGCTCCGCTGAGCCAGCCCTGCAGTATGGTTCCACCGCCGGCTTGCCCGAACTCCGGCAACGAACTGCGGAGCGCATTCGTGGACTGGACGGTGCCCCGTCGAACGATCCCCGGAATTCACCGGACCGCGTTCTTATCGGCCACGGCTCGCAACAACTCCTTTACCTCGTCACGGAGATTCTCTGCAACCCGGGTGACATCGTCCTGGTCGAGGATCCGACCTATTTCGTCTATCTGAGCATCCTGCAAAGCCACGGTGTTCGCTGCCGGGGTATCAAACTCGAAGACGACGGTCTCGCTCTCGCCGACCTGCAGCGGGTGCTGACGGACCTCGAACAACGGGGCGAATTGCCACGGGTAAAACTCCTCTACCTCGTCAGCTACTACCAAAATCCGACCGGCGTCACCACCAGCCTCGCGAAGAAGGCGGGCGCTCTGGCCCTCCTCCGTCGCTTCGAGCGAGCGGCCGGGCACCGGCTCTACCTGCTCGAGGACGCCGCCTACCGGGAAATGCGCTTCGCCGGCGACGATGTGCCCTCGGCACTCACGCTGCCCCGCGCCGGCGAGCGGGTCATCCACCTGGGAACCTACAGCAAGCCCTTTGCGACCGGCGTGCGCGTGGGCTTCGGCTTTCTGCCACCCACCCTCTTGGGTCCCGCCACGCGGGTGAAGGGGAATCACGACTTCGGCACGTCCAGCCTGCTGCAACACCTGCTCGCCCGCGCGCTGGCTTCCTCCGAGTACTCCGACCACCTCGCCACGCTCCGGCGTCGGTACGCGCGCAAAGCTCGCGGCCTCGCCCGCGCCCTCCGCCGGCGCCTCCCGCCCTCGATCGAGTGGCGGGAGCCGCAAGGAGGCATGTACGTCTGGGCGCGCTTGCGAGGGATCAGGACGGGACTGAAATCGCCGCTCTTCCGGCGGGCGCTCGAAGCGGGAGTCCTGTACGTGCCCGGCAGTCTCTGTTACGGCGCTGATCCCAATCGCCCGATACCGGACGATGAACTGCGTCTGAGCTTCGGCAATGCCAGCCCGGCGGAAATCGAGGAAGGCATCAGGAGACTCGGCGAGGCCCTTCGCTGATGGCCCTGCGTCGAGATCATCCCGGCGGGCCAGGTGGGAACACTCTCCGCCGGGGGAGCGGCGGGCAGGGCTGACGAAAGGGGTGAACGCCGACACCTTCCGCCACCATTTCGCCGCGAATTGGCTGGAAAGCGGCATGCAATTGATGCGCTCGCGTCCGCTCGCTCATCCCAGCGGGGCTTCTCGCTGTGCTCGAATTCCTGTTTCGGTTTCCCAAACCGAAATAGTCGGACCGTGCAGGACTAGTTCGGGCACCGGGATGTGGCGACGACTCAGATCTATACGCACGTCATGCAGAAACCCGGATTGGGCGTGCGGAGGCCGCTGGATGACCAAACGGGGTGACAGCGCCAAGAGGCAAAGAAGGCGGGGATCTGCGGGAGAACCAAGGGTTCTGACCGTCGCGGCGAAGGGTGGCGAGCGCCCACCCACCGCGGGGTGGCGGACAGCAGCGTCTCGGGCCGTGGCATCCGACAGATATGCAGAGGATGGCCACACGCCGGGTTCTGACCACGGTGGGGACTGGGTGGGCGGCGAAGGGAAAGGGGCATGAAGCGGCTTGGCCGGATGGTCCAGAGCGTTAGGGTTTTCGCACGAAGGGGACCGCAATGAGTTGGATTGACGCCATGCGAAGCACGTGGGAGGCGGCCGTGGGCCTCGTGTTTCCTCCAATCTGCCAGGTCTGCGGCGAGGAGCGCGCGGGGCCGGAGGAGGGTTACGTGTGCGGGCGCTGCTGGTCGCGGCCCGGCGGCATCCGCTTCGTGCAGCCGCCATACTGCGAACGCTGCGGGCTACCGTTCGAAGGCGAGATCACCACGCGGTTCGAGTGTGCCAATTGCCGCGAACTGGATCTGGCCTTCAGCCAGGCACGGGCAGCGGTGGTGGCGACGCCGTTTCTGCTGGAGATCATCCACCGCTACAAGTACCAGCGCGCGCTGTGGTTTGAGCCCTTTCTGGCGAATCTGCTGATCCGCCAGGCGGCGACGCCGATCCGCGAAGGCGGTTGGGAGGCGCTGGTGCCGGTGCCCCTGTTTCCGGTGAAGCGCCGCGAGCGGGAGTTCAACCAAGCCGAGCGACTGGGCGCGGCACTCGCGCAGGCGACCGGCCTGCCACTCCTAACCACTGTCGTCAGGCGGGTTGTTCCCACGCGAACCCAGACCCAACTGAACCGTCAGGAGCGCGCCGACAACATGCGCGGGGCGTTTGCGCCGGTGGCCGGCGAAGCACTCAAAGGAAGGCGCGTGGTGCTGGTGGATGACGTGCTGACCACCGGCGCCACCACCAGTGCCTGCGCCCGGGCCCTGCTGAAGGGCGGTGCAACGGAAGTGGGCGTGTGGACGCTGGCGCGCGGGTTGTGATCGGCGTCCGGGCCCCAGCCGCCAGACGCCACACGTGGCCCCCAACCTCGTACGCGGCGGTTTGCCGAGCCAGGCTTGGGACCGGGCACCAAGGCCAACTCAGGCGCGTCTCACTCTCTCGCAGCCCGGTGTCTTCGCATGGCATTGCGGGCTCTTGTAAACGCGGCAGCAGGGGGCATGAACCCGTGGTTGGCCTGCAAAGCCGAAAACAAACCGGGATCTACCGGGCGGGTCCCGGGCGGCTCAGGCACCGACTCGGCAGTACCCCGTCACACTGGTCTCCCGACCGGCCCCGCGGCTGACCGGAGGTCGGTTGGTCTCTGCCCCCAGCACGGGGCGTGTCTCCATTCCTCACAACCGCAGATCTCCGGGCAAACTGCGTGATTTCGAAAACAGCATTACAGGTCCACGCCCGTGGATTGCCTGGAAAGCCGAAACTCCGCGCAAGAGACTGCGATGTGTCCTAACTCGGGCGGGCGGAGTTTCGCGTTGTGTGGCCGCGGGCGGTTGCCCATGCTACCCCTGTGTTTATGAACCATTTTCTCCGCCGCTTGGACCGTTCCCCACGACAACTTTCCCGCACAACGGCCCCTTGGCGGCAATCATTGCTGCCCGCGACGGGCGCGGCGCTATGTCTCGCCGGGGCGCTGGCACCCAACGCCCACGCGGAAGACGCTGATCGGTTCCGTCCGTATCTGCGGTTCCACAGCGGCGACGTCAGCCCGCTGTGGGGTGTGGACGACCTGTGGTCATTCAGCCTGGGCGCGAACTTCAATCGCTACATGGGGGCGGAGCTGACGCTGGATTTCTTCGAGCGCGAGCATGAGTCCGAGAAGCTCGGCGGAGTTCTGGGCGAGGTTTCAGCCTGGAATCCCCTGCCCTACCTGCGGTTGCGATATCCAATGCTCAAGGACCGGCTGGTGCCTTACGCGCTGTTTGGCGTGGGACCCACGTTCCTGCAGTTCAACGACCGGCAAAAGGCTGCGTTCGGCCAGGAGGTGGATATCGAGGGCTGGACCGTCTCGGTCGGTCTGGGCGGTGGCATCGAGTACTTCCTCAACGACAACATGACGTTTGGCATCGAGGGCAAATACCTGTGGATGAACCCGATTGACGCGCGGGTGGCGGGCGAGTCCACGGAGGTGGAACTGTCCTCGGCGATGTTCACGTTCGGATTGCGCGTGTACTGGGACGAGAACAACCCGCGTCCGCTGCTGGGCGAACCCGGAGAGTTGACCCGAAATCGGTTCTACTTCGGGCTCCGTCTGGGGGGGCACATCCTGACCGACGACGCGTTTTCGAACGGCGTTTCGTTCGGCGCGGAGCCCTCAGCCAAGGGGAGCTTCAGCCAAACCGGCAGCCTTGCGTTTGGCTACGACTTTGGCGAACACCTCGGGGTCGAGTTGGTGGCGGACAGTCTGGAACCGAATTTAGAGTACGAGGGCTACGGCGCGATCAGCGAGTACGGCATGGGCGCGGTGCTGCCTTACCTGCGGCTGCGCCTACCAACGAACCGCGGTCGGTGGGTGCCTTACCTGATGGCGGGCGCGGGGATCGTCTATGGCGAGTCGAATGACCAGAAAGAGGCCGGCGCGGACCTGCACATTGACGCGAAGGGCATCTATCCGGCGCTCGCCGTGGGCGGCGGCATCGAGTACTTCGTCACCCGCAACTTCTCACTAAACGCCGATGCGCGCTGGCTCTATTCGTGGGGCCACGAGTTCGAGATCAACGGCCGACGGGCCGAGGGTGATTTCTCCACCGTCATGCTGAACGTCGGCTTCCGGGCGTACCTCTTCGAATCGAAGGGCAAGTGACGGTCAGCCAGTATAGCGGCACGGTGGGCACGGAGCGCCGGCGATCGGCGGCGACACTCCTCGTGGGTCTCCTCACTTGGGGCTGGGTCGCCGCCGTGCCAGCCGCCGGTCAGGAGACCGCGCCGATTCAAGGCCTGGCAAGAATGCGGGTTCTGCTGGGCGAGGCCGAGGCGCTGCAGCGTCAGCGTCGAACCAACGAGGCACTGGTTGCTGCCACGGAAGCCATCCGGCTGGTGCCGAAATCCGTAGAGGGCTGGATGCTGCGGGGGCGGCTGCGCGCGGCCAACGGCGCGTTTCGGGACGCGGCCGCCGACTTCGCAAAGGTGCTGGAACTGAATCCGCGCGATCCCGACGCCCGGTTTCAGCGGGCGCTGGCCAGATTCCGGGACGGACGGTTGGCGCGGGCCGTGGAGGACTTTGATCGCCTCGCGGAGATGGCACCGCAACGAATGCCTGAGCTTTGGCAGCGGGGCGTGGCTCTCAGCCTGGCGGGCCGCCACGACGACGCGCGGCGGCAATTCGAAGCGCACCGTCGGGTCAACACCAACGACGTGGAAGTGGCCGCGTGGCACTACTTTTCCGTCGCGAAGCTCGAGGGCCCTGCCCAGGCGCGCACCGCCCTGCTAGCGGTGAGCGGCGACCCGCGCGTGCCGATGCCGGAAATCTGGCGACTTTACGCGGGTCAGGCGGCGACGACCACGGTGTTCGCCGCCGCCGAGTCGGTCACGGACGAGGCGACCGGAGCGGCCGCGCGCTTCTACGCGCGGCTTTACGTGGCGATGTACCTCGACGTGGGCGGCAGGCCGAAGGAAGCCCTGACCCTCGCTCGCGAGGCTGCGGCTCATTCTGTGGCGTATGACTTCCTCGGCCAGGCGGCTCGTTTGTACACCGAGCAACTGGCCGCTCGAGTGGCCACCGGCCCTGCCGACCGTGAGCCCACCCGGGCCGCTGAGTGAAGTGGATTGCTCCCGGGCAGGATCCCTCGCGCCAAGATTCTTCGCACCAGCGTTTTCACCCGGCCGCCGCGCGCACCACCGTCTCGATCCTGGCCAGACCTTCTTCGGCCTCTGCGCGCGTGAGGTTGAGCGCCGGAAGCAGGCGCACCACCTGAGCCCCAGAAGGCACGGTCAAAACGCCGGCCTCGTGCAACCGTTGAACGAACTGGCCGGAGGCGGGCTTGTCGGCGGCGGCGAAGCCGGGGATTTCTTTGCGGGGTGCGAGTTCGAACCCCAGCATCAAGCCCAAGCCCCGGACCGCGCGAATCACACCGGGCACTTCCCGCTGGAGGCGTTCCAAGCCCTCCCTAAGAAACGCACCGATGCCACGAGCGTTTTCGGCCAGGCCGTCGCGCTCGACGACCTCCAGGACCTTGAGCGCGACCGAGCACGCGAGCGGGGTGCCTCCGAAAGTCGTGGCGTGCGAACCTGGCCCGAGTAAATCCGAGTAACGGTCGCGTACCCAAAACGCTCCCATTGGAAAGCCGCCGGCCAGCGACTTGGCCATCGAGACGGCGTCAGGCAGGAAGCCGTCCGCCCCGGGAATGGCCTCGAGAATGCGCTGAAAACTCTGAAAGCGGCCGGTGCGGAAGTAGCCGCACTGCACGCCGTCCATCAGGAGGAGCAACCTGTGTTCGTCGCACAAGGCGCGCAGCCCGAGGAGGTATTCGGGCGTCGCCGGGGTGATGCCTCCCTCGCCCTGCACGCCTTCGATCAGGACCGCGACCGTGGCAGGCGAAATGGCGGCGCGCGTCGCTGCGAGGTCGTTGAACGGCACATGGCGGAAACCGGCTACGGCGGGACCAAAGCCCTGCCGAAACTTCTCCTGCCCGTTGGCGGCGATGCCCGCGAGGGTTCGCCCGTGAAAGGAGTTCAAAGCGGTCAGGATTTCGAAACGCCCCTCGTCGTGACCGTAGCGGCGGGCCAGCTTGTACAACCCTTCGTTGGCCTCCCCGCCGCTGTTGGCAAAGAAGACCTTGCCTCGCGCCAAATGGCGGACGAGCGCTGCCGCGAGGCGGCCCTGCGGTTCCGTGTAGTAGAGGTTCGAGACGTGAATCAGCCGCCGTGCCTGAGCGGCGATCGTCTCGGCGACTTCGGGGTGTGCGTGCCCGAGGGAACACACGGCAATGCCGCCCCCGAGGTCGAGGTAGCGCCTGCCCGTGACGTCCCAGACCTGGCTGCCGCGGCCATGACTCAAAACCAGATCGTACCGGCCGTAGCTGGGAACGACGTACTGCTGAAACAACTGCCGTACCGCGTCGCTTGGATCACCGACGCCCGGAACTGGAGAGGGGAGGATTTCCTTCATTTGCGGGCGAGCCCATAACGAACTCGGCGTGGCCGCACAACCCTTTTGATGCGTTCGCAACAGTAGTAATCCCACCAGGGAGGCATGGCGCCGATTGACGCGGCACGCCTACGTTGATACAACACCGGCGCTCTATGAAGACCACTTTCAGCGCCCGGCTTTGTCCTGAACGGGCGGGTCTTCTCCCCTGCCCGTCCGCCGTTCGCCCGCCGAACACCTTTTCATGAGCGATTCCCCCGCGCCCAAGTTTCGTCGTGTCCTGCTCAAACTCAGCGGGGAAGCCCTCGCGGGCGACACCGGCTTCGGGATCTGTCCGAAGACCGTTCATGCGATTGCGCGGCAAGTGCGCGAGGTGCGCGAACTGGGAGTGGAAGTCGTGATCGTGGTCGGTGGCGGAAACATCTTCCGCGGCCAGGTGGGCAGCGAACGTGGCATCGAACGGGCCACCGGCGATTACATGGGAATGCTGGCCACGATCATCAATTCCCTGGCCTTGCAGGACGCGCTGGAGAAGAACGGCGTGCCCACCCGCGTGCAGACGGCCATCTCGGTTTCGCAGGTGGCGGAACCCTTCATCCGCCGGCGAGCCGTGCGCCATCTGGAACGCGGGCGCGTAGTGGTGTTTGGAGCGGGAACGGGCAATCCCTATTTTTCGACCGATACGGCGGCGGCCCTGCGCGCGAGCGAAATCGGGGCGGAAGTGGTGCTCAAGGCCACCAAGGTGGACGGCGTTTACGACAGCGATCCGAAGAAGAACCCGGACGCAAAACGATTTGACACCATCACCTACTCCGAGGCGCTGGCCCGCCGCCTGAAGGTCATGGATGCCACCGCCTTTTCCCTCTGCATGGACAACAAGCTGCCGATTATCGTCTTTGATTTCTTTCAGCCGCACAGCATCCGGCGCGTGGTCATGGGCGAGCCCATCGGCACGCTGGTCACCGGCTGACCGGAGGCGCGCGGTACCGCACCCACTTCAACGTCAACCCCGTTTAACCCCACCACAACTTATGACGCTCGATGACATCCTGCTGGAAGCGGAAGAGAAGATGAACAAGACCGCACAGGTCCTGATTCACGAGTTCGCCGGCGTGCGGACCGGCAAGGCCTCGCCGGGGCTCGTGGAGAACCTCCAAGTGGAAGCATACGGCTCCCACATGCGCCTCCGCGAACTGGCCGGCATCACCACCCCCGAGCCACGGATGCTGGTCATCCAGCCGTGGGACGCGGCGATGCTGCACCCGATTGAAAAGGCGATTCAGAAGGCCAACTTGGGGCTGA
>CALJWR010000357.1 GCA_937976685.1 uncultured Verrucomicrobiae bacterium
TTCACCACTGGCCCAAGAGCACTCGGTCGGTGGTGCTGGAGGTGATTGCTGACCAGGTGGACGCCGTCGCGGAACTGTCCCCGTGGGCATGGAATGCCGGCTACAATCTGCCGGAGCCCTACGCCGCTCAGGGTGGAGTCCAGATAGATCCGGTGGTCAGCGAGATTCTCGTGCGGGGACGGCGGGTGAACCCGGACGGACAAGTCCTCTTGCAAGTGCCTTGTCAACCGGATAGCGACGTGACCCCGCAGGTCACGCCGCCGCCATCGTGGATGAAGTACGTCTTGAGCGCAGGGCCGGCCAAACCCATTACGATGACCTGGTCCCTTCATCCCGATGCCGGCGATCCGCCAGTCCCTGGCCTGCAGGCGCTCTTCGATGAAGGGGCCCGCATCTTGGGACAAGACGACGATTTGAACTTGGGATGCGGTTTGGACGATGACGTGCCGATGTACCTCGAGTTCTTCATCATTCCGGCGCGGCACGCGCAATTTCCTGCTGGGCTTCACGATCCCAAGTACAATGAGATCACAAGCCCGTTCGACTTGGATGTTCTTGTGATGGGGCTCAATCTCGGTGCCGGCGGTAAGGAGTTCGCTAACATAAAGCTTGTTTCCAGATTGTATATCGGAGGCATAGAGTTGGCAGGCTGGGCCGGTCGCTCTGCTGCGGATCGCAGCAACCGGTGGGTCTGGCCGAGCATCGTTCTCGTTAAGACCAAACTTTCCTCCCTCCTTACCATTCACGAGTATGGCCACCTGGTCCACCCGGAAGGACTCGACCATCGCGGGTTGGAGAACGGCAACAATCCCGGCGAGTTCAACGACACGACGGCTGTGATGCACCACAGCATGTGTGACCCGGCCCAAGGGCACGGCGTCGAAATCAACGCCTACTACGAGCGTCCTTGGTTCCAAAGTTACACCCCGGCCGTCTGGAACGCCTACAATCCATGAAAACTTCTTTGCGAGTGGCTCTGATCGCCGGGGTCCTGGCTGCGGCTTGGTTGGCGATGCGACCGGGGCAGCCGCCGGTGCCTCAGGCGCCTCCGGGTGTGGGGCAATCGCTGGCGAAGAATCAAGTCCCGACTCCTTCCTCAACCGCTGGTCGTAGGCCGGACTCGTTTGCGACGCAACCGACCACGCCGGACGGCCAGCACCGTGACGGGCGGGCGCTGATGGCGGAATGGCTTTCCCGACCGCCCACGCGCGGTTTCAGCAACCTACCGCAGCCCGGGGAGGTGCCGGAGTTCGACGCAGCAACCCTTGCGGACTTGCTGCGGCGGTTTCGTGAACCGGACAGCCCGACCAACAAGTTGACCGTGGCGTACCTCTTGGCGCTACGGGGCGGGCCGGAGGTCGTCGTAGCATTCACAGGAGCGTTGACCAACACCTATGCGGGCCACGCACTCACCCGAGAGGAATCCTACTCGCTGGAAGCCTGGACGAGCCTGCTTGGAGTGGCGGGCCGCCGCCATCCCGAGGCCCTCCAGTTTCTTGAACGTGCCCGGGACATTGATTTCTGGCGCGGGATTCGGCTCTGGCACGTAAGAGACCGCACGGACGATTACCTCCGACGTGGCTTGGTGGGCGCTGCGATCTCGGGTACAGCGTGGAGCGGGCGGCCGGAAGTCGAGCAGATGCTGAGGTACTACCGCGAGAATCCCGCGGCGTTGGACGAAACGCAGACGCACGGCGTCGTGGCAGAGGCGGCACATATTCGGGCATTGGTGAACGAGGTTGGTTTCGAACGAGCCTGGGAGCTGATTCGTAAGTCCGGTGTTGACACATGGTTTCAAGAGTCGCGCCGATGGCGAAGCACACCGGAAGCCCGCGAGTGGTGGAACTGGTATCTCGAGGTGCAGGCGCGCCTTGCCGGTCAAGCCAAGCCGTAGCGATGCCCAGTACTACCAAGCAGGGGTCAAACCCTAGTCTGGTGATCTCGGTGAACTCGCTTCTGAGTTTCCTGGGCGAGGCCGGTGCAGGTTGGAAACAGATCAGCACACAGCGGAACAGGTGGGTCTTGCGACGTTTCCCGTTCTCGACCACCCACGCCCCCAGGCCGAAATCCACCTGCTCTCCTGGCCTGGCGCGCACTCCATCCGCCGGAATGGCAACTCGGCCGGTGTCCCGTGCCGACGGCGCACAAACCGCCGCACCGCATGGTAACTGCCCGTGAGCTGATGCTCGGCCACCAGATCCTGGTAAATCCGCTGCACGGACAAGCCGGCCTGCCACGCCTTCCCGATTTGTTGCCCCCACGGATCACAGACACTGGCCGGGCTGGGAACGACCGCAGACCCGAGGTGCGGGGTGGGTGATTTTGCCTCCGCGTCGGTCTGCGAGCCGGTGTGCGGGGTGGGTGACTCTGCGGCCAGGTATTTGCGCACCGTGGCCCGGTCCAGGGCCAGCTCCCGCGCAATCCGGCGCTTAGACCAGCCCTGCTCCCGCAGGCTGATGATCGCTTGTCGTTGATTCACTTTGAGTTGATTCATCGCCCGCAGTCTTCCCCGCTCGGGAATCCGCAGGACAACGTTTGACCTCAAAGGTGGGTGATTTTCACCCGCAAATTACTGGCTGGTTTTCCCCGCAAACTGACAATCTGTCCTCGCCGAGAGTCACGTGCGTTCCACCACGCGGCGTGTCGGCGATTCACGCGGTGCGTAAGGCCGTCGGCGGCGGTCATTCGGCGCAGATCCCCCAGTACAGCAGGGCGCCTTCGGCCCGCGAACTCCACGGCAGCCTCAACTTCAACGCGGCCGGCAGCTACCCCGCGTCGAGGCCCTGACCAACAACGTCCTGAACCGCGTGCCGTTCAGCCTGGGCACCGGCACGGACACCACCCTGACCACGTACGCCCGCAACAACCTCTTTCGCGGGATCACCACTGGCAACCTGAACGCCGCCAGCGGCAACGCCTGGGAATGGCGGGACAACCTCTTCGACACGGCCAGCCTCTGGCAGTACTTTGGCGGCGTGGCCAACGGCAACAACGCCTACCGCAACTGCCCACGGCAGTTGACGCCTGCCGGCGGCGGC
>CALJWR010000358.1 GCA_937976685.1 uncultured Verrucomicrobiae bacterium
TGCCGCGCCAAAAAATGAACAGTGTTCGCCAATTGAGGGCGAGCCAGCCGGCACAATTCCTGCCCTAATCGTCCCGGTCTGGGACGTCCGGTCGTGACCGTCTGCGTCGCCGGGGCTCTGGGGTAGAGGCCTCCGCAGGCGGCCCGGCTCACGGAGTTGGCGGCGCGGTGAGCGCCAGATCGGCGCGGCGCGCCAGCAGTCGTCCCGACCACCAATGGGAACTGTATGCTTGAGTCACTTCTTTATCCTCAGACCGTGGCGGTGATCGGGGCTTCCCGGAACCCGGAGAAGGTCGGGTACGCCTTCATGCACAACCTGACCCGCAGCGGGTTCAAGGGCACGATCGTGCCCATCAACCTCGAAGCGCCCGAGATTCTCGGGGTCAAGTGCTACAAGAGCCTCGACGAGTTCGGTGGCAAGATTGACCTCAGCGTCATCGTCGTGGGCGGCAAGTACGTCAAGGAGGCCGTCCAGAACTCGATCAAGGCGGGCGCCAAGACGATCATCGTCATTACGGCGGGGTTCAAGGAGGTGGGGGGCAAAGGAGCCGAAGCCGAAAAGGAGCTGGTGGAGATCTGCCGGGCCGCGGGCGTCCGCCTGATGGGCCCCAACTGCCTGGGCGTGCTCAACACGCACCACCACATGAACGCCACCTTCGCCCCCACGGTGCCGCCCCCGGGACACATTTCGGTGATCTCGCAATCCGGCGCCTTGTGCGTGGCCATCCTCGACTGGGCGGCGAGCCAGAAACTCGGCCTGGGCAAAGTGATCAGCTTCGGCAACAAGGCGGACCTGAACGAGGTGGATTTCATCCAGGCCCTCGCGGCGGACGCCGAGACCAAGGTGATCGCCGGTTATCTCGAAAGCATCAAGGAGGGGGACAAGTTTCTCCGGATCGCGGAGCAGGCGGCGGGCGTGAAGCCGGTGGTCATCCTGAAAGTGGGCATCACGTCGGCCGGCGCCAAGGCGGCTTCCTCGCACACGGGCAGTCTGGCCGGCACGGACATCGCCTACGGCGCGGCGTTCAAGCGGTCGGGCGTGATCCGGGCGGAGGATTTCGAGGCCCTCTTCGACTACGCGCTGGCCTTCGCCACCCAGCCGCTGCCGGCCGGCGACCGGGTGTGCGTCATCACCAACGCGGGCGGCCCGGGCATCATGGCGGCGGACGCCGCCGAGACCATCGGGTTGAAGATGGTTTCCCCCAGCGACGCCAGCAAGGAGAAGCTCCGCGCCGTGCTGCCGCCAACCGCCGCGTTTGGCAACCCGGTGGACGTCATCGGCGATGCCGAGCCGGACCGATACATCAAGGCCTTCGAGATTCTTCAGGAGGACGAAAACATTGACGCCATCATCGTCGTCGCCACGCCGCAGAACATGACGCGGCCACTCGAACTGGCCGAGCGCCTCCACGCGGCGAACCAGGGCAAGAAGCCACTGCTGACCGCGTTCATGGGCGGTGAGGAGGTCGCGGCGGGCAAGGCCCGGCTGATGGA
The DNA here is from genome assembly GCA_937976685.1 of uncultured Verrucomicrobiae bacterium. Lineage (GTDB taxonomy): Bacteria > Verrucomicrobiota > Verrucomicrobiia > Limisphaerales > J093 > JADJWF01. Next base: position 1,494 of record CALJWR010000358.1, read on the forward strand.
GCTGGGCATTCCCAACTACCCCGCGCCAGACCGCGCCGTGGCGGCGCTGAAGGCGATGGTGGATTATGCCCAGTGGCGCCGCCGGCCCGCGCGGATTGTGGATCGTTACCCAGTCAACCGCCGGCGCGTGGACCGCGTCATCCAGTGGCACATGCGCAGCGGGATTCAGCAGGTCGGGGAGGTGGAGGCCAAGGAGATCCTCAAAGCTTACGACTTCAGAATCTTGCCGGGCGCGCTGGCGACGACCGCCGACGAGGCGGTCGAGACGGCCAACCGCATCGGCTACCCGGTCGTGCTCAAAATCAGCTCGCCCGACGTAATCCACAAATCCGACTTTGGTGGTGTCCGCATCAATCTGGCCAATGCCGAGCAGGTGCGGGACGCCTTTGACTTGATGATGTTGCGGGTGCAACGGAAGGCGCCCAGCGCCTACATCCGTGGCGCCTACGTGGAGAAGATGGGCCACCGCGGACGCGAGGTCATCCTGGGCATGACGCGGGATCCCCAGTTCGGCCCGATGTTGATGTTCGGGCTGGGCGGCATCTTCGTGGAGGTGATGAAGGACGTCACCTTCCACCTGGCGCCCATCACGGAGCAGGAGGCCATGCAGATGCTCATGGGCACCCGCTCCTATGCCCTGCTCAAGGGCGCGCGGGGCCAGGCCCCGGTGGACCTGCTGGCCATCGCGCGGGCGTTGCAGCGCATCAGCCAGCTCGCCACCGACTACCCGGAGATCAAGGAACTCGACATCAACCCGTTCATCGTCGGCGAAGTCGGCACCGAAGCCTACGCCGCGGACGCCCGCATGACGCTTTCCCCAGTTGCCAACTAACATGAGCACCCAAACCGTCAGCTTCGATCCCGACTGGCAGGCCAAGTACCAGTCCATGGTGGCCACCCCGCAGGACGCGGTGGCGCGCATCCGCCCGGGCCAGCGTATCTTCATCGGCACCGGCTGTGCCGAGCCGCTGCAATTGGTCAGCGCCCTCACCAAGCGGGCGGTGGAACTCCCCGACACCGAAATCGTCCACCTGCTCACCTTCGGGAATGCGCCCTATGCCCACAAGGAGATGACCCAGTTTTTCCGGGTCAACAGCTTCTTCATCGCGGAGAACGTGCGTGACATCATTCAGGAGGGGCTGGGGGATTACACCCCCATCCACCTGTCCGATCTCCCGCGCCTCTTCAACTCCGGTCAGTTGCCGCTGGATGTGGCGCTCGTGCAGGTCACCCCGCCGGACGCGCGCGGCATGTGCAGCCTGGGCGTGTCGGTGGACGTGGTGAAATGCGCCATCGAAAACGCCGCCCTGGTCATCGCCCAGATCAATCCCAACATGCCCTGCACCCACGGCGACTCCTTCGTCCACGTGTACGATCTGGACGTGCTCGTTCCGGTGGACGACCCGATCATCGAGGTGCCACCGATGGACATCACGCCGGAGACGCAGCAAATCGCCGAGAATCTCGCGGCGCTCATCGAGGATGGTTCGACCATCGAGGTGGGCATTGGGCGCATCCCGCAGGCGCTGCTGGGATTCCTCAAGCACAAGAAAGACATCGGCATCCACACCGAGATGATCTCCGATCGGATCGTGGACCTGGTCGAATGCGGCGCCGTCAACGGCTCCCGCAAGACCATTGACCGCGGGCGGATCGTCACCAGCTTCTGTCTGGGCACCAAACGGCTCTACGACTTCATCCACGACAACCCGGTGTTCGCCTTCCACCCCACCGAGTACGTCAACGACCCGCACACAATCTCGATGCAGCACAAGATGGTCGCCATCAACGTGGCGCTCGAAGTGGACCTCACCGGCCAGGTTTGCGCCGACTCGCTCGGCAGCCGGTTCTTCTCCGGCGTTGGCGGCCAGGTGGATTTCAACCGCGGCGCGGCCAAGGCGCATGGCGGCAAAGCCATCATCGCCATTCCCTCCACAGCCAAGAATGGCACGGTGTCGCGCATCGTCACCCAGCTCAGTCCGGGGGCCGGCGTTGTCACCACGCGCGCCAGCCTGAACTACGTGGTGACCGAGTACGGCAGCGCGTATCTGCACGGGAAGAGCATTCAGGAGCGCGCGCTGGCACTCATCTGCATTGCCCATCCCAAATTCCGCGCCCAGTTGCTTCGCGAGGCCATCGAGGCCAAGTACCTCTCCGCCTCGATGAGCGATATGGAGGGCAAGATCATGGTCGGCCCCAAGGAACTGCGGACCACGTTCCTGCTCTCCGACGGCACGCAGATCAACTTCCGCCCCATTCATCCCACGGACGAGCCGCGGATGCGCGACCTGTTCTACGCGCTGTCCCAGCAGACCATCTTCTATCGCTTCATGAGCTTCCGCCGCGTCATCCCGCGGCACGAAATTCAGGAGTTCGTCTATATTGACCATCGCAACGACGTGACCATCGTCGGCACGATGCCCGAAGCCTACGGCGACGAGATCATCGCGGTCGGCAGCTATTATCTCGATCCCAAGACCAACATGGCCGAGGTGGCGTTTGTCGTGCATGACAAGTGGCAGAATCGCGGCATCGGCACCTTTCTGCTGCGGACGCTCGTCCGCATCGCCCGGCGCAACGGCATCCGCGGTTTCACGGCCGAGGTGCTCACCGACAACAAGGCGATGCAGGCCGTCTTCAACAAGAGCAACACGAAGATCAAGACCCGCTTCGCCGGCAACGTCATCAGCTACGAGATGGCGTTCGAGTGAGCGTCGCGCTCCGGGGGGCGCAAAAGCCCGTCGCCATCGGCGAAGGGAGGCGGTCGCACGGACTGCCGGTTTTCGGGACGGCGCAGGCGTGGCCGGGCTGGCGCGCGGGAACGGGTGCCAGGAGGCGCGTTGAGGGTGAAAGCGGGGCAATCGGCCCGCCCGGTCTGGTCGTCGCCGGCGCAAATCGCGCGCATTGACAGGCGGCGGGCCGCCGGTGCATATCGGCCGGCGGGATGCGTCCGTTTCAGATCATCTTCAACCCGACCAGCGCCGCTGAGCTCTCGCGGATGCCGAAAGAGTTGCAACTCGAGATTCTCGGCAACTTCCGCGGCCTGCCCCAGGAGGTGATGAGCACGGACCTCCAACGGTTTGGCAAATTGAAGCGGGCCGGCAAGACGCTGCACCGGTTCCGGGTGGGTGATTACCGGGTGTACTTCGAGAAACACGAACTCGGGCTGGTCGTTCACCGCATCCTGGGGAAGAACTCGCTCAAGGATTTCCAGTTCCGGTCCAGCCTGCCCATGGCCGAGGACGAGGCGCTCGCGGAGAACCCAAGGTTTTGGGAGATGATCGAGGCAGCCCGGAGCGGTGGAAGCCGCCCCGGAGCCTAGAACATGACGCCAGACCACATCGTTCCTTCCGACTGAGGCTGATCTCGCACCGGCGCACCTTGCGTCGTCAGCTTACCACCGATGTTTGGAAATCCCTCCACCGAGCCGTTGTCCGAGAGCGGACGGCCGTCCCCGGTGCTGGCTGTTGGCTGGCAGCGGGCTCGGGAGTATTTCGGGTTCACGTGGGCGTTCCTGCGCCATCCAAGCCGGGTCGGTGCTTTCTGTCCCAGCAGTCCCTGGCTGGCCGAGGCGATGGTGGACCAAGCCGACCTCGGCAATGCGGGGACGGTATTGGAACTCGGCCCGGGGACCGGCGCCTTCACGCGGACGATTCTCGCCCGCAAAGGCCGGCACACGAAATACCTCGGGATCGAGTTAAGCCCTGCCGCCGTTCGGCTTCTTCGGTCCAGGTTTCCCGGGCTGGACATCCACGAGGGATCGGCAACGTGCCTGGGCCAGTTCCTGACCCAGCGCGGGTGGCGGCACGCGGATTATATCATTTCCGGGCTGCCGTTTGCCAACATGCCGGCGGTGGTTCAGCGGCAGATTCTGGGGGCGGTGGTGGCCGCGCTGGCCCCGGATGGTCGTTTCACCACCTTCGCCTACCTGGGCCCCCACCTGACCAAGAGGGGGCGCAGCTTCCAGCGCCTGCTTCGGGAGCTGTTCGGCTCCGTCGAAACCAGCCGTCCCGTTCTCCGCAACCTGCCCCCGGCGTTCGTGTATCGGTGCTCGTTGGGGCAGAGATCCTGACGACGGCGAGGATTCGCGCAAAGCGGCCCGAACGGCTTTCCCCGGGCGCTCCTACCGTGATGCCGCTTCGAGCGCCTCCAGCACAATTCCCGGAGTGAGCACGGTGGGCAAAACCAGCGGTTCGCGCTCCGGTTTGCCGGGGAAGATCACCACGGTCGGCACTGCGGCCCGGCCGTGGCGCTGGAGTTCTTCCGTGATGCGGGGGTCGCGGTTCGTGTAGTCCGCCCGCAGGGCGATGCCCCCCAAGGCGCGGAGCCGGGCGCGGACGGGCTCAATATCAATCGCGAACTTCTTGTTCGACTGACAGGTGAGGCACCACTTGGCGGTGAAGTCCACCAGCACCACCTTGCCCGCCGCCTGCGCCCGGGCCACGGCTTCGCGCGACCACGGATGCCATTCCAGTCCATCCGGACTGTCTTTGATCACCCCGGAGCTGACGGCTGTCAGGCGGGCATCCCGCCACCGAAGCTGACCCTCCAGAAGGTACAAGTAACTTCCAACCACCAATGCGAGGCAGAACGTCATCGCCGCTCCGCGTCGCGGGCCGCCGCGCTGAACGAACTCACCCCATACCCAGGCGGCGAGGGCGATCAGGGCAAGGAACAGTCCCAGCCAAAGGACCCCGCCCTCGCCGTAGGAAGGGGCCGCTACATCAAACAACCAAACCGCGGTGGCCAGCATGGGAAAACCCATCGCCACTTTGAACCGCACCATCCACGGGCCGGGTTTGGGTACGAATCGCAACCAATCCGGCCGCCAGCTCAGCACGACGTACGGCGAGGCCAGGCCCAGGGCGGTGAACACGAACACCAGCAGAATGACCCAACCGCTCTTGAGCAGAAAGGCAAAGCCCAGCGCCGCCGTGAGAAACGGGGCGGTGCAGGGCGTTGCCAGCGCGGTGGCGAGGACCCCGTTGAAAAACGCCCCGGAAAGGCCGCTTTTCGCCGCCAATTTCGCCGCGCCGTCCATGGCGCTGCCTGAGAGCCCGATCTCGAAGACCCCGAACAGATTCAACGCCACCAGCACAACCACCACCAGCAGCACCACGCGGAAGACCGGGTTTTGCATCTGCATCCCCCAGCTCGCGTCCTCGCCACCCCGCTGTACAAGGATGACCGCCGTCGCGAGGATGAGAAACGAGACCACCACCCCGAGGGTGTACATCCACCCCATCTGCCGCACCCGGGCCGGCTCCTCCTTGCTCTGCTGAACGAATCCCAGGATCTTCAGCGCGATCACCGGCAAGACACACGGCATCACATTCAGGATCAAACCGCCCAGAAACGCCAGACCCAACATCCCGAGCAACGCGCCGAAGCTGAACGAAGCGGGCCTCCGGGGCGCCATCCCGGACGTGCCGGTGGCCGGCGTGGCGGGAGCTTCGCCCGGGCGAAGCACGACCTCCACAGCTTTTCCGGGCGTTTTGTCGGTGCTCGCGGCAATCAGAATCCCGTTGATCGCGGACGGAAACCGGCCTTCAAGCGGCTTGACGGTCTTCGCTAGACGAAACCGACCGGGTTCGGCATCGAGGGGTTTAACCCCCGCGAGGACCTCGTAGTCCGCGCTCTCATAAGGGTAAAAATCCACCGGGGTGAAACCTGTGCTGGCGTTGCCTTCGATGACGATCTCCGCCGCCGCTCCGACCGGCGGCTGGAGCCATGCGGCGCGAACTTCGAGGCCGGGATCAGGCTGGGGAATGCGGCGCGCCCACTCCGCCACCGTCGCAGCGTGTGGCGATGGTTTGGACTCGGCACCTACCGTGAGCGTTCCCGCGATCTCCGCGCTGCCCGGCAGGCACGCATCTTCACACTCCAGCCAATCCACGGTGGCGCGCACCGGAAGTGGCCCCGGCTTCACCGAGCCGGAGAGCGAAAGCTCGACCAGCAAAACGACCTCGCGATAGTGGACGTAGGTGGTCAGGCCGGCGGCGGTGTGAGTGACCGGAGGCGGCCACTGGATGGGGCCCGCCGTCACGCCTTCCGGCAATGACCAGGTAATCGTGGTCGCCAGACCTGATTCGCCGGGGTTGCGCCAATAGGTGTGCCACCGCGGTGCCATCTCGAGGCGGACCCCGGCCAGAACCGTCTCGCCCGGTTTCACGACCTCCGATCCGAGCAGGAGTGTGGCCCTCGTATTCGGTTCGGCCGCTCGTGCCACCCCAAAACTCAGCGCGCAAAGCAGGACCAAAACCCGCCGAATGATTGCGCTCTTGCCGACCACCCAACCCGCACCCGGTCTCCCGCTCATTCCCGCAGCCAGCATCGGGCGGTTCAAGCCGGTCGTCCGGCGGTTTGGACGCCCGATGGTGTTACCTTCCTCGTATTGGGGGTGAAATCGCATACCTCAACCGGACAAGAGCTGACACAGGATCGCCCAAAAGCAAGCCGGCAGGGCTTGGGCGGGGTGGGACCGCGCGAGGGCGCCAGGCGGGAAAACCTTTTGACGCAGGGGGGGACGCGACTATCCTCGCGGCTCGTTTTGGGGATTGGGGTATGGCCAAGCTATTCATCGAAGACCTGAATCTTCAGGGCAAGCGCGTCCTGATTCGCGTGGACTTCAACGTCCCGCAGGACAAAGCGACCGGCGCGATCACGAACACCAAACGCATTGAAGCGGCGCTGCCCACCATCCGCTACGCTCTCGACCACAACGCGGCGGTCATTTTAATGTCCCATCTCGGCCGGCCCGATGGCCAGCGGATCGAGAAATACTCCCTCCGGCCTGTCGCGGCCGCCTTGGAAAAGTTGCTCGGCCGGCCCGTGAAATTCCTGCCGGACTGTGTCGGACCCGAGGTGGAGGCAGTCTGCGCCGCGGCCAAGCCGGGCGATGTCATCCTGCTGGAAAACCTCCGGTTCCACATCGAAGAAGAGGGCAAGGTCAAGATCAAGAATCCGGACGGCACGGAGACCAAGTTAAAGGCGGACCCGGAAAAGGTGAAAGCGTTCCGCGCCAGCCTGACCAAGCTGGCGGATGTGTACGTCAACGACGCTTTCGGGACGGCCCACCGCGACCATTCCTCCATGACGGGCGTGCTCCTCCCGGAGCGCGCGGCGGGCTACCTGATGAAAAAGGAGCTGGACGCTTTCGCGGCGGTCCTCGACAACCCCCGACGCCCCCTGCTGGCCATCCTCGGCGGGGCCAAGATCAACGACAAGATCAAGCTCATCGAGAATCTCCTGGATAAGGCCGATGAGATTATCATTGGCGGCGGCATGGCCTTCACCTTCAAAAAGGTTGCCAGCGGCATGGCCATTGGCGCTTCGCTGTTCGATGAGGAGGGGGCCTCGGCCGTCCCGGGACTGCTCGAGAAGGCCGCCAAACTCGGCAAGAGAATCATCCTGCCGGTGGATTACATCTGCGGCGACAAGTTCGCCGCTGACGCCGCCGTCAAGCTGGCCGACGATTCAACGGGCATACCCGATGGCTGGCTGGGGCTTGATGTCGGGCCAAAGTCCATCGCCCTCTTCAACGAGGCGATCCTGCGGGCCAAGACCATCATCTGGAACGGACCGCCCGGCGTTTTTGAGTTTCCGGCCTTCGAGGCGGCGACCAAGGCCATGGCCGAGGCGATCGTGAAGGCCACGGAGGCGGGGGCCACGACCGTGATTGGGGGGGGAGATACGGCGACCGCGGCCAAAAAGTACGGGGCCGACAAGAAGGTCACCCACACGTCAACGGGTGGCGGAGCGTCGCTGGAGTTCCTCGAGGGCAAGGTGTTGCCCGGCGTGGCCGCGTTGTCGGAAAAGACCGGCGGGCGCTGCGGAGGCTCCCACTGACGCCGACCTGGATTTGATTACGCCAATTTCCAATGAACAAAGACCGCAAGCTGATTATCGCCGGCAACTGGAAGATGAACAAGACCGTGGCCGAGGCGTTGGACCTCGTGAACGGTCTCAAACGCGAATTGGCCGCCGTCAAGGAGGTGGACATCGTCGTCTGCCCGCCCTTCACCGCGCTGGACGCGGTATCCAAGGCGGTGTTGGACTCGAACATCCGGCTCGGCGCACAGAACCTGAGCGAGCATAACGTCGGCGCTTTCACCGGCGAGATTGCCGCCGTGATGCTGAAGGAGTTTTCCGTCCGTTATGTCATCCTGGGACATTCCGAACGCCGGCAGTACCAGCATGAGAGTGACGCCCTCATCGCCCGCAAAGCGGCGTGTGCCCACGTGGCCGCCTTGAAGCCGATCGTGTGCGTGGGCGAGTCACTTGCCGAGCGCGAAGGCAACCTCACCGAGAAAGTGCTCGAAACCCAGGTGCGCGGGAGTCTCGCCGGCCTGACCAAGGAACAAATGGAGGAAACCATCATCGCGTACGAACCGGTCTGGGCCATCGGCACCGGCAAGACGGCGACCACTGCGCAGGCACAGGCGGCGCACGCCTTCATCCGGAGCGTGTTGGCGAAAATGTTCGACGAGGCAACCGCCAAACAGGTGCGCATCCAGTATGGCGGGAGCGTGAAACCGACCAACGCCCGCGAGTTGATGGAGCAGCCGGATGTGGACGGCGCCCTGGTGGGCGGGGCCTCGCTCGAAGTCCGCAGCTTCACGGACATCATCAAGAATTCCATCTGAACAACGACCGTTTTGCCGTTTTGTTATGGGTCTCCTCATTGGTTTGTTGACGCTGGTGTTGGTTCTCACCTCGTTGTTCCTGATCCTGCTGGTCTTGGTGCAATTGCCCAAGAAAGAGGCCGGGCTGGGCATGGCGTTTGGCGGCGCGGCGACCGAGGCGCTTTTCGGCGCCGGGTCCGGCAACATGCTCACCCAGGTGACCAAATACGCGACCGCGGTGTTCCTGGTGCTCGCGCTGGTTCTCTCCATCCTGCGCAATCACGAGGCGCACAAGGCGGGCCGGGGGATGGCGAAGCTGATTGAGGAGGTTTCCGCCGCGGCGACCCCGGCCGCGACCGCTGCACCGCAAACCGTGGTGCCGTCCATTCAAGCGCCCGGCCCGACCGGGATTGCTCCCGCCACCGTGACCCTGCCGACGGTGACGACCGAGCAAGGCGTCTTCACCCTGCCGCCGCCCGAAGAACCGGCCCCTTAGTCCGCTTATGCAACGCGCGCGGAACGCCTCCGGTCAATCGCCGGAGGCGTTTCGCTTGTGGCGGGTCCGCCTCACCGGGTCCGTCGGCCGGCGCGGAGCCTTCTTCCCCTTCCTCCTGGCCCTGCTCTGGCTCACCGGCTGCGGGCCGGCGCTGCCGCCGGCCGAGTTGACCATCATCAACGGCGCAGAGCCGGAATCTCTCGATCCGGCCCTGGCCCTCAGCATCGAAGACCTGCGCGTGACGATGCCGCTCTTTGAGGGGTTGACGCGGAACGATCCGGTGACGGCCCGGCCCATCCCCGGGCTCGCAGAGCGGTGGGAAATCACGGCGGATGGGCGCACTTACCTGTTCTACCTGCGGACGAACGCCGTGTGGTCCACGGGCGAACCGATCACGGCCGAGGACGTTGCCTTCTCCTGGCGGCGCGCGCTGGATCCGAGGACCGGCGCCGGCTACGCCAGCCAGCTCTTTTTCATCGAGAATGCCGAATCGTTCAATGCGGGCACTCTGACCGACGCCCGGCAGCTTGGCTTCCAAGCCGTGGACGCGCATCGGTTCCGTGTGCAACTCCGCCAACCGACGCCGTTCTTCCTCGATCTTTGCGCGTTTCAAACGCTGGCGGTGGTTCCCCGGCACGCCATCGAGCGGTTGGGCGACCAGTGGATTCGCGCGCAACCCCTGCCGGTCAGCGGACCGTACCAACTTGATTTTTGGCGGCTGAACGACCGGGTGCGCCTGCGCAAAAACCCGCGCTACTGGGACGCCGCCAACACGGCCATCGAGGTCGTTGATCTGCTGACCATCGCCAACCCGGCAACATCCTTCAACTTGTACGAAACCGGCCACGCGGACGTGATCTGGGATCGCAATCTGGTGCCGGCCGAGCTCCTCGATCTGCTCCGTCCGCGCCCGGATTGCCATCGCTTCGATTTCCTGGCGGTCTATTTCGTCCGGTTTAACACCACCCGCCCACCACTGGATGACGCGCGGGTGCGCCGGGCGCTCTCGCTGGCCATTGACCGCCAGCGCATCGTCGGGCGAATCACCCGGGGCGGGGAACAACCCGCGGCCGGCATGGTTCCGCCGGGCACCGCCAACCATCTGGCGATGCGGGCGGTGGAGTTCGATCTCGCGGCGGCCCGACGCCTGCTGGCCGAGGCTGGGCATCCGGGCGGGACCGGGCTGCGGCCCTTGCGCTACTTGTACTGGACGGCGGGCGCGGGCACGGGGCAGGAGCACGCGAAGATCGCGGTCGAGCTGAAAACGATGTGGGATCAGGGGCTTGGCCTGCGGGTGGAACTGGACAATCGCGAAAAGCGCGTCTTCATCGCCGCCCAGCGCCAGTTTGACTACGACCTCAGCCAGAGCAGTTGGGTGGGCGACTACGATGATCCCAACACGTTTCTTGACTTGTTTGTCAGCCGCAACGGCAACAACCGCACGGGCTGGTCGAATTCAGACTACGACCTCCTGCTTGAGCGGGCGAATCGCGAGCCGGACCTTCGCCGGAGGGCCGGGCTGTTGTCCGAGGCGGAGCGTCTCCTCGTGGGCGAGCAGGCACCCGTGGCGCCCGTGTATTTTGCCAGCGGCTTCAATTTCTTCCGGCCCGATCAGATCGCCGGCATTTACCCAAACCTGCTGGATGTTCATCCCTTGAACGCCATCCGCAAGATCTCGCAGTCTCGCTGAGGGGAAGCCGAAGTTCGCCCGTCGGGAGCGGGATCAGGGCTTGAGCCCGGTGCGGGTATGGATGGCAACCGGTTTGCGGAAACCCGCCGCCTTGACCATCGCCGCAACATTCACGAAGCGCCCCACCTGCGCCTCCTCGTCCGACCGGATCGCCACGGTGACATCCGGGTTCTGCCGGGCGAGTTCGTTCAGTTCGGCCTGCAAACCGGAGAGCTCGACCGGTCTCGTGCCGAGGAAGATTTGCGGCGGATCCTTGGTCAGGGTGATGATGACCGCCTCCGGCTCGGCCTGGCCGCGCGTGCCGGCTTGCGCCTCCGGCAGCGTGAGCCGGACGGCGGGCTGATTCTTGAAGGTGGTGGTCACCACCAGGAAGATCAGCAGCACGATGAGGATGTCCACCAGCGAGACGATGATGATCGCCGGGGGCTGCCGCCGTTTCTTCTCGAAGAAGCGCATCGGAACGCAATCTCAGACGCCGTCGCCCGGAGCCGCCTCAATCTCGGCCCGGTGCCGGCGATACATTCGGCGAAGGAAATCGTCGAGGACGGTCTCCATCTCGACCGCCACCGCCTCGACTTTCTTCGTGTAATAACTCCACGCAATGAGGGTCGGCACGGCGATCATCAGACCCGACAGGGTGGTGTGCAGGGCGATCGAAATGCCCCGGGCAAAGGCAGCGTTGTCCGTCACCCCTTGCTGGCCGAGGTCTCCGAACAGGATGATCAGGCCGTGAATCGTGCCGATCAAACCCAGCAACGGCGAGATTCCCACAATGACCTCCAGCACCACCAGACCCCGTTCCAGCGACTGCACCTCGTTCCGGGCCCGCGTCTGCACGGCGGTGGAATTGTCTGACTTCGGGCTGGACAGATGCTCGATGGCGACCAGGACCAGTCGGGCGAGGGTCGAGGGATACTGCTGGCAGGCCATCTGCAGCACGGTCAAATCCTCATGGCCGTGGCAGCGATCAATGGCCGACTCCAACCCCGCCGGAAGCAGGCGGCTTCGCCGCAGCGCCACGCCACGTTCGATGATGAACGCCAAAGCGACCACCGACGTCGCCAGCAGCACCCACATAAAGGGGCCACCTGCTTGAAGAAAATTCCACATAGGACCCTGAAAACCTTGACTTCCCGTTCCTGCCCGGCGCCCACCGGCTAGTAGTAGAACGTGAACATCACCTCGCGATGATCCTCTCGGATCATCTTCCGCATTTCGGTCGGCCATTTGTCGTAGGGCGCGGGCTTGGTGATGGCCATCTGGCAGAGCAGCGTGAAGATTTCACCGACGTTCGATTCCACCGTCTCCATGTCCTTGATGCGGCCGTCGAAGGTGAGTTTGAACCGCAGCACCACCTTGCCCACCCGGTCGAGGGTGTATCGCTGCTGCTGCAGGAGTTCGAGCCAGCACTGCTGGACGATGCTGACAAAGCGGGCGTCGTAGTTCCCGAAAGGGCTGCCGCGGACATCAAGGGACGACTGCACGCTGAATCGCCTTACCCCGCCCTCTTGCCTGTACTTCTCACCCACCAGCGCGCTGTGCGGGTTCACATTCCGGTCGGCCCGGGCGGCGGCCAGGGTGCGCGGACGTTCCCGCGCTTCCATACCCGTTCCCGAAGGCATGGCGGACGCAACGGGTTGCGGCTGGGGCACTGGTTTCGCGGCTTCGAAGTTGCCGGGCTCGACGCGGGGAACCGCCCGGGTCACCGGCTCCACCTTGGCCACCTCCGGTTCGAGGGGCTTGGGCTCGGGCTGGGCGCGGTCAACGACCTCCGGCGGTCGCTGGCGCGCGCTGGATTCGGGTTGCGCCTCCGCTGGCGAAGCGGGTTGCAGAGGAACGGCGGCACTCCGTTCGGTGGCCAGCGTCTTGAGTACCTTGTCCTGTTTGCCGTCGAGCCGCGGCTGGGCTTGATCGTCCACGGGATCAGGATCGGCGGCCACGGAGTTGACCGGAGAGTAGAAGGGGGTATCCGGCGGAGCCTCGAGACTCGCCTGCGACGGATCCACATCCACAAACACCATCGGGACCTCTTGCGGAACCGGTTCCGCCGGTCGGGTCGTAGTCAATCCGGCAGACTGGGCGGGCGGGGGCGGAGTGATGCCCAACCACCTGGCTACGAGGGCCACCGGTGTGAACTGCCACAGATCGAGGCGATTGCCCAGTTCGATGGCCGTGAACAAGACCACATGAATCACCAGGGAAAGCAGCAGCGACCACGCGATGGGCGGGAGCGCGCGGAGTCGAAACCAAGCCAGCCTGGCGGCCTGCTGCATGACGCAAGACTGTGTAACAGAGCCAGCCAGCGAGCAACAGCAACCTCGGTTCGCAAGGTTCCCCCCAAGATGACGATGCGAACGGACTCGACGGTTGGAGGTGGCAAAGGGGAGTGCTGGCCGGGCCGCCAGCCACCGGCCGCCTCCGACTGGTGACGACCCGAAGCGTCAGTTGGCCCACCTCGCCCCGCCGGGTCGGTCGGCGCATCGTCGCAGGGGAAAAAGCGGTGGCGGCCGAAAAGCCCGGCGCGCCGCCGTCCCACCGCGAACAGTTGCTTGGGCGCCGGCCTTCGGCGGACGGCGCACGCGGAGGTTTCTGAGGCGCCGCCCAAGAAGCGGCTACCTCTTCCCCGGCGACCCCCACTGGGCGTCGGCGAAATCAAGAAAAGCCTTCCAGTCCTCGGTGGTCACCGAATGCTTGCCCGCCCGGTAGAAATAACCCAGTCGGCCCAGCACCAACTCGCCGGGCGCGGGCATGGTGGCGGCCGCCAGTCCCGGTGCCCTGAGCAGCCGGTACGCCGGGCTGGCGGCCACCAGGACCTCGAACTGGCCGGAGGGATTGGCCCATTGGTCGTCCACCGCGTTCGAGAGCAGGACCGGCCGCGGGGCACAGAGCGCCACCAACGCGTGCTGATCGAACGGCAGGCGTTCGGGAGCTTCGTTGAACTCCTTGAAGGCGGCGTTGAACCAGTGGGGAAAGCGGTCATTGATCTGTTTCACCGACTCCCCAATTTTGCCGCGGCTCGGCGCCGCGCCGCCGCAACCGGACTGGTGCGAGAGGACCAGCGCGATCCGCTCATCGAAAGCTCCCGCCAGCAGGGCAGTCTTGCCGTTGCGCGAATGGCCGAAGACCGCGATCCGCTTCGCGTCCACGCCGCGGTCGGTACTCAGGTAATCCACGGCCCGATGAAAGCCCCAGGCCCACGCGCCGATCGTGCTCCAGTCGTAGTCGCCCTTCGAGTAGCGGTCGGGACAGGCGGGGCAGATCCAGTCCTTGGCAGGCTTCCGCAACCAGCCTGTCATCCCGCCCTTCGTCGCGAAGGCGCGGATCCCGGTGGTGGCGCTGGCGTCATCCGGGTCGAGGTCACCGTGGTAAAAGGTCGCCAGCGCGTAACCGCGGGCGATCACCTGCGCGACGTCCCACGAGGGCGAGTCCTTGCCGCGCCCCGCCGGCAGGGCGCGGTGATCGGGGCAGTCCGGACAGTGTTTCGGCATCCAGCCGATGGGCAGCGCGATGCCGGGATCGTTGATTGCCGCGTGGTTGCCGCAGAAGTTGACGCCCAAAATGACCGGGGGCGGTTTCCGGACGCCGTTGGGCGTTACGACCACCAAGTTCATCTTCGGGGCGTCCGGCGGACCGAAGCCGAGCACGACCTCCCGCAACGTGGCGCGGCCGTCGAGGAACATCGGGTTCGTGTAGCGGTTGGTCGCGGTGACCTTGCGCGCTGGCGGCGGCAGATGGCCGTACATGTAATGCTGGAAGAGCGCCTTGAGCTCGGGCCGACGCCGCGCGAGCCACTCGCGGGCGGTTTTCACCGGTTGGCCGTCGAACCGGACGAGCGGATCAGGCAGAGCGGGCTGTGGGGGCAACTGTGCCGGCGGCGGGAAGGTGGCGGCCGCACTGCGGAACGCGGGCAGCAACAGGCCCCCGCCGAGAAGGAGGAGATGAAGGAAGCGCATGGGCGAGCAGTAAACGACTTGCGACCGGGACGCAAACCGGAAGACGGTGGGCGGCGGCGCACGGCGGTACTGCAAAGGGCTCTGACCCGAGGTTTGGGTCTGTGCCGGCGCTCCCCGCTTGGGGCGGCCTTCCCAATTTACACCCTTCGCAACCAGGCGCGGGTGGATCTCGACGGGCGGAGCGACCTGGCGCCAAGTGCGTTACCGGCTGTCTCCGGGAATCTCGATCGGCCCGACTCGCCGCTGATGGTACCGGTCGGAACGCAGATGACAGGCGGCGAGCAGTCAGCCGCTGGCATCGAACGCCAGCCCCGGTGTGAATCCAGCGACCGGTGGCTCCATCTCGGCCTTGACAAAGATACCGCCTTGGTTCTACAAGAAACTTATGAAAACGCGGACTAACCCGTCTTGTTTGAGCAGATTGGCTGTTCTCATCGCGGCCGCTTTCGCCGGAGAAACGCTCGCCCAAACGCTCTTGGACAACGATTTCTCGAGCTCCACCGTGGGGAGTTACAATGGAACAACGGGCCAGTCACTGGGCACCGCAGCGACGCTCGGTAATGCGACAGGCCTTCGCAATAACATCCAAGTGCAAGGCACCGCGGGCGTCGGCAATTCGCCATCGTTATTTCATGTCAACGACGCAACGCTGCGAGCCCGAAGTACTTTTGACATTGCTGACACCTCTTACGGCGCTGTTTCGTTCAGCGTGTACTTCAACTACAACCCGGGACAGACTTGGCCGGGGGGAACCTTGGGGTTGGGGTGGGCTCTCAGCACGGCGACAGACAATTTGTCGCCCTTTACCGTTGGGGAAGAGAACCGCGTCTTGGTTGGCCTCCGACGGACCACTTCAGGTTCAGGCACAATGACGGTGTCTGCCGGCGGCCGACTTGGCCAATTCAGCCCGGGAAACGACATCCCCGCGGCTCAGTTTGCCAGCAGCATCAATACCGCCGGTCTGACGTTGGATAATTGGTATCAGGTCTCGTTCGACCTGACCTTCAATTACGACAGCAGCACTCCGGGCGACTCCACTTGGACTTTGGCCAACTTTCAGCTTCGGGATTGGGGCAGCGACGGCCTGACCGGAGGGACTGCATTGATCACCCAAACCACCGACTACACGTGGAATCCGGGCTTCGGCAACAACTTGAACACCAGCCACAACGCTTACGCGTACATTGCCGGTAATGGCGACCGCGGCGCCCAGCGTTTGGATAATGCCTTGGTGGTCGTGCCGGAACCCTCGGCGGTTGGCGTCGCGGGCCTCGGGCTGCTCGGGCTGGTGGCCCTGCGCCGCGCTGGTTTCCTCCGCCGCGATTGAGGGCGGAAAACGGTATAGCGGACCGCGACGGTCAAGAAATCCGGCGAGACCGCGTGGCCTGCGCTTGCGGTCACCCCTTGAAGCTGCCGACCCCGGATTGAACCTCGCGCGCCTGGCGGGGGTGGGGCGTGGCGGTGCTGCCGGCTTGCCCGCGCTCCGGGGCGTGCGATAGTGCCGGGCATGGACCCGTCCGCCGCCCTCGTGGCGCTGAACCTCATCGAGCATGTCGGCCCCGTGCGGCTGCGGCAGTTGCTCGAACACTTCGGCGACGCGCCGGCGGTGTTGCGCGCATCCAAGAGCGATCTGCTGCGGGTGCGGGGCATCGGCGAGGACACCGCCGATGCCATCGCCCACTGGGAACGCACCGTGGACCTGACCGCGGAGTTGCAGCGCATCCGCGAGTTCGGTTGTTCGGTGATCACCCAGGCGGACGAGAACTACCCGAAGCTGCTCCGGCAAATCTACGATCCGCCGATCGTGCTCTACGTGAAGGGCCGCCTGGAGCCGAGCGACCAGAACGCCGTGGCGGTCGTCGGGGCGCGCCGCACCAGCCACTACGGTCAGGAATCGGCCCGCAAACTCGCGTATCAACTCGCCTACGTGGGCGTGACCGTGGTCAGCGGCGGCGCGCGCGGCATTGACACGGCGGCGCACCAGGGGGCGCTGACGGCCAAGGGGCGCACCATCGCGGTGCTGGGCACGGGGATTAATCTGGTGTTCCCGCCGGAGAACGCGGAGTTGTTCGAGCGCATCGCCGCCCACGGCGCCCTCATCACCCAGTTCCCCTTCAACCGGCCCGCGGACAAGCAGAGTTTTCCGATTCGCAACCGCATCGTGGCGGGCATGACGCAGGGAACGGTCGTGGTCGAGGCCGGCTTGACCAGCGGCGCGCTGATCACCGCCGGCATGGCCGTGGATTACGGCCGCCAGGTGTTCGCGGTGCCGGGCCGCATTGATTCGCCCCAGAGCAAGGGCTGTCACGAACTGATCAAGAAGGGCGCCAAGCTTTGCGAGGGCGCGGAAGATGTGCTGTCCGAGTTCGAGTACCTGTTCCCCGCCTCGAACCGCCCGCCGGCGCCGAATGAAACGGGCACGTTGCCGGCCCTGGTCCTTGGCGAAAACGAGCAGCGCGTCTTCGACCTCCTCGGCGCGGAAGAACTCCACATAGACGACCTCATCCGCCGCAGCGGCCTGTCGCCCTCGACCGTCTCGGTCAGTCTCCTCAGCCTCGAGATGAAGCGATTGATCCGGCAATTGCCCGGAAAGAACTTTGTCAAAGCCTCCCCGGCCTGACCGCTCATGCCGCTTTCGACCCTTCGCCGGCGATCATGCGGTTCCTTGGGAAGTTCGAGAGAACTTGCCGCCGACCGGGTGGCCCGGACGCAGGTCTCTGCCCCGGTGACATTCCTGTTCGTCTGACCGGCGGGGACCGGCTGCCGACGCTACGTCCGCCGTCAAGATGCTCGGTCTTCGTCGGACCGCACCTTGACGACCGGGGGCAACCTGTTATGCCCACGGCCAGCGAATTCACTCCATGACCTCCCGCGAACGAGTTCTCCGTGCCTTGAACCACCGTGAGCCGGACCGCGTGCCAATTGATCTTTCCGGGCACCGCTCCTCGGGTATCGCTGCCATCGCCTACCGTCGGCTGCGCCGCCACCTGGGGCTGCCTGACCGGCCGATCCGGGTGTACGACCCGGTGCAGCAACTGGCGATCGTGGACGACGACGTGCTGGAGCGATTTGGCGTGGACACCATCGAGCTCGGCCGGGCCTTCGCGCTCGAGGACCGCCATTGGCAGGAGTGGACTCTGCCGGATGGCTCGCCGTGTCTGATGCCGGCCTGGGTGCGGCTCCGCCGCGTCGGGGATCGTTGGGAGATTCTTTCGCCGACCGGCCGCGTGATCGCCCAGATGCCCGCCGGAGTGCTGTATTTCGAGCAAACCTACTGGCCGTTTGCGGAGCACGACGCCCTGAGCCGGCTCGATGAGGTGCTGGAGGAGTGCATGTGGGCAGCCATCGCCTCTCCGCCGGGGCCGCTGGCGGCGGGGGCCGACGGAGTTCACGTCCTGGCCGAAGGCGCGCGGCGCCTGCGCGCGCGGACGAAACGCGCCATCATCGGCCTGTTCGGCGGCAACTTGCTCGAGATGGGACAGTTCCTGTATCGCAACGACAATTTCTTCCTGCTGCTCGCCGGCAATCCGCCGCGCGCCCACGAGTTCCTCGATCGGGTGGTGGAGATGCACCTGGCCAATCTGGAGCGCTTCCTCGGCGCGGTCGGACCGCATTTGGACATCATCCTGTTTGGCGACGACCTCGGGATGCAGAACGGTCCACAGGTGTCGCCCAAGATGTACCGGGAGTTTTTCTTCCCGCGCGAGAAGCTGATGTGGGACCGCGTGCGGGAACTGGCTCCGCATCTCAAGATCATGCTCCACTGCTGTGGCGGGGTGCGGGAGTTGCTGCCCGGTCTCATCGAGGCGGGACTGGACGCCATCAACCCGGTGCAGATCACCTGCCGCGGGATGGCACCGGCCGAACTCAAACGCGAGTTCGGTGCACAACTCACCTTCTGGGGCGGCGGTTGCGACACGCGGCACACCCTGGGGCACGGGCCACCGGAGGAAGTCCGGCGCAACGTCCGGGAACTGCTGTCGGTCTGGAAGCCCGGGGGCGGCTACGTCTTCCAACAGGTCCACAACATCCTGGCGAATGTACCGCCGGAAAACGTCGTGGCCATGTACGACGCGGCGCGCGAGGCCGGCCGGTACGAGGCGTGAGCGGCTCGCTCGTCCATTGACCGCGGCGAGGTCGCGGCATCCGCCAGTTTCCGTCATTGCCGGTCCTCGCGGCGGGGAACACAGTTCCCGCATGATTCCTTCGCGAACCGGCACACGACGCCCGCGAATTCGGCGGTTGATCTGGCTGGTTGCCCTGATGCTCGTGTCAGGCGCGGTCCTGCTGATTCTACCCCAGCCACCAACCATCGAGGGCGACGAGCGCCCCACACACCTCGAGCGGTTGTGGTTCCGCTTTACGGGCACCCAGCCCGCCAAAGCCCCGGATGTGGTGTACGTGCCCACACCGCAGCCGGTGGTGGACCGGATGCTGGAACTGGCCGAGTTGAAGCCGGGCGATGTGCTGTACGACCTCGGCTGTGGCGACGGCCGGTTCGTGGTGACTGCCGCCCGGCGCTACGGCGTCCGCGCGGTGGGCGTGGACATCAACCCGCAACGCGTGGTGGATTCGCGGCGGAACGCGAAACGGGCCGGAGTCGAATCGCTCGTCACGATCAAGCAGGCGGACATTTTTGAACTCGATTTCAGCGACGCCACCATCGTCACCCTCTACCTCCTGCCCGAACTCAATGTTCGGCTCATGCCCAAGCTGGCCCGGCTCCAGCCCGGCGCGCGCATTCTGTCGTTCGAGTTCGACATGCGCGGGGCGCTGCCGGAAACCGTCTTGGAGGTTCCCACCACGAATCGAAGCGACCCATATCGGGTCTTCCGGTGGATCGTGCCGTGGCAGCCCGAGCCTGTCGTCCCACCCGCCAGTGGCCCGCCCTCGCGGGGACGGTGACCGGTTCATCCCGCCCAACGGCAGGAGCCCGTTCCAGTGACGGCAAAAGCGGCCCGCGCGCATGCGCTTGCTTCCGCGCCGTGCCAAGAAGGGTGCGTTTTGGCCAGACCGTTTCCAGCAAAGATGTAGCTGGCGTCCTCGCCGGCCTGCTGGGGCGGCGTCCCGCCGCCCAACCACCCGTCGCACCGGGACGGGCTGGTACCACATGAAAGGAGAAAACACCCGAAAATCCGTGTGGCACCCTGCGTGCGACCGGCGCAGGGTAAGCCGAGCAGTCCGGAGGCTGGCGTATCGGTGGCCAAGCGGTGGGAGACGGCGGACGGCCGGACGATTTTGTTCGAGCAGGTCGAGTGGCCGGCGGTGGTCCCTCTGCTCGAAGCCCTGCCGCGGCCGGCGAGCGCGCTCACCGTTCCCGAGACGCGGCCGCGCCGCGCGGCCGGCGAGCGCCCGTTGCCCGCGCGCGAGCGGCGGCACGCTCGGGCGAGTGGGACGGGGGCGCGGCCGGCGCGAACCGAGGGACGGCCGCCAGACATTCTCGCGCGCGGGCAGGCAGCCCCACGTACCGCGCCGGGATCGGACGTACCGCCGACCTCCCGGTCGGCGCCACCAGTGGCCGACACCTGCCGCCCGCGTCGTGGCTCCAACCAACAACATCTTGAACCGCGTGCCGTTCAGCTTGGGCAACAGCACTGACTCCACCCTGACCCCCCACTCCCGAAACAAGCGCTTCCAGGCTCTTGCCCGGTTGAGACTTCAGGAGACCCGGCGTCGGAAGTTGGCCGAACCTGCCGCTCTGCCGCGGACGAGGAAGTCCGCGCTCCGAGGGTAAGCCGGCCGCTTTCTCCGGAGCGCGGACCATCAGGTCCGCGGCCGGGCCCGCTCTTCAATGTTTGGGCCGGCCGGTCATGACCACTTGCAAACTACCTCGCCCCAACTCCCGGATCGGACGTACCGCCGACCTCCCGGTCGGCGCTACTAGTGGCCGACACCTGCCGCCCGGGTCGTGGCCCTGACCAACCACGTCCTGAACCGCGCGCCGTTCAGCCTGGGCAACGGCACCGCCCCCAACCTGTTCACCTACACCCGCAACAACCTCTTCCGGGGCCTTCGCAGCGCAGTAGCGAGATAAGCTCTTGGGATGATGTTGAACCCGAAGGCGGACGCCGGTTCGCCGCCGTTGACGAAGGATCAGCTTGTCGAACTGCTGGGTGGTCGGAAAGGCGATCAATTGGGAACGGTGGGCCGGTTGCCGGTGGATCCCGATCACCCCGAGGAGGTCTGGTTGGAGCTGATCCCCGATCCGAACCGTTCGCCCCGCTGTAGCGGCTGTGGTCAGGTGGTGATGGCGATCCCTGAGGTTGAAGAGCGCTGGGGGCGGGATTTGCCCCGGTTGGGCGCGCCGGTGGAGTTGCTGGTGCAGCGTTGCCGATTGGCGTGTCCCCCGTGCGGACCGAAGCTCGAACACCTCGACTGGCTGGCGCCCTACGCCCGGGTCTCGCGGCGGTTGGCCCGAGAAGTCGCCCGGCTTTGCCAGTGGTTGCCGGTCAAACATGTCGCCGCGTTCTTTGGCCTGCACCGCCACACGGTCAAGGCGATTGACAAAGGCCACCTGACCGAAACGCTCGGCTCCCCGGACCCGAGCGGCTTGGAGGTGCTCACCCTCGACGAGTTTGCCCTCCAGAAAGGGCATCGCTACGCCACGGTCTTCGTGGACCCGCGCCGCAAGCGCGTGCTCTGGGTCTGCCAGGGCTGCGGCCGCGAGGACATCCGGCTCTTCATTGAAGCTTTGGGGGCGGAAGGCCGGGCCCGCCTCAAAGCGGTGGTGATCGATATGACCGGCGCCTGCGAGGAAGAAGTGCGTGCCCAGTGCCCCCAGGCCGAGATCGTCTATGATCTGTTCCGCGCCGTGGCGAAGGATGGACGCGAGGCCGCGGACCGAGTGCGCGAGGATGAAGCCAAGCGCCTGCGGGAGGACAAACCCGCCCGCGAGGTCGTCAAAGGCAGCCGCTGGCTCTTGTTGCGCAACCGCCACAACGTGAGCCGGGCCGACCGGGTCAAGCTCGACGAGTTGTTGCGCGCCAACCGCGCCCTGGCCACGGTCTATGTGCTCAAGGATGATCTGAAAAGCCTCTGGGATTACACGTATGAAGGGGCCGCCCGGCGCTGGTGGGACGAGTGGTACGGCCGCGCCAGCCGCAGTCGGATCGAACCGTTGAAGAAGTTCGCCCGCAACCTCAAGGAACGGCTGACCGGCATCCTGGCTCATTGCCGTTGGCCGTTACACACCAGTCTGCTGGAGGGCATAAACAACAAGATCAAGGTCATCAAACGCATGGCCTACGGCTACCGCGATGACGATTACTGCTTCCTCCAAATCCGCGCCGCCTTCCCCGGAATTCCGCCATGAACAAAAAAACGGCGCCGGAGGGCTTCCGACGCCGCGTGGTGTACAGAATCGTTTTACCGCCGATCAGGCCTCCCAGCCTGCGCGGTTCTTGCGGCTCACGAACTGTTCCGCCTCCGGCAGGTTCGGCGACTTCATGTTCGGGCCATCCCATTGCATCGGGCGGCCTTCACCCACGCGCAACGCGATGCAGCCAAGCAGGATGATTTCCGTCAGGTAGGCGGCGATGTCGAAATTCGAGTACGCCGGGGTGCCATCCTTCATCATCTTGAACCACTCCTCCATGTGACCGGGTGAGCGCGGGATGCTCTGAGGCACGTCCTTGGTGGCCTCGTGCCGGTCACCATTCTTGAACTCCTCCTCGCCCTTCATCGCGAGGTAAAACTGAGCGCCGTAGTCATCCGGCGAGAAGAGCTTGCCTTTCTCCCCGATGATCAAGGCACCGCTACCCGGCAGGTTGCCCTGGGTGGCGATGATCTCCCGGACCTTGTCCGGATCCGGCCGCAACGGCTTGAGGGCGTCGCCCGGATTGCCGTCATACCACCAGAACTTCAGCGGCGGCAGACCGTCGCGCTCGAGGAATTCGAAGCGGATTCGCGTCGTCTTGGGGAAGGTTTCCGCGTAGGCCCGCGAGCCCAACTCGTACTCGACCAGCGTGGGATAGCCCAGCTTCAAGGCCCGGAACGGCATGTTCACGGTATGGCAGGCCATGTCGCCCAGCGCGCCGGTGCCGAAATCGAACCAGCCGCGCCATTGGAAGGTGTGGTAAATGTCCTTCTTGTAGGGGCGCATGGCCGCCGGGCCAATCCACGAATCCCAATACAGCGACGCCGGCACCGGGTCCTCACCGGCGGGCCGGTCGTACGCCTGCCGCCACACGGGCCGGTTCGACCACACGTGGAGTTCCAGCGGCTTGCCGATGACGCCGGCGTTGATCACTTCCACCGCGCGCCGCAGACCGTTTTCGGCGCTGCCCTGATTGCCCATCTGGGTGGCCAGCTTCTTTTCCTTCGCGAGCTGCCGGAGGATCCGAGCTTCGCTGACGTTCTGCACCAGCGGCTTCTGCACGAACGCGTGCTTGCCCATCTTCATCGCCCGGATTGTGGCCACGCCGTGGTTGTGGTCCGGCGTCGAGACGGTGACCGCATCAATGTCCTTGCCCATCTCGTCGAGGAGCTTGCGG
Source organism: uncultured Verrucomicrobiae bacterium (assembly GCA_937976685.1). GTDB lineage: Bacteria > Verrucomicrobiota > Verrucomicrobiia > Limisphaerales > J093 > JADJWF01. The sequence continues at coordinate 24,749 of CALJWR010000358.1, forward strand.
TAATCCGTGTACTGTTTGGCACCGGCGAACTGCTGCGCCTTTTTGGCCAGCGTGCCGCGGTCCACATCGCAGATGGCGACGATGTTGCCGCCGCAACGTTTGGCGTCGCTGCTGTCGCTGTCGCCTTTGCCGCCCACGCCGATGCAGGCGATGTTGATGCGGTCATTCGCGCCGAGGACGCGGCCGACGAAGGGGAAGGACGTCAGCGCGACGCCCGTCAGTGTCGTGGTGCGCAGAAAACTGCGCCGATTCAGGGAGTTCAGTTGATTCATAGTAGATGTAGCACGTCAGGAACGCGCGGTTTTCCTACGCTTCGACGCACGGACGAACAAGGATATTCTCCCCCGGCCCGCCCCTGAACCGATTCGGCTGAGTGCGAAGAAGCGGAACACGCTCCCGCCGGCGACTGGCGGCCGGGTTGACTTCGCGGGTGAACGGGCGAAACTTCCCTGCGTCGCAACCAAACTCACAAGCGCCATGAAGACAAGCTGGTCACTGTGCCTCGGAGTGAGCCTGTTGGGGGCCGCATTCGCCGGCGAAACCACCAACGCACCGTCCCAGACTGCGCCGCCCGCGCCGACCCCGGTAATGATCGCGCCCGACACTTCCCTGACCGCCCCGCCGCTGACACCTCCCGAGGTCGAGGCGCCCAAACCGGAGGAGCGCGGCCCGCAGTTGGGCGGCGCCGGACCGGCCATCTTGCGGGCGAGACAGCCCCTGCAGATGTTCAATCCTGCCGCACCGAAGGAATACGGCGATGGCACCCAGTTTCTGAGCCTGAACCCGCATACGGGTGAGCCGGAGGGAGTCACGCTGCTGTCTTTCCGGCTCTTCTCCAAGTCCTCCGCAGCGGCATTCGGACCCAAGCCACCCAAGGCAAAAAAGTTGAAGAGCAATCGCTGAGCGCCGGACCGCCCTCCGGGGCCACGCTGAGCGGTGGCTGGACCGTTTTGGCCAGCGCCGATCCTCAAGAAGTCGCGAGCGCGGAGGTCACAGCGGACAGCGTCACGCCCGACACCAAAACCAGCTTGCTCCGCGATTTGTGGCCGCGGAGGAGTTGTACCGCCGCGCGCGAACGGGCGAGCCGGTCAGCCAAGAACCGCCGCAGGGCTTCATTGGCCGCGTCGTCCACCGGTGGGGCGGCCACACGAATCTTCAGTTCGTTGCCCAACGGGCCTTCAACGCTCGTGCGACTCGCGCGGGGTTGCACGCGCACGCGCAGCAGAACGCCCTGCTGGTGGACCTCCGCAAACGGGCACCCTGCTGGCTGCGGATTCGCTGCCGGCCCGGTGGAACCGCCGCTGACGGTTCTGGACTTGGCGCGCTTCACAGGGGCTGAGCGACGAAGGCCGCGCGCAGCGCGCGCTCGGCAAACTCGAGCGCTAGGAAGGTCAGGGCGATTGCCACCACTGGCGAAAAGTCAATCCCGCCCACTCGCAACGGCAACCCGCCAAGGGGGCGGAGCAGATTGCGGGCAGTGACGGTAATGAACATCCAGAATTCGCTGCTTCCGAGATAGAGGAAGCTGTTGACGATGTGGAGCAGGAGCACGAGCCCGATCAGGTACTTCCAACACACCACCGTGCCCACGCCGACCAGCGCACCTTGTTTCCACAGTTGAACGGCGGACCGGGGCGCCAGGGCCATTCCCTGCTCAACCAACGCCGGATTCACGAGGTACCAGACCAGCATCACCAGCAGCCAGGGACCGACCAGTTTCAGCAGC
>CALJWR010000359.1 GCA_937976685.1 uncultured Verrucomicrobiae bacterium
GCGCGGCTGGCGGCCTTTGATCCGGAGCCGGTGCGCGCGTTGATCCGCCGCAGCGCCGAACTCCACGTGAACCACATCGCCAGCAGCGGCGACCCCTTCGAGTTCGGCTCCGCCCGACCGCTGGATTTTGGGCACTGGTCGGCGCACAAGCTGGAGCAACTCTCCGACTATCGGATCCGTCACGGGGAGGCCGTGGCCATCGGCGTCGCCTTGGACACGCTCTATTCGCGCCGGGCGGGCCTGCTGGACGCGGCCGACGGCGACCGCGTGCTGGCGCTGCTGGGTCTCCTGGGCTTCGACTTGTTCGCCGAAGCACTCCGTCTCCGCGAGCCGTCCGGGCGGCTCGCCGTCCTGCGTGGGCTGGAAGAGTTTCGCGAGCATCTGGGGGGCGAATTGACGGTGACGCTGCTCGCCGGCATCGGTCGGGGAGTCGAGGTTCACACGATGAACGAGGCGATCATCGCCGACGCGATCGAGGAATTGGCCTGGCGCGCCTGCCCGCGTTGCGGCGCAGGCGGATGAACCCCATGCAACGGACCGCCGTCCTGAACGTGGTCGGCCTCAGCGGCACTCTGCTCAGCGAGCACACGCCGCATCTGCGGCATTTTCGCGAACGGGGCTCATTCGCGCCGATCGCACCGGCCTTCCCGGCAGTAACCTGCACCGCCCAGGCCAACTATCTCACCGGCCGGCTGCCGCGGGACCACGGCATCGTCGGCAATGGCTGGTATCACCGGGAGCTGGCGGAGGTGCATTTTTGGAAGCAGTCCAACCACCTGGTCACCGCGCCCAAACTCTGGGACGAACTGCGCGCCTGCGACCCGCAGTTCACCTGCGCCAAGCTGTTCTGGTGGTTCAACATGTACTCGACTGCCGATTACTCGATCACGCCGCGGCCGATGTACCCGGCAGACGGCCGCAAGGTGTTCGACATTTACACGCGGCCCGCGGCCGTGCGGCACGAGATCCAGCGCGATCTTGGGCCGTTCCCGTTCGCCACCTTCTGGGGACCGGCGGCGGGCGTGACGTCGCCGCAAGGCGGCCCCGACGCAGCGACCCGCTGGATCGCGGAGTCGGCCAAGTGGATCGAAGATCGGTTTCAGCCGACGCTCAACCTCATTTACCTGCCCCACCTGGACTACAACCTGCAGCGGTACGGCGTCAGCGATGGCCCGGCGGACGGTCCGCGGCTGAAGGCCCAAATCGTCCCGGACCTGCGGGCCATTGACGCAATCGCGGGCGAACTGATTGCTTACTTCGAGGCGCGCGGGGTGCAGGTGATCGTTTTGTCCGAGTACGGCTTGGTGAACGTGGAGCGACCCATTCACCTGAACCGCGAGTTTCGGCGGCGGGGTTGGATCGCCGTGCGCGAGGAACTGGGGCGGGAACTTCTGGACTGCGGCGCGAGTCAGGTCTTTGCGGTGGCGGATCACCAGGTGGCGCATGTGTATCTGAGCGATCCGCGGATTGCCGGAGCGGTGCGGGAGGTAATCGAGCAGACGGGCGCAGAGGTGCTGGGGGCGGCTGAGAAAGCCGCCGCGGGTCTGGATCACCCGCGAGCCGGGGACATCATCGCCGTGGCACCGCCGAACTCGTGGTTCACCTACTACTACTGGCTGGATGACGCGGTTGCGCCGGACTTCGCCCGCTGCGTGGACATCCATCGCAAACCCGGCTACGACCCGGTCGAGTTGTTCGCCGATCCGACACTTTCCCCTCTCGCGCTGCGGGCAAGAATCGCGTGGCGGCTGCTCCAAAAGCGGCTCGGCTTCCGGATGTTGATGGATGTGATTCCCCTCGACGCGGGACTGGTGAAAGGTTCCCACGGTGCCCGGCCCGCAAATCCGGCAGACTGGCCGGTGATGTTCACCGGCAAGCCGGGCCAATTGCCCGCTGGTCCGATCGAGTCCGATCAGGTGTGCCACCGGCTGCGGCATCTGATCACGGCAGGGAAGTGAGGCCGTCGGGAGCCGCCGGCGCGCCGGCGGCGGCGGGCAATCGTCGTTGGCCGGATCACCACACGCGCACCGCGGTCGGTCCGGATGGCACCTTCTCAAACGGCCCTGGCGTGGGCTTCGCATTATTCCGGCGCCGGCCGCGATAATCCCGGTCCACCACGAGGGGCGAACCATCTGCGTTCACGTAGGGCAGATTGGCGACCTTGGTTTTGCCGAGCCGCGCGGTGTCCACGCGGACGGTTCGCGCCTGGACGATCGCGTCGTCCAGCGTGAGCCGCAAGGTCACGCGGTCGTGGTCCTCGCTCAATTGCGGCGCGGGATTGTGCTCGCGGCGAACCAGCGGGCTGACCTCCTGGGCCGCGGGCTCCGCGCCGTAGTAGTACACGTTGCCGGCCGCGAGTGTTGGAAACTCCCGGCCGTCGTAGCCCCACAGGCCGTGACTGCTGATCCACCGGAGCTCTTTAAGATTACCCCGCTGGGCGATGGTCGGGGATTCCCCGGTGCCGATGAAAAGGTTGTTGAAGAAGCGGTTGTCTCCCCCCGTGGTTTTCGCGAGCCCGGCCACCACCGTGCTGTGGGGCGGGTGGTGAGGCGTGTCGCGCGACGGTTCGGGGCGGTTGGTGATTTTGCCGGCGAACAGGTTGTGGACGTACGCCCCGCCCTCGGACATGTCGAGGATCGAGGTGGGCGACAGGAAGAGGTTGTTGTCCACGACGAACGGGCCGTGATTGACCTCGACGAAGAGGTCTTGGCCGGCGTTGTCGTGAAAGAGGTTGCGCGACACGCGCGTGCCCTGGGCCATCCAGTCCAGCCACAGCCCCATGTTCGTCCGGAAGATGCGGTTCTGGCGGATCACGGTGTCAATCGCGGCGTGGAACTTGATGCCCGCCATCTCGGCCCCCGTGAAAAGGCGGCGCACATGGATGTCGTGGATGACATTTCCCTCCACGAGGCTGAACGCCGGACCGAGGCTGCCCACGATGCCCGCCTGCTCACAGTGGGAGATGGTGTTGCCGCGCACGATGTGGTGGCCGATGTGCTCCCGCGTCCACGGGATGCGAAAGGCATGGGCGCGTTCGATGGTCTTCAGGTACCCCTCGGCGGTGTCGGCGGAGGTGTTGTCAAACTCATCACCGTGCTTGCCGAGCGTGATTCCCGTGCAAACCGAGTGGCTGACGATATTGCTCTCGATGATCCAGCCCTTGCTCCAGTGCGTGCCGATCAGGCAAATCTGCTCGGCCGTGGGCGGCGCCCACGGCGTGGCGGCGTGCCGGAGAATGAAGCCGCGCACGGTGATGAAGTTGCGGCCCGGCTGGTCCGGATAAAAGACCGACTGCCGCGTGTTGATCTCGACCAGCCGATCGTTGGGATTCACGCCCGGGAACTGGGCCCAGAGAGTCGTCTGGCCACCCTCCACCTTGGCAAACCAAAGATTCGGATTGATGGCCGGATTGCGCTGCGTCGTGGCCCCGCCCCGGAAAACGAGACAGAGGGTTTTGGTGCCGCTGACGCTCTTGATCGGCGCAGTCACCGAGGTCCAGGCCTGCCAATCGCCGGTGTGCCGGACGGTCGCGGCGCCCAGCAACTCGCCTTCCGGCGAATCGCGCCGCAACTCGATTACGCCGCCCGCTGCGGCGGAGGCGACTCGGAGTTCCACTTCCGAGGTGCCGGCCCCGAAGTCCACGTTTTCATAGCGAACCCAGTCGCCCGCGTTGATCCAGCCGAGACATTCACCTCCCTCGGAACTCGGAGCGGACTGAACCCCGTGCTGGGCCGAGAACCGGGCGGCCGGAATGCGGTCGCGATTGGCAGAAGCGGGCCCCGGTCGGAACCACGCGACGTTCAGCAAATAGTCGTCGCTGCCGCCGCCAACCCAGGCGGGTTTTTGGCCGGCCGGCAGCATGATTTCATCGAGACTGGCCGCCTCCGTCAGCCACTCACCGTCCAGATACACCGCGCCAGTGTGGTGAACGCGCCCCAGGGGATTGAACCAGTCGCCGCGGATCACGTTGGTGTAAGGATTGAAGCTGCCGAAGAAGGAGTTCGGCAACGTGACCTGCCAGACGTCGTCCTGTGTGCGAGTCCAGCCGGTCACTACCTCCGAGCCTTTGATCTCCACGCGCTCGCCCCGGGCGGCCTGATAAACGATGCGCCGGCGATCAGAAAGGCCGCCGCGGGGTGGATTAATCCGCTCGCGGTAGGTGCCGGCGTGAACGGTCACCACGTCGCCCGGTTGCGCGGCCTCGGCAGCCCGCTGAATCGTTCGAAACGGCGCGCGGCGGGTGCCGGGGTTGGCGTCGTCGCCCGAAGGGGCGACGTGAAATTCAGTGGCGCGGGCGACAGACATCGCGACGAGAAGAACGGCGAGGGAAGAAAAATGAGAGTTCATGCGTGCCAGCAAACCACGGTCGGCCGAGGGCCGGCAAGCCCGCCGCCGCCCGACCTGGGACGCGGCGGTTGCGAGGGCGGAGGATTTCGGTAGCTTCACGCCATGCCGCGCACTCCGAGCCGGAAATCCGGCCCCCGTCAGACCGAGTTGGACCAGCAAATCGAAGCCCTGATCGGCGCCGCCGGCGGCGGTCACCATCCCGACCTGGTGGCCGACCTGGTGCGAACCGCGCTGAAGTTGCTGCGGGATGTAAAGCATCGTGGCGACATGAAGATCGTCCAGACGGCGCTGCGCGAGTTGCGGTACGCCTTCAAGGTCTTCGAGCCGTACGCGGGCCGGCGCAAGGTCACCATCTTTGGTTCGGCGCGCCTGCAGCCGGACCGCCCCGAGTACCGACAGGCGGTCGAGTTTGGCCGGCAGATGGCAGCGGCGGGCTTCATGGTGATTACCGGCGCCGGGCCGGGCATCATGCAGGCGGGTCACGAGGGCGCCGGACCGGAGATGAGTTTTGGGGTCAACATCCGGCTCCCGTGGGAACAGGCGGCGAACCCGGTGATCGAGCGCGATCAGAAGCTGATCACGTTCAAATACTTCTTCACCCGCAAACTCACGTTCATCCGTCACTCGGATGCGCTGGCGCTGTTCCCCGGCGGGTTCGGCACGCTGGACGAGGGCTACGAGGCGCTGACGCTGATGCAGACAGGCAAGAGCCAGCTCATGCCGCTGGTGCTGATTGACAAGCCGGGCGGCACCTTCTGGAAGACGTGGCATCAACACATCCGCGACCACCTGTTGCGCAACGAGTTGATTTCGCCGGAAGACCTGAACCTCTACCAGATCACGGACCGGCCCGAGCAGGCGGTGAAATGGATCACCCGCTTCTACCGGAATTACCACTCAAGTCGCTTTGTGAAAAACCAGCTCGTGATCCGGCTGCGGCACCCGCCGTCGGCGACGGCGCTGGCTGCGCTGAACGAGGACTTTGCCGAGATGATGCCCGAGGGCCCGGCGCGCGTGATTGAGGCGACCCCGGAAGAGCGCGAGGACGAAGACTTCCCGGAACTGCCATGGTTGGCGCTCGGCTTTGATCGCAAGTCGTACGGCCGCCTGCGCGAATTCATTGACCGCCTGAACGCCCTGTGACCGCCCGTGCCGGCGGGCAATTTGGAATTACTCCAAATCTTGACACGGGAAACTTCCCGCCTACGTTCCGCGCGTCAATGAAGAAGGACAGTGTCACCCAGCTCGCCGACGAGCGCCTGAACGAGCGCCTGGCCCGCACCGGGCAGCGCTTCACGGAACAGCGCCGACGCGTGTATGGCGTGCTGCTGCAGTATCGGGATCATCCGAGCGCCGAAGAGGTGTTTCTCCGGGCCAAACAGGTCATGCCGGAGATTTCCATGGCGACGGTGTACAACACGCTCGACACTCTGGTGCAATGTGGCCTGGTGCGGCAGGTCAAACAGGACCGGGGGGCCACCCGGTACTGCTCCAACATGAAGCAGCACCACCATTTCTATTGCGAGGAATGTGGGGGCACATTCGACGTGGACTCCGATGGCGTGGTACCCGGCCTGGAGCCGCAATTGCCCCCCGGCTTCAAGATGCGCAGTTTGGACCTTTCCCTCCGTGGGCTTTGTCCCGAATGCAGCGCCCGCCATCGTCGCAAGGATCGCCACTCGATTTCATGAGCACCGCCATTCCGACCATCGAGGAATTCGTCAGGTCCGACTACAAGTACGGATTCGTCAGCAACATTGACACCGAAACGCTGCCGCCCGGGCTCAACGAGGACATCATCCGGGCCATCTCGGCCAAAAAGAACGAGCCGGAGTTCATGCTCAACTGGCGGCTGCGGGCCTATCGGCACTGGTTGACCATGACCGAGCCACGCTGGCCCAAGGTCACCTATCCGCGGGTGGACTACCAGAGCATCATTTACTACGCCGCCCCAAAGAAAAAGCCACAGTTGGGCAGTCTGGATGAGGTGGATCCGGAACTGCGGCGCACGTTCGAAAAGCTGGGCATCTCCCTCGACGAGCAGAAGCGCCTCGCGGGCGTGGCGGTGGACGCGGTCGTGGACAGCGTGTCCGTCGCCACCACCTTCCAGAAAGATCTGGAGAAGCATGGCATCATCTTCTGCTCCTTCTCCGAAGCGGTGCAGAAGCATCCGGATCTGGTGGAGAAGTATCTCGGCTCCGTGGTGCCGCACACCGACAACTTCTTCGCGGCGCTCAATTCCGCCGTCTTCAGCGATGGGTCCTTCTGCTACGTCCCCAAGGGCGTGCGTTGTCCGATGGAGCTCTCGACGTACTTCCGCATCAACACGGCCAACACTGGCCAGTTTGAGCGCACCCTGATCATCGCGGACGAAGGCAGCTACGTGAGCTACTTGGAGGGCTGCACCGCGCCGATGCGGGACGAGAACCAGTTGCACGCCGCGGTGGTGGAACTCGTCGCGCTGGACAACGCCGAGATCAAGTATTCGACGGTTCAGAACTGGTACCCCGGTGACAAGGAAGGGCGCGGGGGCATCTACAACTTCGTGACCAAGCGCGGCATTGCCAAGGGCCGGCGGTCCAAGATTTCGTGGACCCAGGTGGAGACTGGTTCGGCGATCACGTGGAAATACCCAAGCTGCATTCTCGTGGGCGAGGAGTCGGTTGGAGAGTTCTACTCCGTGGCGCTCACCAACAACTACCAGCAGGCCGATACGGGCACCAAGATGGTCCACATCGGCCGGAACACCCGCAGCACGATCGTGTCGAAGGGCATCTCGGCCGGTCACGGTCAGAACAGCTATCGGGGCCTGGTGCAGATTCGCCCCAGCGCCGCCGGCGCGCGCAATTTTTCGCAGTGCGATTCACTGTTGATTGGCGACAAGTGCGGGGCGCACACCTTCCCGTACATTGAGGTCAAGAACGATACGGCCCAGCTCGAACACGAGGCGACGACCTCCAAGATCGGCGAAGACCAAATCTTCTACTGCAACCAGCGGGGCATCTCCAAGCAGGACGCGGTCAACATGATCGTCAATGGCTTCTGCAAGGAGGTCTTCCGCGAACTGCCCATGGAATTTGCCGTCGAGGCGCAGAAGCTCCTCGGCGTGAGTCTGGAAGGCAGCGTCGGCTAGCAATCTCGCGTCAACGATTTTCCAACCATGCAACCCATACTTGAAATCAGGAACCTCCAGGCCGGCGTCGAAGGTCGCCACATTCTCAAGGGCATCAGCCTTACCATTCAGCCGGGCGAGATCCACGCGGTCATGGGACCCAACGGCAGCGGCAAAAGTACGCTGGCGGCCGTGCTGGCCGGGCGCGAAGGGTATGATATCGTCAGCGGCGAAGTGCGGTATCTGGGACAAGACCTGCTCGAGCTCGACCCCGAGGAGCGGGCCCGGGCCGGGCTGTTTCTCGCCTTTCAGTACCCGGTGGAAATCCCGGGCGTCAACAGCACGTACTTCCTCAAGGCCGCGCTGAACGAAATCCGCAAGCACCGCGGATTATCGGAAATGGACGCCATCGAATTCCTTGGCTTCGTGAAAGACAAGATCAAGCTGCTCGAGCTGAACGAGGACCTGCTCAAACGGCCCGTGAACGTCGGTTTCTCCGGCGGCGAGAAGAAGCGCAACGAGATCTTCCAAATGGCCGTACTGGAACCCCGTCTGGCCGTGCTCGACGAGACCGACTCGGGCCTCGACATTGACGCTCTGCGCGTGGTGTCCAACGGTGTGAACAAGCTGCGGAGTCCCCAGAACGCCGCGCTCGTCATCACCCATTACCAGCGACTGCTCAACTACATCGTCCCCGATTTTGTCCACGTCCTGATGGACGGGCGGATCGTGCGGTCGGGCGGCAAGGAGCTCGCGCTTGAGCTCGAGGAGCGCGGCTACGACTGGATTGCGCGAGAACAGCGTCTCGCCGCTTGAAATACGCCATGAGCGCCTCCAACCAATCGCTGCCCACCCATCCGGCGGTCTCCGATGAACGCCCCACGCCGGAATTCTGCTTCAGCGTGTGGGAACAGGCCCTGCGCGAACGGTCCGAGCCCAAGTGGGTGTATCCGCTTCGCAAGGCCGGTCTGGCCCGATTCGCGGAACTGGGGTATCCGACCCTCCAGCACGAGGACTGGCGATTCACCAATGTCGAAGGCATCGCGAGCCGGCCGTTTCGTCCCGCCCTCACCCCCGCCGGGGCAACGCTCACGCCCGGGGAGCTGGACCAGCTCGTGTTCGCCCGGCTCGGCGGTGATCGCTTGGTTTTCGTGGACGGCCATTTCTCACCGGCCCTGTCCCACTTTGGTCCGAAGCCCGGCGGGGTGGAGCTCACCAGCCTCGGAGCGGCGCTGAAGAACGGCGGCGCCACGCTTCAGGCCTCGCTGGCGCGGCAAAGCCGGGTGGCGACGAATGCCTTTACCGCGCTAAACGACGCCTTCTTTACGGATGGCGCCTGCATCGTGGTGCCCCCCGACACGGTCGTCCCGGAACCGGTGCGACTGGTGTTCGTCGGTTCAGCCGGTGGGGGACAAGGCCGGTCGGCGCACCTGCGCAATCTCATTCTCGTCGGCGCGCATGCGCAGGTGACGGTGCTGGAGACGTACGTGAGTTTCGGCGGCACCGCCATGCTGACCAACACGGTTACGGAGCTCGAGGCTGGCGAGGGCGCGGTCGTCGAACACCTCCGTTTTCAGGACGAATCAGAAGACGCCTTCCACCTGGGCGCGTTGTACGCGACAATCGGCCGGTTGGCGAACGTCGTCACGCACTCGTTCGCATTGGGATCCCAGCTTTCACGCCAGAGTCTCCACACCGTTCTGGATGGCGAAGGTTTGGAGGCGACGCTCAATGGGCTGTACCTCACCACGGGCAATCGCCTGGCCGACCATCACATGGTGGTCGAGCACGCCAAGCCGCACTGTGCCAGCCATGAGTACTTCAACGGCATTCTCGCCGGGAAGTCCCGCGGGGTCTTTCACGGCCGCATCCTCGTCCGGCCAAACGCGCAGAAGACCGACGCCAAGCAGACGAACAAGAACATCCTGCTTTCCCCCACCGCCACCGTGAACACCAAGCCGCAGTTGGAGATTTACGCCGACGATGTGAAGTGTACGCACGGGGCCACGATCGGTCAGTTGAACCCCGAGTCCGTGTTCTACCTGCGTGCCCGGGGCATCCCGCTGGAGACGGCGCGGCGCATGTTGATTCACGCGTTCGCGGGTGAGATCATTGACCGCGTGCGGTGTACCCCAATCCGGCAGGAATTGGATCAACTCGTCTGGGATCGGCTGGAAGCCGACGAACACGTCCACGTCGGAGCGCGCAAATAGCCCATGTTCGACGAACTCAGTGACCTGTATCAGCAGGTCATCCTCGACCACAGCAAGAGCCCGCGAAACTTTCGCCCGCTGGAACAGCCCTCGCGCACCGCGCAGGGGCACAATCCGCTCTGCGGGGACAACATCACATTGTATGTACGCCTCGAGGGGGACGTGATCAGCGACATCACGTTTCAAGGCTCCGGCTGCGCGATTTCCCGCGCGTCGGCCTCACTTCTCACCGAGAGTCTCAAAGGGCGACGCTTGGCAGAGGTGAAGCCCCTGTTCGATCGCATCCACGAGATGGTGACCACCGGACAGGTTGGTGACGGTGACCTGGGCAAGCTGGCCGTGTTCGCGGGTGTCCACAAATTCCCTGCGCGGGTCAAGTGCGCGATCCTGCCGTGGCACGCAGCGCTGGCTGCCGTGGAGGGCAAAGGCGCTCCCGTCTCCACGGAGACCGTGAATCCCTGACCCGCGGGACGGCCTTCGCGTATGGAAACGCCCGACTCAGTTCAACTGAAACGTGACGTGGAGGCCGCCATGGTGCCGGTGGGCACTCGCGTGACCCTGCTCGCGGGCGAAACGGCGCACATCACTCAGTCCTTGGGCGGAAGCTACACCGTGGTCGTGAACGGCAACATGTTCCGCATCGAGGGCAAGGACGCCGACGCGCTCGGCCTCGCGCCCCAGACCGGACCGGTCCCTACGGCGGCCCGGCCCGCCACCCGCGAGGAGGTGGAGAAGCTCGCTTGGGACGCGATGAAGACCTGCTACGATCCGGAGATCCCGGTCAACATCGTGGACCTGGGGTTGGTGTATTCGTGCGTGCTGGAACCGATTCCCGGCTCCGGGACGTTCAAGATTGACGTGAAGATGACCCTGACGGCGCCCGGTTGCGGCATGGGCCCCGTCATTCAGCAGGAAGTGCAGAACAAACTCCTTTCCCTCGAAACGGTGGACGAGGTGAACGTCGAGCTGGTTTGGGATCCCCCTTGGACCCAAAGCATGCTCACCGAGGCGGCCAAACTGCAATTGGGGCTGCTCTGATTCGCTCGCCTCCATGCCATCGTTTGATCAGATCCGCTCCGATTTCCCCATCCTCGACCAGCAGGTCAACGGGCGGCCCCTCATCTACTTCGACAACGCCGCGACCAGTCAGAAGCCGTTGGCGGTGATCGAGGCGCTAGACGCCTACTACCGGCGCGATAACGCCAATGTCCATCGCGGCATTCACGAGCTCAGCAATCGCGCGACCCAGGCGTATGAGGGCGCTCGCGCCCGCGCGGCGCGCTTCCTTAATGCCCGCGCGCCCGAGGAGATCGTCTGGACCCGCGGCACGACGGAGGCCATCAACCTGGTCGCCAACACCTGGGGCATGGCCAACCTCAAGCCCGGCGACCGCATCCTGCTCACCGAGATGGAGCACCACAGCAACCTAGTGCCCTGGCAGATGCTCGCCCAACACACCGGTGCAAAGTTGGCCTTCCTGCCCGTGACGGGCGACGAAGGCCTGCTGGATGTCGGTCAGCTCGACGAACTGCTGACGCCGGCCGTCAAGCTGTTCGCCTTTACGCACGTTTCCAACACGCTCGGCACGGTCAACCCGGTCGCAGAACTCTGTCAGCGCGCGCGCGCGGTGGGCGCGGTGACGCTCGTGGACGCCGCCCAGAGCGCGGGTCATCTGACCGTGGACGTTCAAGCCCTGGGCTGCGACTTCCTGGTCTTTTCCGGTCACAAGATCTGCGGACCGACCGGCATCGGCGTGCTCTACGGCCGGTGTGAACTGCTCGAAACGATGCCGCCGTGGCAGGGCGGCGGCGATATGATCTCCAGCGTGGACTACTACGAAAGCCGCTGGAATACGGTGCCGCACAAGTTCGAAGCCGGCACGCCCGACATCGCCGGTGCGATCGGCCTCCACGCCGCGATGGATTACTTGGATCGCCTCGGACGTGACCGGATCTTTGCCCACGACCAGGAACTGGCCCGGCTGGCCTACGAGGAACTGTCGCGGCTCAAGGGTATCCGGCTCTTCGGCCCGAAAACCGGCCGCGGCGGGCTGGTGAGCTTTCTGCTCGAGGACGTCCACGCACACGACATCGTCACGGTCGCGGACCAATTCGGCCTGGCGCTGCGCGGCGGGCACCACTGCAACCAACCGCTCATGAAGAAGCTCGGCGTCGTCTCGACGGCCCGCGCCAGTTTCTACTTCTACAACACCACCGCCGAGGTCACCCGGTTCATCGAGCTGATGCGCGAAATCCAGAAGTTCTTCGGCGTTTGACGCCGGACGCTTGGCCGCCGGCGGCGTGACTTCAATCGGCCGCCAAGTGACAGGCCGCCGCCCGGCCATCTCTGCCGATTCGCAAGGCGGGCGCTTCAGTGCGACACCGGCCCTCCGCAACGGGACAGCGCGGATGAAACGGGCAGCCTGGCGGGGGCGCAAGGGGCGACGGCACCTCGCCAGTGAGAATGATGCGGGTTCGTTTCGACTGCGGGTCCACCACGGGGACCGCGGACAGGAGGGCTTGCGTGTACGGATGCCGCGGCTGGCGACACACCGCGCGGGCGGGGCCGGTCTCGACCACCCGGCCGAGATACATGACGGCGATCCGCTGGCAGAAGTGCTCCACCACCGCCAGATCATGCGAGATGAAGAGGTACGCCAGCCCACGCTCCCGCTGGACGTCACGCAGCAGATTGATGACCTGCGCTTGAACACTCACGTCGAGCGCGCTCACCGGTTCGTCGCAGACCAGGAGTTGCGGGTCCACCGCTAGGGCTCGCGCAATTCCGATGCGCTGACGCTGGCCCCCGCTGAACTCGTGCGGGTACCGGTCCGCGTGAGCGGGGTCCAACCCAACGCGGGTCAGCAGTCCCGCGATCCGTTCGGACCTCGCCGCGCGGTTGGGAGCGAGGCGATGAATGTCGAGCGCTTCGCCCACACTTTCGCCCACCGTCCGCCGCGGGTTGAGCGAATTGAAGGGATCCTGAAACACCATTTGCATCCGCCGCCGCAACCCGCGCAAGGCGCCCCGCTCCAGCTTCGTAACTTCACGGCCGTCAAAAACTATCCGGCCCGCCGTGGGTTCGACGAGCCGCAGTATCGCCCGTCCGAGCGTGGTCTTGCCACAGCCGCTTTCGCCCACCAGCCCGACCGCCTCGCCGGCTTCCACCGTCAGGGACACCCCATCCACCGCCCGGACAACGGTCGGCCGCGACCACAGCGGACCGCGAACCGGGAAATGCACCCGCAGATCCTGAACGTCGAGCAACGGCATGGCTCACGTCTCCGCGAACGGACACCGGACGAGTCGGTCCCCGCCGCGAGGAGCGAGAACCGGGACCTGTTCGCGGCATTCGGCCCGGGCCATCGGACACCGCGGCGCGAAGCGACAGCCCGCGGGCCACTGGCCGGGGACGGGCACGGTTCCGGGAATCGCCTCGAGTCGGTCCTGTTTCCGGCCCAGGACCGGCGCGGACCGGAGCAGTGCCTGCGTGTACGGATGCAAGGGCCGGCGGAGCAGATCACCCGTGGCCGCTTCTTCCACAATCTGCCCGGCGTACATTACCGCGACGCGATCGGCGAGATCGCCCACGATTCCGAGGTTGTGCGTGATGAGCAGGATGGCCATGCCGAGCTGGCGGCGCAGTTCGGCCAACAACTCGATGATCTGCGCCTGAATGGTGACGTCGAGTGCCGTGGTCGGCTCGTCGGCCACGAGCAGCTTCGGCGCGGCCGCCAGCGCCATTGCGATCATGACCCGCTGCTGCATGCCGCCGCTGAGTTGATGCGGGTAGTCGCGGGTCCGTTGCTCGGGCGCCGGGATGCCCACTTGCTTCAGCAAGCGGGCCACTTCGGTTTCGCCTGCCTCGCGCGGGCGGTGAAGGCGGAGGGTTTCGCGGATCTGCTCCCCAACGCGCAGCACGGGATTCAATGAGGCGCCGGGCTCCTGAAAGACGTAGCTCACCACGCCACCGCGAATCGCGCGCAGTTCTGCCGGTGTCATGCGCAGCACGTCGCGGCCTTGAAGCGCAATCTCCCCGGCCGCGTAACGCGCGGGTGGCGTCGGCAACAACCGGGCGATGCTCAGAGCCGTGACGCTCTTGCCGCACCCGCTTTCGCCCACCATCGCCAGACAGCCGCCTTCGGCCAGCGACAACGAGACGCCGTCCACGACGCGGGTGGATCCGAAGTCAATCCGCAGATCACGAATGTCGAGCAGCGGCACGCCGGGTAAACTACAGGCAATCGAATCCGGGCGCGCTGACAAAGACGAAGTCCGCGATGCGCCTCGACCGCGCGGGGATCGCCCGGCCCGGCTTCGCTACGTGGGTCACCGGCCCAGGCTCACCAGTTTCACCGCGCCGACGCCGCCGGGATTCCAGTTCGTGAAGAGCACGAACAACTCGCGCCGGCTGCCTTTGCCCGTCACATACCAACAGGCGTCGTGGATGTGCTGCGCCTCCGTGAAGCCCAGTTCCTCCTTCGGCTTGATCGTGCTGACAATCGCCTTCTTTTTCAGGTTGATGATGTAGATCGGGCCGGGCGAGTTATTCGGCCCGTTCAGACAGGGCGCCAGTGCGTAGTCGCCCCAGAGGTCCACGTCGCAAACCGTGCTGCCCGGCGGGAGGCCATGCACCGCCAGCCACTCCTCGTTCGCGGGCGACCAGCGCTGCACCTGCGCCTCGGGTCGCGCTGAGATGAGGAGTGATTTGCTGCGCCGGTCATAGGTGATGCCGTGCGGCGTTTGGGAAGCCGTCTTGCCGCCGTAGAAGGCTCCCGTGTAAGCAAGGGGATCCGTCGTGGCGGGCATGAAGTACGCCTTGCCGTAACCGTCGGTGGCGTAGATCTCACCCGCTCGCGTGAAGGCGGCGTCCGTGGGCGCAAAACCCTTGCCATCCGCGTAGGGACCGCCGGACGGGATGCCAAGCGTGGCCACCGTGGTGAACCGCGTGTCCGAGAGGTACACGTGGCCTTCGACGTTGTCCGCAGCCACCACCAGCGGTAGCTGGCCTTTGCGCGGCAGGAGGTCGGCCCCGTGCAGGTTGCCCTTGGTGAGGCGTGGATCGCCGGCGATGACCTCCGACCGTGTCAACCGGTCGCGAAAGGCCACCCAGCCCACGTTTTCGAGACCCCAGTAAACGATGTCCCGCTCCGCGTCCACCACCAGCGTTCCGTGGGCCCCCTTCACGGCCGGCCGGGCGGACCCGGGAACGGGCATCAGTTGGGGCGCCGCGACAAACGTCCAGGCGCCTTGCCCGCTCACAGCCGTGGTGCCGGCGGGCATCTTGGCCCCTGTGACGGGAGTTTTGGCTTCCACGCGGAAGGGCAGGGCTTCGGCCACACGCGCAGCTTCATGCGCATGAGGCCGGCCCACGTCGTGGGCAAGGGTGGTGGACGCAAGGAAAACCCCACTCGCGAGGCGAAGCCAAAGCGAAGCGGACGGACAAACAGATGACGAGAGCATGGTGGTTGGTTGTTGGTTGCTGGGCGCGCCTTGGTTCGCCCGGGATGCTGTCGCGCCAAGCGGCAGCGCCATCCGGCGGGAGGAACAGTCAGGCGCACTGGCGGGAAAGGTGTTCCGGGTTGGCCGGGACGCAAATCGTCGGTGTGAGCGGCGGGAGTCGGGGGGGGCGCGGCAGGCCGGTGCTGCCCCGGCCTCACCCCGTGAATCGCCCCCATCAGCGAGGCCGGCGAAAGGTCCAGTAGAACCGCCCGATCAGCAGCGCGGTGATTCCTAGCAGGCCACCGACCAGCCAGACGGGCTCGTTCCCGAGGCGGGGTGAGGGCTGGAGGTTCGCCCGCAGG
Source organism: uncultured Verrucomicrobiae bacterium (assembly GCA_937976685.1). Taxonomy (GTDB): domain Bacteria; phylum Verrucomicrobiota; class Verrucomicrobiia; order Limisphaerales; family J093; genus JADJWF01. Next base: position 15,476 of record CALJWR010000359.1, read on the forward strand.
GTCAGGTGGGTGAGCGCGATCAAAAATGCCAGTTGGGCGGCGCAAAGGGCGAGAACCAGTTCGCCGATGCGCCGACGCGTGAATTCCTCCCGCTCCGGTGCCAGCCAGTAACTGCGGTGGGGCATGTTGATGAGATTGCCCGGCAGCCGCGGCACGAGAAAACGCCCAGCCAGTGCGAGACCGATCAACAGCAGCATCGCAAGAATCTGCACGGCAAGGAAACCGGCCTTGGTACCCCACGCCGTCGCGACGCCGTCGGAGTTGAACTTGGTCGCCACCTGCTCCGGGAGCGCGGGATAGAGCCACAGCAGATCACCGGCCGCCGCGAGGACCAGCACCCCCAGCAGAATCAGGAGCCCGTGCGTTCGGTTCATGAGGACGGCTTTGGCGTGTCTGCCCCGGGAGACTCGGTCGGCGGCGGTATGGCGTTTCGACGCCGACGGACTGCCTCCCGCAACAGGTATTCGATCTGGCCGTTGACGCTGCGCAGTTCCGCCTGTGCCCAGGCCTCGAGTTCGGTCCACAGGGCCGGGTCCATGCGCAGCAGGAATGACTTCCGTTCGGCCATCGGCGGTCAGGTGGTTGCGAGTTCGCCCCGGCGGCGAATCACGCGTACAGCGTGCCGGTGTTGATGACGGGGGTCGCCTCGCTTTCGCCGCAAAGCACCACCAGCAGGTTGCTGACCATCGCTGCCTTGCGCTCGTCGTCCAGGTGGATCACATCCTTCTCCTGCAGGTCGCGCAACGCCATCTCCACCATGCTGACCGCGCCATGGACGATCTTCTGCCGCGCGGCGATGACCGCCTCAGCCTGTTGTCGCCGGAGCATGGCCTGGGCAATCTCGGGCGCATAGGCCAGGTGGTTGAGGCGGGCTTCCTCGACGATCACGCCGGATTTCGCCAGACGCTCCTGCAACTCGGCCCGCAACGAGCGCGAGACATCCTCCACGTTGCTGCGCAGCGTGACCTCATCCTCCTCGCCCTGGTCGTAGGCGTACTGACTGGCCAGGTGGCGCAAGGCCGATTCGCTCTGCATCTCGACGTAGCTCTCGAAGTCGTCCACGTCGAACAGCGCCTGCGCCGTGTCGTTCACCCGCCAGACCACGATGGCGCTGATCTCAATCGGGTTGCCGCGCTTGTCGTTGACCTTGAGCTTCTCGCCGTTGAGCGTGCGCACGCGAAGCGAGACTTTATTCCGCCCGAGGCGGCGTTTGGCCGCAGTGCGACCGGCTGCATGGGGCGAGCTTCCCTTGGTCCCGCCTTCGCCGCCGGTGACGGTGGCGGCCGACTGGGGGCCGTTCGAGTAGAAGGGATTGCCCCAGTGGAAGCCGCTTTTGCGGACAGTCCCCCGGTACTCGCCGAACAGGACCAGCACCCGCGCCTCGTTGGGCTGGAGCGCGAAAAAACCGACCAAACCGATCACCCAGGCCGTCAGGAGCAGCAGGGATAGGACAAACCAAAACCAGCGTGGATGGCCGATCTGACCGGCATCCGCGAGGGAATGGACGAACATCGCGATGGTAGCCACCAGCCAGACCACGGCCACCACCAGCATCAGCCAGCCGTTCAGCACGGTCACTTCACGTTCGCGATTGGAGGTCAGTACTGAGTTTGTGTTCATAGGGTCACGTTGTTTGGAATGCCGACCAACATCGGAATGATATCATAATGATTCTCAAGAGATGTCAAGCGCCTTTCTTGCCGGCACGCGAAATCGTCCTCGCGGTCCGCCGGTAGCCCACCCGATTTCCGTGCCGTGGCGATGCGGAATCCCTTCGAGAGGTCTTCCGCGGCGCGGGGCGACCCTGCGCCGAGCTTCCGGGCCGCGACGGCTGCTGATCACGAGCGCGTGGTCAAGGTACGAGGAATTCACACAGGGTTGCTTCGGCGACGAAAAGTCGTCAGGCTGATCGCCAGCCAGTCAATTCCACCAAACTCCATGAAGAGGACCGTTGCTCCCATCCGCAACCCGCAAGTCCCCTCGTCCGGTCTTAGCCGCCGTGAATTCCTCGGCACAACCGCGGCGGCTGCAGCAGGAACGCTCGCGGCCCCGTGGGTGGCCAGCCGAAACGTCCTCGGCGCAAACGGGCGAATCAATGTCGGCTTCATCGGCGTCGGCGGCCGGGGTCGCACC
>CALJWR010000360.1 GCA_937976685.1 uncultured Verrucomicrobiae bacterium
ACCAACACCGAGGTGGAAACGATTCTGCGCAACTCGGTGGATGAACTGCGCTCCGACCGCCCCATCGGTGGCGGGCGCATCAACGCCGCGAGGGCCGCCCGCATCCAGACGCCCCTGCCGTCGGCGTTTCTGAAACTGCCCGAGGTGCTTTTCGGGCGGATGGACCTTCCGGGCACCGCCGCCGGCGAGCGGTTCGCATCGTATCGCATCGAGGCGGGTCCGGGCATCTACCCCACGAACTGGACCACCCTCTACGAGTCGTCGGTGCCGGTCGAGGATGGCCCGCTCGTGCCGGCTTTTTCCACCGATCGTCTGCCGGAGGGCGTGAACACCCTACGGCTGGTCGTCACCGATACGCTGGGGCAGGAGGCCTCAGACCGGGCCGTGGTGACCGTGCGCAACGTGTTCATCGCCGAGCCGAGACACAACGACGTCCGGCGTGCCGGCGACGCGCTCGCGATCCGGGGGAACGTTTTCGGGCAGGGCCGCTCCTTCCGGATCGAACATGGCGTGGGTTGGAAACCGACTTCATGGAGCACGCGGGGAATCTCCCTCGCTCATGGCGGCAGCCGGGAAGTTGTGGATGGCCCGCTGGGCACCTGGGACACCTCCGGCGCGGCCCCGGACACCTTTCATTGCCTGCGGTTGACCGCCCTCAAGGACAGCCAGCCGGTCGGTGAATCGCGGGTCTTCATGGTCTATCTCGATTCGCGGCTGCGCCCCGGTTGGCCCATTCACCTGGAAGTGACCGGCGAGTACCGGACCAACGATTGGCGCGACGTGCGCGTGGCCGATCTGGATGGCGATGGTTTGGGCGAAATTCTCCGGGTGGATCCCGGCGATGCCGCCGGCCGACCCGCCCGTCTCCTTGTGTTGGGTCTCGACGGCGGGCTTCGTTGGGCGCGCGAACTGGGCGTTGGCCCTCCCTTCGCGGACATCCCAGTGGTTGGCGACGTGGACGGAGATGGGCGTCTGGAGGTGTTTGCCAGCGCCGGCAGCGACCGAAAGATTCATGCCTTCCGGCACGACGGGACTCCACTTCCAGGCCGGTGGCCGGTGGCCCTGTCGAGCGGCTACCTGGGGAAGACGTTGGCGGACCTCGACCGCGACGGGCAGCTCGAACTCATCGCGTTCGCGCAGGATTCTGATTGGCAGACGGGCGGCTTGTACGTGCTCAACGCGAGTGGCGAGGTGTTGCGCCAGTGGCCGCTGTCCTTCTGCCGCACGACCTTGGACGCGCCGCGGCAGTTCGCCGCCGTGGGGGATCTGGATCCGGCCCCCGGCCTCGAGATCGCCGCGGTGGCAAGCTGCAACACCCTGGGCGTCTTCGGCCTCGGCAGCGACCGCCCGCTCTGGACCAACACGGTGAACGGCTTGTTGGTCTCCTCGCCCGTCGTGGGTGATCTCGACGGCGACGGCCATGACGAAGTGGTCATCACGGCGCACGACCCGAAGTTGCCCGGCCAGAGCGGCACCAGCGGCGGCGTGTATGCGTTCACGCGGGGCGGCAAGCTCCGCGAAGGGTGGCCCGTGCTGATCGAACAGTCCTTCGAGAGCACGCCGGCTCTGGCGGACGTCAACGGCGACGGCCGGCTGGAGATTGCGGTGATTGCCTGGAGCGACCGGCAGTTGCACCTGCTGCAGCACAACGGATTCCAGGCCCCCGGCTGGCCGGTGAACGCCGCCAGCGAAACGGGCATCAAAAGTCAGCCGGTGATGGGCGACGTGGATGGCGACGGCTGGCCAGAGGTGGTGCTCGCCTCGCCCGGGCGGCTCCTGCTCGCCGTTCGCGACGGCAACCTCGGCATGGTCGGCGGCATTCGGGCGTGGCGGTCGGACGGCGCGCCGCTCGACCTCAATCCGCACCCCGAGCTCCGGGCTCTCGTCATGGAGTCCACCGGCGGGGCCACGCGCTTCAAGTTTCCCCCGCCCACGCTGACGGATCTCGACAGCAACGGTCGCCTCGATGTGGTGGCCGCTTCCATTGACGATGCGGCCTACTTTCAGGACTCGACCCCCACCACCCGCAAGGGCCGATACACCCTCTACGCTTGGGAACTCGCGACTCCGCACGCCGCGGCCAGCCAACCGTGGCCCATGTTCCACCGCGATCCAGCTCAGACCGGCTATGTGGCGCCGCTGGACCGCACCAACCAACCACCGCAACTCGACGCTCTCCCGAACCAGATTATCCCGCTGGGTGGGACCTTCCTGCCGGTGGAACTGGATCGCTATGTGCGCGACGACGATCACGAGCGCGACCAGTTGACGTGGTCCGTGGCGGGGCAGGTCCATCTGGCGGTGACCCTGACACCTTCAAGAGTCTTGATCGTCACTCCGCCGCCACCGCCCTGGCAGGGCGAGGAGGCCCTCGTGGTGACGGTGCATGACCCGGAAGGCGGCACGGCCTCGGCGGTAGTCAGCTTCGCCGTCCGCGCCAACTACGTCCCGCCCCAGCCGCGCGACGACGTGGTCGCCGTGGAAGAGGACGGTGAAATGGAAATCTCCGTGCTGGCCAATGACTGGCACCCGCTGGGGCTGCCGCTGCGGCTTGAACGCCTAAGTCGGCCTTTGAACGGCCGCGCGGAGGTCGTCGGCCCGGGAGTGGTCCGCTACCGCCCCTCGACCGACTACTTCGGGCCGGACTCGTTCACCTACATGGTGGCGGACGCGGAGGGTGGCTTCGCTTTCGGCGTCGTGCGGATCACGGTCATGCCCGTGGAGGACGCGCCAATTCCAGCGACCGACGAAATCATCACGCTGGAAGACGAGCCCGTGGATTTCGATCCGCTGGCCAACGACTTCGATCCCGATGGCGACCCGCTCGGGCTGGTGGATTTCGGCAAGCCCGAGCACGGCACCCTGACGCGGCTGCCGGACGGCTGGCTGCGCTATGCGCCGCCGCCGGATTGGTTCGGCCTCGTCGAGCTGGGCTACCGCGTCACCGACGGCCACACCCCGCCGGTCCCGGGCCTCATCAAGATCATGGTGAAGCCGGTCAACGACGTGCCGATTGCCAAAAACCTCGAAGTCGTGATGAACCGCAACACCGAGCGCGACATCTTCTTCGCGGGCGAGGACGCGGACGGCGACGCGCTGAACTACCGACTGGTTCAAAATCCGGAATCAGGCGAACTCTGGGTCTATCCGCAGATTGCCACGTATTTTCCGCGCAAGGGCTTCGTGGGAACCGACTCGTTCCGCTATGTCGCCCTTGATCCCTACTCCGAGAGCGCGCCCGCCACCGTGACGATCCGGGTGCTGGACGTGAACAACCCGCCGAAGGTGGAAGACGTGTCGGTCGCCACCCGCGTGGACCGCCCCGTGCGCATCGGGCTCGTGGCCACGGATCCGGATGGCGATGAAATCGTCTTCAGCGTCTGGACTCCGCCGGCCAGTGGTGTCGTCACCGGGGCAGGGACGAACTTCCTGTACTCCCCCCGGGCCGGCTATGTGGGCCGCGACGAGTTTCGCGTCCGGGCCGCCGACGACCAAGGTGGCAGTGCGATCGCCACGGTATTCGTCAAGGTGACGGATCAGAACACCGCGCCCACCGCGCTGGAACAGAAGCTGACGGCTCGCGCGAACACGCCGACGGGGCTGATTCTCCAGGGCCGCGATGAAGAAGGCGATCCCCTGACCTTCCGCATCGTGACCCCGCCTGAAGTGGGCCGGCTGTCCGGCACCCCGCCGGAACTGACCTACACCCCGCCGCTGGATTACACCGGGCCAGACCGGTTTACGTTCGCGGCCAATGATGGAGACCTCGACAGCGCCCCGGCGACGGTGACGATCGAAGTGGGCTGGCCGAACAAGCCGCCGCGAGCACTCGATCAGCACCTTGAATTGCGGCCCGACGTTCGCACACCGCTGACCCTGGAGGTCTGGGACGAGGACGGCGACCCGCTCCGCTGCGTTATTCTGAAAGGCCCCGTGCGAGGTCGCCTATTCGGATCGGGTACCAACTTCTTCTTCGTGCCCCGGCCGGGGGCGACGGGTTACGATTCGTTCACCTACAAGGCATGGGACGGCCGCGCGTACAGCGCCGTCGCGCGCGTCACCCTCGACATCCGCCCGCCGTCCCCACCGGCCCCACCGCGCTTTACGGACGCTCCCCGCGTGAGCGACGGCGCGGTGGCGCTCACCCTGCGGGTCCCGCCCCAGCGGACCGTCCAGATTCAGGTGTCGGCCGATCTCGTCGAATGGCGGGTCGTGCAGACGGTGTTCACGACCAGCGACTCGCTCTCGGTGACGGACACCCGCGAATCGGGCGAACGCGCCCGCTTCTACCGCGCCGTGCTGTTGCCGTAGGGAGCGCCTCCGGTCACGCCGGGGGCCCCGACGTCGGGTCGCGCAGGATAACCTGCCGACGATTGCCGGCCGGGAATTCCTGCTGGCCAGCGACCGAGGGCACCGCCTAATGTGAACGCCACTTCGTTGCACCGATTTTGAATCCTATGGGCGCTGACACTTCCTCTTCCGTCAAACCAATCGAAGCTCCTCCCCTCAAACCATTACGGGTGCCCCCGCGCCTGGCTGCCACGCCGTCGCAGCCGCCGAAGTACGCGGTCACTCTGCGCAATCGCGCCGGGGATAGTGTCGCCGTGGCCGACCCGCGCGCCACGCGGGCGTTGGTCGCGTTGATGAACATCCACGCTGTCCAGGGCGGCGCGGCCTGTCACTGGGGCGGCCCCGCAGCGTTCGCGGAGATCAACGCCGCCATTCACGCCCTCATGTTCGGGGTCAAGGACCGGCCGTGGTACGAGGCGTTCAACTACGTGAACGACGCCGGCCACGCAGAGAACGGCATCTACGCCCTGCGCGCGCTGTACGGGTTCGACGGGATGACCTTCGAGACGCTCAAGGGATTCCGGTCGGTCAGCAGCAAATTCACCGGGCATGGCGAGTCGCACTTGAATCCGGAAGGCGTCCTCCTGAGCAACGGCCCGCTCAGTTCCGCCATCCCGCAGGCGCAAGGCCTTGCCATCGCGGACAAGCTCGCCGGCCGCGACCGCGTCACCATTGTGGTGGCATCCGACGGCGCGGCGATGGAGGGCGAGGCCAAGGAGGCGTTCGCCGCCATCCCCGGGCTCGCGGCCAAGGGCAAGGTGAATCCCTTCGTGCTCGTGATCTCGGACAACGACACCAAGTTGTCCGGCCGCATCACTCAGGACGCCTTCTCCATGCAGCCCACGTTCGAAGCGATGGATGACCTGGGCTGGACGGTGATCAAAGTGACCAACGGTCACGATCTGGCCGCCGTGTTCGCCGCGGTCGAAGACGGTGTCGCCCGCGCCAAGGCGGATCCCGCCCGGCCCGTGTGCCTCTGGGTCAAGACGATCAAGGGCTACGGCATCAAGGCGACCATGGAGAATGCCGCCGGCGGCCACGGCTTCCCGCTGGCCAACGCGGAAAAAATCGTGGACTGGGTGAAGGAGATTTACGCGGGGGATACGCCGCCGGCCGAGTTCCTCGACTGGGCCATCACCCTGCGCACGGAGTGGGAAGCGAAGGAAGCGGCGAAGAAGGCCAAAGCCGCGGCCGCGGCCACTCCGCCGGCGTCCGGGGTCAAGAAGGACAAGGTGCAATCGGGCCTGGCCCGGGCGGTGGTACGCGCCGCGCAGGAGGGACTGCCAGTGTTCTCCGTGTCGTCCGACGTGCCGGGCTCGACCGGCATCAGCCTGTTCCAGAAGAGCTTTCCCGACCGGTGGCTGGATGTCGGGATCGCGGAGGCCAATATGGTCAGCGTGGGCGCGGGGTTGTCCAAGGCCGGCCTCATCCCGGTCGTGGACACGTTTGGTCAGTTCGGCGTCACGAAGGGCAACCTCCCGTTGACGATGGCCGCGCTTTCCCAGGCACCGGTGATCGCGATGTTCTCCCACATCGGCCTGCAGGACGCGGCCGACGGTGCGAGCCACCAGGCCACCACTTACCTGGCCGCGGTCAGCGCCATCCCGCACACCGTCGTCATCATGCCGTCGTGTGCGGACGAGGCCGAGGCACTCATGTACGAGGCGATCCGGCGTCTCGCCGCCGAGCGCGCGGCGGGCCGCGACGGTGAAAGCTACGTGTTCTTCGTCGGACGCGAGAATTACCCCGTGCGCTGGGCCGAAAGCGCGACGTATCCGTGGGGTAAAGCGCAAGTCTTGCGGCAGGGGGGCGACATTGCCCTGATCGGTTGCGGGGTGCTCCTGAACAAAGCCATTGAGGCGGGTGCGAAACTGGCGGAGCGAGGCATTCAGGCTGCGGTCATCAATAACCCCTTCATCAACCGCGTGGATGTGGAAACGCTGGGTGCCGCCGTGCGGGCGTGCCAGGGGCGGGTGGTCACAATCGAGGATCATCAAGTGACCTGCGGCCTGGGGGCGCAGGTGGCGCATGCTCTGGCCACCGCTGGCATCCCGCATCGCATGAAAAGCCTGGGCATCCCGGGCGAATTCGGCCAGAGCGCCTACCTGGCGGAGCACCTGTACGAGAAGTTTGGTCTGACCGCCGACAAGCTGGTCGAGGCGGCACTGGCGCTTCTTGGCTGAAGCTCACCACGGGGCGAACGGTGCCGGGCGGGCGGAGGGCATCTGTCACGAGCCGGCGCAGATTTTCTCTTCACCTCCGACGGTCGGGGTCACACATTGCCGCGGATGAATCTGTTCGACCTCACGGGGGAAGTGGCGGTGTGCATCGGCGCGGGCGGGGCACTGGCGGGCGCGATTGCCGAGGGCTTCGCTCAGGCCGGAGCCACAGTCGCGGTGGTGGACGTTCGATTGGAAGCCGCCGAAGCGCGCGCCCACAGCATCACGGCCCAAGGGGGCAAGGCGAAGGCGTTTCAGGCAAATGCGATGGAAAAAGAGAGCCTTCAGCGGGCGCACGATGCCATCGTCGCGGCCCTCGGCGCTCCCACCATCCTGCTCAACGCCGCCGGCGGCAACGATCCCAAGACCACCGTGACGCCCGACAATCCATTTGAGGCGATTCCCTTTGAGAACTGGCGGCGCAACTTCGACCTGAACCTCGCGGCCGGCGCGCTGTTGCCCTGTCAGGTGTTCGGGCCGGGCATGGTGGCGCGCGGCAGGGGCAGCATCATCAACATCGCCAGCGTCTCCGCCCACATTCCGCTGTCGCGCGT
>CALJWR010000361.1 GCA_937976685.1 uncultured Verrucomicrobiae bacterium
AGCCCCCACCCGCCCCCAACATCAGGACAAGACAGCCACTCAGCCACAGGGTGGCGCGCAGGTGACCTGACAGGGAACGCCGGGGCATGGACAGGCTCAAGCGGGTGTCTCCCCGAGAATGTCTTTCAGCAGCCCGCTCAGAAGGCCTTCCAACGTCTGGAAGGCTCGCTCGCAGGCCGCGCGCACCGCCTCCGGTGCCCCGGCGACCGTGGCAGGATCTTCCACCGGCCAGTCCAAAAAGACGATCTTGTGCGCCTGGCGGGGGAACAGCTTCTTTGCCTCGGGGTGCAGGACCGCCACAACATGGTAGCGGTCGAGCTCCGGGACCTCATTCAAGGAGCGCGCCGGACGCCGTGTCACATCGAAGCCCTTTTCGCGCATGAACTCCACCACCGCTGGCGGGCTCGGGCGCGGATCCAGCCCCGCGCTGCTGAACTGAAAGCGGGGCCCGCCCAGGCGCTCCGCGAGGCACTCGGCGATGAGACTTGTCCCGGCGTTGTGTTGGTCGAGGAAAAGCAGTCGGAACGTTCCGGCATCCGGGTGCTGGGCGAGCTCGCCGGTGCACAGGAAGAGTGTTTCCACGCAAATGTTCCGGGCCTGATCGGACACCCGCTCGAGCCGGCGGGTGATCGTGAGGCAGGGATCGAGCGCCGCGAACGGCAACCGGTTCTCCTTGTACATTTGCATCAGGTCTTCGCGGAGCCGGCTCTTAAGCTGGTCCACAGCGTCTTCCACCGGCATGACCGACCGGGCCAGTGCGGCATCCTCCTGGAGGAATGCCCGCACGGCGTCGCCGAGCATGGGTAGAACGATGTCGGCGATTTCCTGAAAGCGATTCAGCGGCAAATCCAGCTCACGGTAATTCAGCTTGGCCGCCTGGTGCGCGATTGCCTCGATGTAATCGCCCACGCGCTCCAGCCCGGTGTTGACCTTGATCGCGGTGTACGCGAACCGCAGCGGCGCACCGGCAGGCTGCTGCCGGACGAGGAAATCGAGACACAGCTTCGCGGTCGCCCGTTCCAGCGCGTCCACTGCCTGGTCCCGGATGATGACCGCGTAGGCAAGCTGGCGATCGCGTTCGCGCAAGGCTCGCATCGCATCCCGCAGCGAGCGATCCACCAGGCGCGCCATCTCCCCCAGGTGATGCACGATTCGCTGCCGGTCACGGAGGAAAGACGCTTCGTGATGCGGCGTTCCGGCTGCCGGCCCGGCGGCGCCATTGGGGGTGCTGGATGTTGCTGACATGCCTTTGAAATCCGGTCGGCTAAGGCGGAATGGCCTTCGCCGTCGCCCGACTCAAGCAGACCCGGCGGGGACTGACAACTGCGGTGGCTGGCCCGGCTGGCTTGGTTTTACCATGTGGCTCACGCGATTCAGATCCGCGAGATGGTCAGGAATTCCGCTCGAAAGTCCCGTTACATTTACGTAACATTCCCGCAATCGCCCTGTCACGACGGGGTTATCCTTTAAGATCGTGGTCGAGACGTTGAGCCCATCGTCAGCCCGCGCCGCCTGGTTGCCCGCCGGTGGCGGGTCCGGTTTTGCCCGCGGGCGCGGTCGCGTGAGCGCCGTGGGCGCTGCTTTGCGGGCGGCGCTTCGGCCGGTTCGTGGCATGACCCCGGGGCGGCTGCTCACCCTCGGCGCCCTGGTCGGTCTCCTGACGGCTGTGCCCTCGTTGGCACGGGCGGGGACGCTGAACCTGAAAGGGTCCGACACCATGGTGATTCTGGCCCAGCGATGGGCGGTCGAGTACGCGAAACTCCGTCCCACCACGCGCATCCAAATCACTGGCGGCGGATCGGGCGTGGGCTTTGCGGCGCTGCAAAACGGGACCATGGACCTGGCCCTCGCGTCGCGTCCCATCCGGTTGGCGGAGATCGAGGGCTGCATTCGCGCGTTCGGGCGCCGGCCCCGCGAGCACCGCGTGGCACTCGATGGCTTGGCGATCTACGTGAACGAGGCCAACCCGGTCGAGGCACTGAGCCTGGATCAGCTCGAAGGCATCTTCCGTGGCCGGTTGAACAATTGGGCCGCAGTCGGCGGAGTGGACGCCCCGATCGTGCGCTTCGGTCGGGAGAGCAGCTCGGGTTCGTATGAGTTTTTCAAGCGGCGAGTGCTGGGCGGACGCGATTTCGCGGTCCGCACGCAGTCGGTTTCGGGCACCGCCGCCATTCTTCAGGTGGTCGCCCGCGAGCCGCACGGAATCGGTTACGGCGGCGTCGCCTACGGTGCGGGCACCCGGCACCTGCGGATTCGGCCAACGCCCGACGAACCGGCGATTGAGCCCACCGAGGAAACCATCCTGGATCGCCGTTATCCGATCTGGCGCTACCTGTACATCTACGCCAACCCGGCGGTCGAGACAGGGGAAGCAGGCGATTTCCTCCGTTGGGTTACCGGGCCGCAGGGACAGGAGGTCGTCCGGGAGGTCGGTTACTGCCCGCTGCCGCCGGAGGGGAGCAACCCGTGAAGCGGCGTCTTCCTCCTCCCGCCGGCTGCCGCTCCGCGTGCTCGCAAGACCGCTCGCGAATCACTCCCAATGTCCGACGCTGACTCCGTGACCACGCCGCCATCGCCCCCTCCGGCAAAACCGCCCTGGCACGACCTGGCTCGCGGCCGGGTGGCACGTCCCGGCGAGTGGCTGGTGGAAAAGGGGATCTTCGCGGTTTCGCTCACCGCGATTGTGATGATCCTGCTCATCTTCGTCTTCGTGGGCCGCGAAGCCCTGCCGATCCTTCTGGGCCAGGCTGACAGCGCCGCCGCCCGGGTGCAGCGCATCCTGCCGCCGGAAGACGTGGATCGCATGACGCCCTCGGAACTGCGCGCGGCGCTGGGGCTGTCGCGACGAAAGTTTGCCGCGCGGTCGCTCGAAGAGCAGAAGGCGGCGCTCAAAGAGATCTATGCGGTGCGGGCTGAGGCGGACCGTAACGGGGCAGAAGCCATCCCGGACAAGGATTCCGAGGTCAACACGGTCGGGTGGCGTTACCTCATCCGGCCGCACCAGTGGACCGGGTACAGTCGGCCCGAGTTCATCTGGCAGCCGGTTTCGCAAATCCAGAAATTCAACGTCGTTCCCCTCCTCGTCGGCAGCTTGAAGGTGACCCTCGTCGCCGTGCTCTTTGCGCTGCCTCTGGCGCTCGGGGCGGCACTGTATGTATCGCAATTCGCGTCGCGACGTTTGCGGGCGTGGATCAAGCCGGCCATCGAAATGCTGGCCGGCATTCCGTCGGTGGTGCTCGGGTTTTTTGCCCTGTTCGTGCTGGCAGCGGCGCTGGAGTCTGTGTTCGCGTTTCAGAGCCGGCTCAACGCGTTTGTAGCCGGCATTGCGCTGGGCGTGGCGATCATTCCCGTCATCTTTGCGCTGGCGGAGGAAGCGCTTTCGGCGGTGCCGCGGGGATATCTGGAGGGCGCCCTGGCGGTGGGGGCTTCCCGCTGGCAGGCGGCGTGGGGCGTGGCGCTCCCGGCCGCATGGCCCGGAGTCTTCGCGGCGGTGGTCCTGGGTTTCGGGCGCGCTCTAGGGGAAACGATGATCGTCCTGATGGCCAGCGGCAATGCGGCGATCCTCTCGTGGAGCCTGTTTGACTCCTCGCGGACGGTCACGGCCACGATCGCTGCCGAGCTCGGCGAGGTCGTCTTCGGCGGCCACCACTACCGAGTGCTCTTCCTGCTGGGAACGTTGGTGCTGGCGGTTTCCTTTGTCGCCAACCTGGTCGCGGACGGCGTGATGAACCGCCTGCGACGCCGACTCGCTTCCTCGTCATGACGCGGACCTCAGAACCTTCGGACCGTGCTGGTTGGGGCCGGCTGCGCCGGCGGCAAACGGGGGGAATGTCCCGAGTCGGGCCCATGCTCACGGCGTTGGCGACGGGCTTGATCGTAGCGATGCTCGCCCTGATTCTCGGGCATGTCACGGTTCACGGTTGGTCGGTGGTGACGTGGGGCTTCCTCAGCAGCGGTGCGGAAGAGGGGCTCTTCACGGCGGGCCGCTCGGGCATCTTCCCCATGCTGTTCGGCACCGCCGCCCGCGTCATTCTGATGACTCTGCTGGTCATCCCGGCGGGGGTAATCACGGCCGTGTACCTGAACGAGTACGCCCCCGCCTCCGGCCGGCTCACGCGGTGGGTGCGCGGTGCGGTGAATCACCTGGCTGGCGTGCCTTCCATCGTTTTCGGCCTGTTCGGCCTGGGTTTTTTCATCGGCTTCGTCGGCGCGGGGCTGGACGACTGGTTACGGCCGGGCGCCATTCAGCCGTACTGGGCGGCCGAGGGCCTGCTGTGGGCGTCGGCGACCTTGGCGGTGATGACCCTGCCAGTAGTGGTCGCGGCGACCGAGGAGGCCCTGAGGGCGGTGCCGGCCGGATTGCGCGAGGCCAGTCTGGCCCTGGGAGCGACGCGGCTCCAGACCCTCGTGCGCATCGTGCTCCCCCACTCGCGGTCCGGCATCCTCACGGGCAGCATCCTGGCCGTTGGCCGTGCGGCGGGGGAGGTGGTGCCCCTATTGTTCACCGGGGCGGCCCTTTACGTGAGCGGCCTGCCGGGGTCGCTGAATGACAAGTTCATGGATCTGGCGTACCATGTCTGGGTGCTATGCACACAGTCACCCGACATTGACCAGACCAAGCCCCTCCTGTACGGGGCCGTTTTGGTGCTGTTGGGTCTCACCCTCTCGCTCAACCTGGTGGCCATCATGATCCGGGCGCGCATCAGCCGTGGCCCACAAGGCACTCCGTAACGCTGAGGCATGCCCACCACCGACCTCTCCAATCCCTCTGCAGCCACCCGCCGGTCGCCTTCCGGCGAGGCGGACGCACCGAACCACCCGCTGATCGAGATAGAGCGTCTCAGCCTGTGTTACGGTCAGATGCGGGCGCTGCAAAACATCACCCTGAACATCCCCGAGCGGCTCGTGACCGCCTTCATCGGCCCCTCCGGCTGCGGAAAGTCCACGCTGCTGCGGTGCCTGAACCGCCTCAACGACCTCGTGGAGAATGCCCGGATCGAGGGGACGGTCAGGATTGGGGGCTGTGACATTTACGGGCCGGGGGTGGATGTCATCGAGCTGCGCAAGCGGGTGGGCATGGTGTTTCAAAAGGCCAATCCGTTTCCGAAGTCCATCTACGAAAACGTCGCCTACGGTTTGCGACTGCGTGGCATGCGGGCACGGGGGATTGTGGATGAGATCGTCGAACGCAGCTTGCGGAGCGCGGCGCTCTGGGACGAGGTGAAGGATCGCCTGCACGCCAGCGCTCTGGGGCTTTCGGGCGGCCAGCAACAACGGCTGTGCATCGCCCGGGCCATTGCCACGCGGCCCGAAATCCTCCTGATGGATGAGCCGGCCTCGGCGCTCGATCCAGTAGCCACCTCGAAGATCGAAGACCTCATCCTGGCATTGAAGCAGGAATTCACCCTCGTCATGGTCACCCACAACATGCAGCAGGCTGCGCGCATCTCGGATTACACCGCCTTCCTCAATCAGGGAGAACTGATTGAGTTCAACACCACGAGCCAGCTTTTCACCAATCCGAGCCGCCGGCAGACCGAAGATTACGTGACCGGCCGATTTGGTTGACGACTTCCCCACGACTGCCACCCCCGCCCTCGAATTAAACTCCCGCCGCGACCGTCGTCCGCATCATGACTCATGCCTTTGAGCAAGAACTGGAGAACCTGAGCCAGTCGCTTTTGACCATGGCCGGCCGCGCCCAACGGGCCGTCTCCGACGCGATGCGCGGGCTCGTGGACCGCGATGACGAGGTGGCGCGAAAGGTGATGGGCGACGACGATGCCCTCGATCAACTCGAGGTGGAGATTGACGAAATCTGCATCAACCTCCTGTCGAAAGCACCGCTGGCCACGCATCTGCGCCTGATCACGGTGGCGATGAAGATTTCCCAAAACCTTGAGCGCATCGGCGACGAGGCCACCAAGATTGCGCGCCGCAGCATCGAGCTGAGCCAGGAGCCCCAGCTCAAGCCCTACGTAGACCTCCCGCGCATGGCCGAAATGGCGCTGGCGATGCTGGCGTCCGCCCTCGACTCGTTTGTGCAGCGAGAACCAGAGATGGCGCGCACGGTGGTTCCGCGCGACAAGGAAGTGGACGCGTTGAACAAACAACTCCACCGCGAGCTGGTGAGTTACATGCTGGAATCTCCCGCCACCATCGGCCGGGCGCTCAACCTGATGGTTATTTCCAAGAGCCTCGAGCGCATCGCGGACCACGCCAAGAACATCGCCGAGGAGGTCTTTTACCTTTACAAGGCGAAAGACATCCGCCATTCGGGGACCTCGCCCGAGGCGCCCTAGCGAAGCGTTCCGCTCCGCGCCGGGCGCCGCCCCGCGCGTACGATGGGAGGTTGCGCCCGGTCGGGCGGGTTGGCTATCAAGCGGCATGGCGCGTTGCTCCACCGTCGGCCGGTTCCTCGCGGGAGATCGTTTATGATCTGGGACTGCGGACGGCATCAGTTCCGTTTTCCCCGCCCGGTGCTGTTGATGGGCATCGTGAACGTCACGCCTGATTCCTTCTCGGATGGCGGGCGCTACTTCTCGACCGATGCCGCCGTCCGGCACGGACGAGCATTGGTGGCGGAAGGCGCGGATCTTCTCGACATCGGCGGCGAATCCACGCGCCCGGGCGCGGCGCCGGTCGCCGAGACCGAGGAAATGCGGCGGGTGCTGCCGGTCATCGAACGCCTTGCCCGCGAGGTGGCAGTGCCGCTTTCGATTGACACTCAGAAAGCCGCCGTGGCCCGCGCCGCGCTGGCCACCGGCGCGACGATCGTCAATGACGTCGCCGCCAACCGCGACGACAACGAGCTGTGGCCGGTCGTGGCCGCGACCGGCGCGGGCTATGTCTGCATGCACATGCTCGGAACACCCCAAACGATGCAGCGCGAACCCCGTTACGGCGACGTCGTGGCAGAGGTTCGGGCGTTCTTCCGCGATCGCCTTGACCGGCTGGCGGCCGCCGGCGTCCGGCCCGAACAGGTCGTCCTGGATCCCGGCATCGGCTTCGGCAAGACGCTGGAGCACAATTTGGAATTGCTCGCCAATCTGGCGTCGTTTAAGAACTTCATGCGACCCATGTTGCTTGGCGCATCCCGCAAGTCGTTTCTCGGAGCGCTGCTCGGCGTGGAAATCGAGGCGCGCCTGCCCGGTTCGCTGGCGTGCGCGGCATGGGCCGCCCAGGCGGGAGTGGAGTTGATCCGCACCCATGACGTGGCGGCCACCCGGCAGACGGTCCGGGTGATCGAGGCGCTCGACGCGCGGCGGAAATCCGGATGAACTGGATACAACAAGGCTGGCGACCGGTGCTCGAAATCGCGATCCTCGCGGTGGGCATCTACTATGCCTTGAAGTATGTCCGCGGGACCCGCGGCGCGCCGGTGGTCACCGGTTTCCTCCTGGTCTTGCTTGCCTTGACGCTCATTACCACCGTGCTCGAACTGGAGGTCCTGCAGGCCCTGCTCCGGAACTTCTTCGGGGTGCTGGCGGTGGCGGTGATCGTCCTTTTCCAGCCCGAACTGCGCCGCATGCTGGGTGGACTGGGCAACCTGCCGTTCATGGCCAGCGTTCACGAGCAGCGCGAGATCGTGGAGGTCATCGTTCAGACCGTGGAACGCCTGTCGGACGTGAAGATCGGGATGCTCGTGGCCATCGAGAAAAGCATCCAGCTCCGCGAGGTCGTGGAATCCGGCATCCCGGTGGATTGCGAGGCCACCCCCGAGATGCTCGAGGCGATCTTCTTCCCAAACAACGCCATTCACGACGGCGGGGTCATCCTGCGCGGCGACCGGATTCTCCAGGCGGCCTGCATCTTTCCGCTCACTCAGCGCCAGGATCTGAGCAAATCCCTGGGCACCCGCCACCGCGCCGCCATCGGCCTGACGGAGGAAACCGACGCGGCCGTGGTCGTGGTGTCCGAGGAAACAGGGGCCATCTCTTACGCCTACAAGGGCCAATTGACCCGCGGCGTGACGCTGGAAGAACTGCGCGCCTTCCTCACCGAAGTGCTGGTGACCGCGCCACGGTCGCGGACGGTCTTCGAGCGGTTGCGGCACCCGTTCGCCCGCCGCCGGCTGGCGCCCACCCCCGTGGCCGTCAAACCCGACTGATATGCGCTGGCGGGACCTGCTCCTCAACAACCTCGGCTGGAAGCTGCTGTCGCTCATCCTGGCCACCCTCATCTGGGCCACGTATTCCTCGGACCTGATGGACCGGCTTCGTCCCGGCAGTCTGCGCCGATTCAGTTCCGTTCCGGTCACGGTCCTGACCACGGCAGCCGGCGGGCGCTCCTACCAGGTCACACCAGAGAAGATCGAGATCGTCCTGCGCGGGCCGGCAAACCTGCTCGAGGCACTCCAACCCAGCGAGGTCCGGGCCTACGTGGACCTGACCGGCGTGCGGGATACCGAAGGCCTCCGCCAGAAGATCGAGGTCAATGCGCCGCCCGGTTTCAGCGTCGCCCGGATCGTTCCGGCCGACGCCTACGTGGAAGTCGCCTCTCCTCTCCCGGGCCAACCCCCTTCTCAAAACTCTCCATGACCAAAACCAAACGCATTTTCGGAACCGACGGCGTCCGCGGCACGGCCAACATTGAACCGGTCACCGCGGAAACCGCGCTCAAACTCGGCCGCGCGGCGGCGCACGTCTTCAAAACCCTCGAAAGTCACGCCCGCGGCCACGGCCGGCACAAAATCGTCATCGGCAAGGACACCCGCCTGTCGGGCTACATGATCGAGAACGCCCTATCCTCGGGCGTCCTCTCCATGGGGGTGGACGTGCTCTTCATCGGCCCGCTGCCCACGCCAGGCGTTGCCTATGTGACCCGCAGCCTGCGCGCCGACGCCGGCATCGTCATCACCGCCTCCCACAATCCTTACGACGACAACGGCATCAAGTTCTTCCAGGCCGACGGCTACAAACTCGAAGACCGCATCGAGGCGGAGATCGAAGATCTGGTGTTCAGCGGCGCGATTGAAAATGTCCGGCCGGTCGCCAGCGAGGTCGGTAAAGCCATCCGCGTGGATGACGCCGTGGGCCGCTACATCGAATATGCCAAGGCGTCCTTTCCGAAGGGCATGACCCTCGATGGCGTCCGGATCGTGGTGGATTGCGCGAACGGCGCCGCGTACAAGACCACGCCGTCCGTCCTCCGGGAACTGGGCGCGGAGGTGATCGTGTATGGCAACACACCCGATGGCACCAACATCAACCAGGATTGCGGCTCCATGTATCCCGAGCATCTGTGCCGGCGGGTCCTCGAGCACCGCGCCCAGTTGGGCATCGCCCACGACGGCGACGCCGACCGCGTGCAGCTTTGCGACGAGCACGGGACGCTCGTGGACGGCGATGACATCCTTGCCATTACTGGTCTGGAGATGCTCGAGCAGAACACGCTCGCGGAGCGGACCATCGTCGCCACGGTGATGAGCAACGCGGGACTGGACGCGGCCATCCAGGAGGCCGGCGGACGGGTGGTGCGGACCCAGGTGGGCGACAAGCACGTCATCGAAGAGATGCTCAAGAACGGCTACCGCGTCGGCGGCGAGCAGAGCGGCCACATCATCTTCCGCGATTATGCGACCACCGGCGACGGGCTGGTGGCAGCCCTCCAGGTGCTGCGCATTATGAAGGCCCGCAATGCTCTCCTCTCCCAACTCGCCCTCTGCTGGCGTCGGTTCCCCCAAAAGGTCGTCAGCTTCAAGGTTCGCGAAAAAACACCGTTCGCCGAACTGGACGGCGTGCTGGCGCTTGTCGCGCAGGCGGAGGCCGCCGTGAATGCCTGCGGCGGTCGCGTGTTCCTGCGCTACTCCGGCACCGAACCCAAGGCGCGCCTGCTCATCGAAGGTCCCGACCCCGACGTGCTCGACCTGTGGAGCGTCCGCATCGTGGAGGCGATCAAACGGCACATCGGCGCCTGAACCGCGCTGCCTCACACTGCGCCGCGCCGATGGATCTCGGGTTGCGTGACCAGGTCGTGCTCGTCACGGGCGCCTCGGGCGGAATTGGCTCCGCGATCGCCCAAGCCTTCGCCGCCGAGGGCGCGCGGGTGATCATTCATTACCGCACCGGTCGCGCGCGGGCACAGACCCTGTGCCGGGAACTGGGCGACTCCGCGCTATGCCTGCCGGCTGACCTGCGGCGGGAGCCCGCAGTCAAACGCCTGTTCGCCGAAGCAGTCCGGCGTTGCGGCCGTCTGGATGTGCTGGTGGCCAATGCGGCCGCGTGGGAGGATGCCAATGTGCCCTTTCCGGAAATGTCGCTGCGCCAATGGAACGCCACGCTGAACGCCGTGCTCACCTCCGCCTTCCTCTGCCTGCGTGAATTCGCGGGGATCGTGGCCCGCCAGCAGCGCGGCAACGCAGTGATCATCGGCTCGACGGCGGCAATCTTCGGTGAAGCTCGCCACGCGGACTACGCCGCGGCCAAGGCAGCGCTAGCTTTCGGCTTGACCCGCACTTTGAAGAACGAGTTTGCCCGCCTCGCGCCGCACACCGCCGACTACTGCGGCGGGCGGGTGAACTGCGTCTGCCCAGGCTGGACCCTTGTGCCCCGCACCGCGGCCAAGCTCCGTCAGCCCGCCACCGTGCAGCGCGTCACCGCCACCATGGCCCTGCCCAAGGTGGGTCGGCCCGAAGACATCGCCGGCGCGGTGGCTTTTCTGGCGTCGGACCGTTGCGCCGGGCACATCACCGGGCAGACCCTGGTCATTGCCGGCGGCATGGAGGGACGCTGGCTCTGGCAGCCCGACGAAGTGGATCCGCGTCTGGCCTAGCGTCGGGCAACGGCCCGGGCCGGTGTTCTGGGTTCTCAGGCAGCCTGCCGCGTGATATCCCCTGCGGCGGCATGATTCATCCGACGGCCATCATCCATCCCACCGCGCAACTCGATCCCAGCGCCGAGGTGGGCCCGTTCTGCGTCATTGACGCCCACGTGATCGTCGGCCCGAACTGCCGGCTCGGACCGTACGTTCACCTGACGGGGCACACGACCCTCGGCGCGGGAAACCGCCTTCACGCCGGCTGCGTACTCGGCGACGCGCCGCAAGACCTCAAATATGGGGGCGCCCCCACGCGCCTTCGGATCGGCGACCACAACATTTTCCGGGAGCAGGTGACCATTCACCGCTCGAATCAGGTCGGGGAGGATACGGTGATTGGCTCGCACTGTTTTTTCATGGCGCACAGCCACGTGGGACACAACGCGCGCGTGGGCAATCACGCCATCATTGCCAACGGCGTCGCCGTGGCGGGACATGCGATCGTCGAAGACCGGGCGTTCATTTCCGGCAACTGCCTGGTCCATCAGTTTTGCCGCGTGGGTACGCTGGCGCTGATGCAGGGGGGCTCGGCCATCAGCAAGGATCTGCCGCCCTACACCATCGCGCGCGGCGACAACGGGATGTGCGGCCTGAACGTCGTCGGGCTTCGTCGCGCGGGCTTCACGAACGAACAACGGCTCGAACTCAAGCGGCTGTATCACCTGCTGTTCCGCAGTGGGTTGCCGCTCAAAAAGGCCATTGCCCGCGCCCGCCCCGAGTTTCCGAGCACCGCCGCGGCGGTGTTGCTCGACTTCCTCGCCACCTCCAAGCGCGGCATCGTCACCGACACCGGCCGCCGGGGCACCGTCAACCGAGTGGACGCGGCGGACTCGGAGTAGGCCGGTCGTTCACGACGAAGTCGCCACGGGCGGCCGGGCGTCCTGAAGCTGGCCTTCGCCCTTCCTCAGCCGGCCCGGGCCAGTTCGGCGACCGTCTGGCGCACGGGCCGGTGCTGGACGGTGAAGCGCAAGTCGGCCAGCGGCGCGGGGTGGGCCAGCGAGGCCGGCGTCAGCGACGGAGCAAGTTCAATCCGGCACGCTGCGCCGCTCACCAAGGGCACGGGCGATACCACCATCACCGTGGCGGCCGAGTGCTCCAGCAGCCGCTTGAAGCGGTGCCACACGGATGACGGGATTCGCCGCAGTTCGGCCGGCGGGTTCAACTTCAGGTCCAGCGCCACCAACGGAAAGTTGCGATCGCGCAAAATCAGGTCCGTTGCCTGCAACGCCTCCCCGGCCCGACGGCAGCGCACCCAGAGCAACCGGGCGAGCACGGCGGGGTTTTGCGCCGCGACGTCGAAGCTGTCCGCGCCATCCACCAGCGCCAGGAAACGGCCGACCGCGGCCGCGCAACGCAGCCAGGCGTGCAAGATCTGGGCGCTGCCAGTACCGGTGCCGGCAGCCACCACCTCGGTGAACTCGCCCCGTGGCAGACCGCCGCCCAGGGCCTCATCGAGCGCCGGCACCCCGGTCGGCTCGCGCGGCCCTTCCGAAGTACGGTCCACCAGCCGCGGTGACGGAAATCGTTCCGCGAGCAGGCGACGCAACTCGATGACCTTGCCGTTCATGGCGCGAACCCGGCTTAACCGGGAGAGTCAGCTTACACCCGACGCCCGGCCTTCAAACTCAAATCCGGGTGCAGCTTACCGATGGGGGTGGGACAAGTACCGGCCGGCGTTGCGCCCCCGCGATCCTCCGGCATACTTGCCCCCATGCGCTTGAAGTCTCTGCCGCCGTGGATTTTCGCGGCCGCCAGTTCGCTGATCGCCAGTCTTCCCTCGCTCTTGGCCGCTGAAGCGGACTGGCGCGTGGATCTCGCCCGGGAGAATGGCGCCCTCACCTTGCGCTGGCCCGACGCTGGAGCCGATCGGGCCTACACGGTGCAGGCCCTGCCGACGATCGGAAACATCTGGATCGCGCCCCGCTCGACGCGACCGTGGCCGATCGTGGGCACATCCTGGGAGGCGGGCTCGGCCGCTTTACCGGCGAACTTTTACCGCGTGCTGGCTGTGCCTCGCGCGGAGCGGGGCAAGGCGTTGGTCACTACGACCCTGCCAACGCTGACGAAGGCCGAGTTGTCGTTCATCTTCCTCTTCGCCGGCGTGCCGCTCACCCCGCAGTTCGATGTCGCTGTGCGCCGGATTCAATACGAGACCGTGGGACCTTGGGGTGGCCGGACGCTCGCCTCGGGGCTGTTGCTCCTGCCGGTCGGGGCCACCCGGCCGCTCCCGCTGGTGGTCTATCAACACGGCACCCTCACCCGAAAAGCGGATGCCCCATCGGCGCAAGCCTCACAAGAACGGTATATCGGCGCCGCCTACGCCAGCACGGGCTATGCTGCGGTGCTGCCCGACTACCTCGGGCTGGGTGATTCCCCGGGATTCCATCCATACCATCACGCGGTCACCGAGGCGACGGCGGGCGTGGATCTGCTGCGGGCGGCCCGCGCTTACTGCGCCGCCCAGGGAATCGCACTGAACGGTCAGCTTTTCATCACCGGCTATTCGCAGGGGGGCCACGCGGCCGCCGCCCTGCAACGCGAACTGGAGGAGTTCCACGCGGACGAATTCCCCGTGACCGCCGCGGCGCCCATGGCCGGCGCGTATGACCTCTCCGGCACGACGGCGGACGAAATGCTCTCCGGCCGGCCGCAGCCCAACCCGTATTACCTCGCGTACCTGTTGGCGGCCTATCAGGACGTGTACCGACTGGCCCCGAGCTTCGCCGAATTGCTCCGCGCCCCGTACAACGTCACGCTGCCGCCCCTGCTGGACGGTCAGCACGGCGGCGGCGAGATCAACGCCGTTCTCCCCCAGGCCCCGGCGCCGCCCACGGACATCATCAAACCGGAATACCTCGCCGCGTTCCGTGCCGAGCCGGACCATCCGCTCCGCCGCGCGCTAAGGGACAACGACCTCGTTCACTGGACGCCCAAGGCTCCGGTGCGGCTCTACCACTGCAGCGGCGATCGCGACGTCCCGCCGCAGAACTCAGCCGTCGCCCACGCGGCGTTTGTGTCGCGCGGCGCCGACGCCACCCTCTGGGATCCCCGACCGGGCGCCGATCACGGCGACTGCGTGCTGCCCGCCATGCTGGCGGCCAAGGTGTGGTTCGACAGTCTCAAGGAGTAGGTTGCGCCCGATGTCGCGGCGAATTCCCCCGCGTTTACAGCCGCCCTGCCTTCGTTTAGAACCTCGCCGTGCCGCGTGCCGCTCAGGGCCTTTGGAAGCTGCTTTCCGACCGTCGCCGCCTGTTCCTGCTGGCGGGGCCGTGCGTGATTGAAAGCGAGACCCTCTGCCTGCGGGTGGCGGAATCCCTGCGGCGCACCTGCGAACGCCTGGACCTGCCGTTTGTCTTCAAGGCCAGCTTCGACAAGGCGAATCGCTCGTCCGCCAGGTCCTTCCGCGGTCCCGGCCTCGAGGCGGGTTTGCGCGTGCTGGCCAAGGTCAGGGGCCGCGTTGGCGTGCCGGTCTTGACGGATGTTCACACCGAGGCGCAAGCCGCGGCGGCCGCGGATGTCGTGGACATCCTGCAAATCCCCGCCTTCCTCTGTCGGCAGACGGACCTGGTGGTGGCCGCGGCGCGCACCGGCCGCATCGTGAATCTCAAGAAAGCCCAGTTCCTCGCGCCGGAAGACATGGGCAACGTGGCGGCCAAGGCGGTGGCCGCCGGCAATCGTCACCTGCTCCTCACCGAACGCGGCTCGACGTTCGGTTACCACAATCTCGTCGCCGACATGCGGGCGATCCCCACGATGCAGGCCCTCGGGTTCCCGGTCGTGTTCGATGCCACACACTCGGTCCAACTGCCCGGCGCGGGCGGCGACCGCTCCGGCGGCCAGCGCGAATTTGCCCCCCTGCTGGCGCGCTGCGCCGTCGCCGCCGGGGTGGATGGCATCTTCTGTGAAACCCACCCAGACCCCGACCGTGCTCTCAGCGACGGGCCAAACATGATTCCGCTGCGGCAGATGCCCCGCCTGCTCGAAACCCTGCTCCGCGTGCGCGCAGCTCTCGCATGAAGAAGGGTGCCGAAATTCTCACCTCCTTCGGCCGGCGGCCCGCCCCGGCGACACCCCCCGATCTGGAGGCCCGCCTGAGGCGGGTTCGTCTGTTCCTCTGTGACGTGGACGGCGTGCTGACGGACGGCACCGTGTTCATGGCGGGCGAAACCGAGGCGAAGCAGTTCAACATTCTGGACGGCCTGGGGCTGCGCTTCCTCCAGCGCGAGGGCATCAAGGTGGGGTGGGTGTCGGGCCGGGCCTCCCCCGCCACCACCCAACGCGCGAAGGATCTGCGGATCGATTTTCTCAGCCAGGGCAGCCACGAAAAAGTGCCGGAGATCGAAAAGATCCTTGGTCAGGCGGGCGTGGGCTGGGATCGCCTGTGCTACGTGGGGGACGATGTGCTGGACTTGGGTGCGCTCAAGCGGGCGGGGCTGGCCGTGGCCGTGGCCAACGCCATCGCCGAGTGTCAGGCACTCGCCCACTACGTGACGCGCAACTCCGGCGGGCGCGGGGCGATCCGCGAGGTGGTGGATCTCATTCTCAAGGCGCAGGGCCGCTGGGAGGTGCTGGTGAAGGACTACTCCAAGTGAAACCCATTGGCTGGCTCTTGCTGGGCGGGTTGCTGGCGCTGGCGGCGCTGGCGCAAAACACCCGCGGCGTGCGCGTGCGCGGCGCGTTCGAGGTGCTCATCCTGGACGAACAGAGCCGGCGGGTGGCCCTGCTCTCCGGCCAGGGTGCGCAGGGCGTGGGCAATCGCGTGCCGCTCAACGTCGCCCGGCTCGACTATTTCGGCGAGCGCGGCCTCACCAACCTCAGCGTCATCGGCACCAACTGCGTCTATGACGCCGGCGAGCAGACGGTGACTTCGC
The DNA here is from genome assembly GCA_937976685.1 of uncultured Verrucomicrobiae bacterium. Lineage (GTDB taxonomy): Bacteria > Verrucomicrobiota > Verrucomicrobiia > Limisphaerales > J093 > JADJWF01. Next base: position 15,690 of record CALJWR010000361.1, read on the forward strand.
CCGACCCGTTGAAAATCGTGACGGCCGACGAGCAGCTCCAGATCGAAGGCCAGGGCTTCACCTGGTGGCGCACGAACAACCACCTGGTGATCTCGAACGACGTCACCACCCGCCTGCTGCGTCCGCCGGTGGGCACCAACGCGCCCGTGCCGCTGTTCATCCGGGCAGGCCGGCTCGAACTGTTCTACCACGCGAACGAGGTCGCCTACTCCAGGTCCGTACAGGTTGAAGACCCCGCCCTTCACCTCCACTGCGCCGAGTTCACCGTGTACGGCGCGCTGACGGGCGGCGTCCAGCGGTTGGTAGCCCGGGGAAGCGTCGAGTTGGTGAACCATGCCGACGGCGGTCGGGCCACGTGCAGTGAGGCTACTTACCACCACACGCCCGAAGGGGAAGTCATCGAACTCACGGGCGATCCCCAGTGGTCCGATGGCGGGCGGTCCGGCAGTGCCGATCGCATCACCCTCTACCAGACCGCGCGTCGGATCCTCGCTCTGGGCCAGGCGCGGCTGACGCTGCCCCGCACGGGCGGCGATGTGACCGGACTCATGGGCCTGGGATTCGCCCCGCCGGCGAAGAGCGCCAACGAGACCACCAACCGCCTGATCGAAGTGCTCGCAGGCACGCTGGAGATTGAACTGCCGCCGACCAACGGCCCGGCCCGCCGCATCGTCGCCACCACCAATGTCGTGATTCGCGATCCCGCCGTGCCGGGTGGCGCGACGGCAGGCCGCGCGGAGTACCAGGCTCCGGGGAGGCTCGACCTGACCGGCAATCCCGTCTGGTCCAGCGCCGGCACCGAGGTGCGTGCCGAGTGGTTGTCGTTCAACGCGCTCCGGCAAATGGCTTCGGCGCTGACGAACGCCGTGGTCCGGTTGCCCGTGGCCCGCCTGCGCGAGCGCTTCTTCGGCGATACCAACGCCGCCCCGGCCACCCTCACGAACGAGGTCATCGAGATTCGCAGCGACTTTGCCACCTATCAGGACACGACGCTCCGATTCGGCGAGCAGGTGCGCGCGGTCTTCCTGAGCCGCGATGACCAACTGGGGGAGTTGACCTGCCGGTCCCTCGGCATCACCTATTCCAACCGCGTTCAGGCCATCCGTGCGACGGGCGCCGTCGTCGCGGAACAGTTTCCGCTACTGCGGGAGGACGGTAGAGAAATCCGCCGGCGCCTGCGGGGGGAAACCTTCGCCGTGACCTTCACACCGCAGGAGACCATCGAGAGCGTGTTGGCCGAAGGCGACGTGACCGCCCTGCAGGAGGAGCGCACCGGCGGGACGAACGTCGTCCGCAAAGAACTCCTCGCCCAGCAGGCGGCAGCGTGGTTCGGCCCCACGAATCACCTCCGCTCCGCCCGGGCTTCGGGCAACGTAGTCTTCGTCGCCGGCCATCGCAGCGTGACCGGCGAGACAGCCGTGTACAGCGACGACGACGGCCTCGCACGGCTCACGGGCAATCCTGTGGCCCTCTTGCCCGAGGGCCGGGTGAGCGGCGCCGAGGAGTTCATCTGGGACAGCCGCAGCAACCGTTACCGCGTCAAGGGCGCCTTCCGCTCGCAGTGGACGCAGATTCCCGGGCTGACCAACCTGCCCAAACTGCTGATCGGGAATTGACGCAAACGCCCGGCGGCCGGGACGGATCGCGCGGAGCTCCGCCGGGCAGCAGTTGCAATCCGCCGGCGGCTGAGGAAGGCTGCCGGCAGTCAACACCCATGTTTCGCAGGACGCCCGCACATTCGACCCGCCCATCCAGTACCGGATCCCCATCCGGGCCGGTCGCTCGCCAAAATACCGGTGCCTCCGCCCCGGTTTCGCGAACCCAAGGCCCGGTCAACCTGCGGAGCGGGCTTGTGAGGCGATGTTCATGGCCACGGCGCCCGCTCCTCGTCAGCCGGTTGATCATCGCCGGCCTGTTCCTCGCGGTTTCTTCCGCTGCGGACGCGCTGGTGCTTCATTCCCGCCAGCGCGAGCGCGTGGCTCCGGACGCGGACCAGTGGCGGGTCGTCGAAAATACCGTCGAGGTCAGTGGACCGCGGACGGCCATGATCGTCTGCGACATGTGGGACCGGCACTGGTGCGCCGGTGCCACCGCGCGAGTCGCGGAACTCGCCCCCCGCATGAACGAGGTCCTGCATGCCGCCCGGCGACAGGGCATGCTCATCATCCACGCCCCCAGCGACACCATGAAGTTCCACGCGGACTATCCTCAGCGGCTTCGGGCGCGGGAGGCCCCGCCGGCCCCGGCCCCGGCCGATGTCCGCCAGTGGAAGCCAATCAATCCCGACCGCGAACCGCCCTTGCCGATAGACGACTCCGACGGCGGTTGCGACGACGATCCGCCCTGCCCGCAGGGCAACCCCTGGCAACGGCAGATCGCGACACTGGACATTCTGCCCGAAGATGTGATCAGCGATCGCGGCGACGAGATTTACAATGTGCTGACGGCGCGCGGCGTGGACACGGTGATCGTACTCGGCGTTCACGCCAACATGTGTGTCCTCGGTCGCCCGTTCGCGATCCGCTCCTTGGTCGCCTTGGGCAAACGCGTCTTCCTCCTGCGCGACCTCACCGACACGATGTACAACTCGCGCCGGCGGCCGTACGTCCGCCATTTCGTCGGCACCGACCTCGTCGTAGAACACATCGAGAAGTACTGGTGCCCGTCCATCACGAGTGCGGACTTCCTCGGCGGCGAGCCGTTCCGGTTCGCACAGGATCGCCGCCCGCGCGTCGTGCTGCTCATCGGCGAGAACGAGTATCGCACATGGGAAACGTTGCCCGCGTTCGCCCGCCGGGAATTGGTCTGGCGCGGTTTCCCTTGCGAGGTGGTGGCCGCTTCGACGGCGACCGATGACTTTCGCTTCACAAATGCCGCGGCCGTTACCCGGGCGGATTTGCTCGTCGTCAGCACCCGCCGTCGCGCCCTGCCCAGTGAGCTGATGGCGGCCCTCCGCAACCACCTCGCCGGCGGCAAGCCGCTGCTCGGCATCCGCACCGCCAGCCATGCCTTCGCCGTGCGCGGCCACGCCCTCAATCAGCTCAAAAGCGATCAGTCCTTGGTGCCATGGACGGACTTCGACCCGGAAGTGCTCGGCGGGAATTACCGCGGCCACCACGGTGCGGGGCCGCTCACCAGGATCCGGGTCGCGCCCGGGGCCGAGGGAGACCCGATCCTGGCTAGCGTCAATCTCAAGGGCTTCACCAGCCACTCGTCACTGTACCGGTGCGGTCCCCTCCGGCCGACGGCCCGCTGCCTTTTGCTGGGCGCCATTGACGGCCAGTCGGAGGAGCCGATTGCCTGGACCCATCGCTACGGTCCTCGCGAAGCGCGTATCTTCTACACCTCGCTGGGTGGCCCGGACGACTTCGCCAATCCGGCCTTTCGTCGCCTGCTCCTGAACGCTGTCCACTGGTGCTTGAACGAGCGCATTCCGCCGGACGACGCCCCCTGAATCGTTTCGTGCTCCCGAGATTCCCGACGGAATCCCGGGCCTCTTTCCCGTTTTGAATCACCCTCGCCGGTGGGAACTGCACGGTGGGGAGCTTCGCACCCGCGTCCCTGTCCTCCTTTGGGCGGCAGGCAAAAAAGGGTGAGCATTTGCCAACCGGCGTGTAGCGCACGGGTTGTCGGTTTTATATTTGCGTCCAGTGCCGAAACCAAACCATCCCCTCATAAGCCTTCACCCCGCGTCGCCGCCTGGAGCGGTGGTTAGCGGGTCGTCGCGACGGGCATGATCGCCGACCTCGATGGACGTCCGGCGGCCAGCCGGGAAACGGGCGTTGGGGCAATTTGGGAGCGCCGGCTGTGATCACTGATTGCTGAGCCGATTGGGATAGAAAGGGCCAACCGATATGACCGACTGGAAACGCAAACTCGCCGCCTACCTCCACGACCCGCCCAGCAAGTGCCTGGACATTGCCACCCACGGCGAACGCTCCGATGCGGCCTTCCGGCAGGCGGGGTTCACCGACACCGAGGTGGGCGAATACTTCAAGCATGCTGACCACACCGGCGCCGCCGCCGACCGTTTCCCTTTTCCCCAATCGCAGGCGGCAGGCCTCCAATGTGCATTCGACGGCGTCCGCAACGCCTTCCGCCACCCCCTCGATGGCCAGCAACAGTTGTCGTTCCAGGCCGAGTTCAAATCGGTCGAGCAGGGCTTCGAAGGCGAAACCTCCGTCCAACCCACCTTCAACGAGACCCATTCCAATTGGGACGAAGCAAAACTCTGGCGTGCCCGATTTTTCGCCCATTGGCGCTGCTGGCCGCAGTTCGCCATCCAGAAGGATTACCGGATCGGCCTCCTGCCTGCGGACACGCGCCTACCCGACCACTCCATCTGGACCCACATGCAGGTCGTCTCGGCCCTCGCCGGGTGTGTGGACAAGGACAAGGTCTGGCGGCCCGCCTTCCTCAAACTTCAAATCGGCCCTGTTCAAGACTTCATCGCCCAGGCCCGCAGCACCCGCGACCTCTGGAGCGGCAGTTACCTGCTCTCCTGGCTCATGGCCGCCGGACTGAAGAAGTTCTCGGAGTTGGCCGGCCCGGACGCCGTCATCTACCCCAACCTCCGCGGTCAACCGCTCTTCGACCTGCACTGGAAAAAGGACCTCTGGGATCAGGTCAAAATCGGCGACAAACCGGTTTGGGACAGCATCCAACCAAAAAAAGATCCGTCCGATTCGTCCTCTCCGTCGGACCCCACAACGCTCCTCACCCCCAACCTGCCCAACGTTTTTCTCGCCCTCGTGCCCGCGGCCCGCGGAGCCGAAATTGCCCAAGCCGTCGAAAAAGCGATCCGTGAAGAGTTCAAGGAGATCGCCACCAGCGTCTGGACCGCCTGCCAAAACGCCGGCCTGACCAACAACGAGGGCGACACCGCCTTCCGCGGCGTGGATCGCAAGGAACGCTTCGACCGCCAGATCGAACACTTCCTCTCCATCGCGTGGCAAGTCACACCCTGGCCGGCCACCCCGCAAGAAGCCCTCGACCTCACCAAAAACCTCCCCCTCGGCCAGGACGACCACGGCCACACCCTGCGCGACCGCGTCCAGACCGTCATCGAAGCGGCCACCCAGCTCATGCCCAAGGACCACCGCGACGGCCGCTATTACACCGACGACACCAAAACCCAGCTCAACAACGTCGGTGTCGCTTGGGCCTTGCTGGTCGGCCTAAACTCCTGGCAACTCGACGCGGTCCGCCATACTCGCCATTTCAAGGCATGGAGCCAAGGCGGCTGGCAAACTGGCGCCGCCTGCAACAAAGACAGTCTCACCGGTAAAGACGAAGCCGTCGCCGGCGGCCGCGTCTGGCTCGAACGCTGCGACCAACTCGCGGGTCGAAAAGATGGCTCCTCTTGGAACCCCGACCACGGCCCGCTCGCCAACCGCTTCAAACACGACGACTGGCTCGGCGCCGTCACCCTCGTCAAACGCCTCTGGGACCTCACCTACCTCAAGCCGCAGTTTGGCCTCGATCCGCTCAAAATGCCCAACACCAACGGCCTCGCCAAACACGAGCCGTTCTCCAACGACGACGACCAAAAGCTGCCGGAGGATCAGCAAGAAGGCGAACGCTACTTCGCCGTCCTCGCCCTCGATGGCGACCAAATTGGCAAATGGGTCTCGGGCGACAAATGCCCACCCTTCCGCCATCAACTTGCCAGCTACACCGACGCCAGCGGCAACCCCGCGGGCGCGCTGGAATACTTCGAGCGCAACTCTGACCCTGACAACCAGGGCAAAACACTCAAGCAACGCTTCGAGAAACTGCTCGATACCTGCCGCCCCCTCTCGCCTAGCTACCACCTCCAATTCAGCGAAGCCCTCAGCAATTTCGCACTCCTCTGCGCCCGGCCTATCGTCGAAGCCTTCGACGGCCGCCTCATCTACTCCGGCGGCGACGACGTGCTGGCACTGCTGCCCGCCGACACCGCGTTGGATTGCGCTCAAGCCCTCCGCATGGCCTTTCGGGGTGACCCGGGCTTGGCCCAGTTCGTTCAGGGCCACGCCAGTCGCCTCAAAAAAGTCAACGATGCCGCCAGTCGCAAGGTTCCCTACTATCAGGAACTCGCCGCCAATCTCGGCCTGTTTGAGTGTCCGGCCCCGGGTTTTCTGGCCCGGAAAGATATGTCGGATCAGTCGGAGAACCATCCCATCCCCTTCCTCGTCCCAGGCCCCGCTGCCGACTGCTCCGTCGGCATCGCCATCGCCCACTTCAAAGACCCGCTTCAAGACGTCGTCCGCGCCGCCCAAGCTGCCGAAAAACGCGCCAAAAAACAGCTCGGCCGCTCCGCCGTCGCCGTCACCCTCATCAAACGCTCCGGCGAAACCATCCACTGGGGCTGCCAGTGGGACAGCGGCGGGTTGGAGCTTTACCAAGAGCTGACTCAAGCACTGAAGGCCAACAAACTCAGCGCCAAGTTCCCCCACCGCTTCATTGAGTTACTCGAAGCTTACGTAACCGACAGCACGCCCTTGGTCGCGCAGGCGAAAACCGTGCAACCCGTCGGCAACTTCCCCGTTGGCGACATCATCCAGCGCGAGTTCGAGCACTGCCTCTCGCGCCAACGCGGCAGCCATTTCCCTGCAGATGCCACGCAGGCTAAGGAGCTTTGTGGCTGCTTAAACAAGGCCCTCACCGATTACCTCAGCTCCCTGTCCAATACCACTGAAGCCCCATTCCGTGCCCTCATCGGCCTGTGCCAGACCGTTGCCTTTATCGCCCGCAACTTGCCTCAGCAAGCCGACGAAGAAAAGTCTTCTGACAAAGCCAATAACCAGCCTGAAACCCCTCAACCCGCCGAAAGGCAAAACGCCTGAGGAATACCATGTCCACACTCCACCAAATCCTCCTCCGCCCCACCGACGTCCTCTTCTTCCGCGACGGACGCCCAATGGGCGGCTCTCTCGCCGGCCACACCGCCGCCTGGCCGTTGCCCGACGTTACCAACCACGCCCACCACGCCGCCCTCCACGACGCTGCTGCGCCAGCGTGAATCCGAGTCCAGCCGGGTGCGCTCCGGGTCGTTGCTGTTGGCGACCGAATCGAAGAAGTAGCTGACGCGGAAGAAACCCCCGTAATTTCGGTAGCTCAGTTCCAGGTCATGGCTGCCCTTGAACACGGTAGAAAAGACATCCCACTGGTCCCAGTTGAGGTTGCCGTCGTCGGAGTTGACCAGCGTGGTATTGGTCACCACATCACCCGGGTCAACGCAACCGCCGGGATTGTTCCGCGGCGCCGGGAATTTCCACAGGGTGACACCCTGCGCGCCGACCTCGCCCAGTTCGCCGGTCAGGTTCGGAATGTTCTTGCAGTCGGGGGATTCGGTGCGCATGGAGAAGCCGACCGAGGCGAAGGAATCCAGCTTCGCCACCAGGTCGCCCCGGCGCCACTCCGCGGCCTGCAGCGGCCCGCTGCTTACCGCTAACATGCAGAGGAGCGACACGCACCTCCGCGGGACACCGCACTGACCTATCCGACGCCACATCACGATA
>CALJWR010000362.1 GCA_937976685.1 uncultured Verrucomicrobiae bacterium
TTTGACGAGGCGTCCGATCACCCCGCCCTGGACCAGCGCCGACATCAGGCCGCAATAGGCGAAGAGGTAGCCCACTTGTCGCTCGTCGAAGTGCAGCGCCTGCGCGCGGATTTCGGCCGGGTAGGTGCGCTCCAGCAGCCGACGATTGGCCAGGGCCAGCGCATCCCGGCTGGTCGCCATCACGCTGGAGTCGAGCGGGGCCGCCTTGATGACCCGGTTGAACTCCGCGAACAGTATCCGTCGCAAAGCGCCGGGTGAGAGTCGGTCCGCCTGCGCCGCAGTCTCGCGGAAGGTTGGCGACCAGTGTGCCCGCACGGCGCCGGCCACTGAGTCGGAGTCCGTCGCGAGCCGCTTCACCAAACTGTGGGGTGCGCGAAAATCATCGGGATGAAACCCTGGCGACCCCAAGAGCAACGGCAGGGTGCTCTCGAAACACGCGAAGGTGAAGGTGGACAGGAAGTAGATGCCCACGAGCAGGCCGACCTCGGGGCGGGCGACCAGATGCGCCCATTGGGTTACCGGCGGACGCCCTGCGGCCGAGGCCGATTGCGGCCCGCGGCTTTCCGCGAGGATGAAGCAGGCCAGGACGAAATTCGTGAGGCAGAATCCGGCCGCAACCCACCCGGGGCCCGCCAGTCCAAACGAGGAAGCGCTGAGCGCGCCCAGCGCCGGGCCAAGGATGAAGCCCAACCCGAACGCCATCCCGATCAAACCCATCCCTTTCGATCGCTTCTCGGGCGGCGTGATATCAGCGATGTACGCCGAGGCGACCGAGATGTTCGCGCCGCACGCGCCGGCAAACACCCGGGACAGAATGATCAGCCAGAGCGCCGTGGTGGCCGTCAGGGCAGCGGAAGAGGCCACGGCGAACAGCGCGTACGAAGCCGCCGACCCCGCTGTGCTGAGCAGCAACACGGGGCGTCGCCCGATGCGATCCGAGAGCCGGCCCCAGAACGGCGCGAGAAACAACTGCATCACCGAGAACGAGGCAATGATGACGCCGATCATGAGCCCCTCGGCGCCGAAGCGCTCGCTGTAGCGGGGCAGCAACGGCAGAACGATGCCGAAGCCGATCAGGTCAATGAAGACCGTCAAAAAGATTACCAGCAGCGATGGTTTTCTCACGGGTTTGGTTCCGGCCGGCTACGGGCCGGGCGCGAACGGTAGCCGGCGGCGCGGGAATGTCACGCGCGGCCCCAATCCCAACCGTTCGCCGGGGCTGATGCGCGGCGCGGCGGCCCATCCCTCGTCGGCCCCTGGACTGAAGAGGCGCGCCGGACGCTACGCCCCGCGGATGGCTTCCTTCTTCTCTTCGAGTTCCGCTTGCAGCTTGGCGCGGTCGGCCGCGAGGCGACGCCGGACTTCCTCGGCCTTGTCGAAGTCGCCCGCCATTTCGGCGGCGGCGGCCTCGGCCTTGGCGGCCAGTTCCTTCTCCGCGATCTTGGCGGCATAGACGGAACCCAGTTCGGCAATCTGCCGTTTCTGCTGTTCGGTGAGCTTCTTCGTCGGCGCCGTCTTGTTGAGGCGCTCCATCGCGAGTTCGTAGGCGGATTTCATGGTTGGGAGAACGGCTGCGGGTGAGGCGTCACGCCTTTTTCTTCCAGGGCATGTCGGGCAGTTTGACCGGTGGCTTGGTGGTCGGCGCCGGAGCGGGAGCCGATGCAGCGGCCGCCGGTTTCTGAGTGAGTTCAGTCTTCCAGGCGGCGATCTTCGCCCGCGCGCCGTGGTGTTCGGCCGCCGCTTTGTCGCCGGCCTTCAGGTAGAACAACGAAAGATTGGTATGAACCAACTGCTCATCTGGTCGCAGTCGCTCGGCTTTGTGCCCCTCGGCGATGGCGCCGGCGAAATCGCCCAGGCGGCACAACGCCATGCCAAGGGCAAGTTGGGCGTCGAAATGGTCCGGATCCTCAGTGAGGATCGCGCGCAATCGCGCCGCCGCTCCGCTGAAGTCGCCCTGGCTGAAGGCGTACATCGCTTCGTCGAATTCCCGCTGGTGCGTCGGCATCGTCATTGACGCCCCCAGCTTGCGCGGGAGACTGCGAGCACGCAAGGCGCGGTCCGGCCCGGGCCCTCCTCGTCGAGCGGATACGCCATGGAACTGCCCATTGAACTGATCTCCACCGACTTTGACGGAACCGTGTTTTCCGAGTTCGAGCGGCAACCGGTGCCGCCCGGTTTGCAACAGCTTATCGCCGATCTCCAGGCCCGCGGCGCGCGTTGGGTGATCAACACCGGTCGCGACCTCACCAGCCTGCTGGAGGCGATGGCCCGTGCCCGCCTGACGGTCCAGCCCGACTTCCTGGTGCTCGTCGAGCGGGAGATCCACGTGCGGGACGGCGCGAGCTTTAATCCGCTCGAACCTTGGAATTCCCGTTGCGCGGCGGATCACGCGCGGCTTTTCGCGGAGGTTGCGGCCGAGGTGCCCCGTCTGGCGGCGTGGGTTCGGGAACGTTTCGAAGCCGCTGTGTACGCCGACCCGTGGTCGCCGTTTTGTCTCGTCGCCCGGCGGAACTCGGACGCCGACGTGATCCACGCCTGGTTGAACGACTATTGCGCCGGCGTGCCGAACCTGACCGTGGTCCGCAACGATGTGTACGCCCGTTTCAGCCATGCCGCTTACAGCAAGGGTTCCGCCTTGGGCGAAATCTGCCGCAGTCTCGGCGTGAGCCCGGAGCGGGTTTTCGCCGCCGGTGATCACCTCAACGACCTGCCGATGCTTTCGCGGGAAAGGGCGCGCTGGCTCGCGGCTCCGGCCAACGCAATTCCAGCCGTGAAGGAAGCGGTCCGGGCCGGCGGGGGATTCGTGGCTACGCTGCCGGCGGGCCTGGGCGTGGAACAGGCGTTGATTTGGGCTCTCGAGACCGCCCGGTGACGCTCAGCGGAATGATCCAGTTGCCCGGCGGTGGCCGGGCAGCCGACCGTCCGTTGTGCAAGATACCTGCGTCCACTCCGCTGCCGCGTGACGTGCCGCCGAC
>CALJWR010000363.1 GCA_937976685.1 uncultured Verrucomicrobiae bacterium
GGCGGAAACCACACCCTGGGCGACCCACTTTTTGGTTTGTTCCCGCAGCCAGCGTACATCCTTGATCATGGCAGGCGACTCCCGCCGTCCCAAGCCGCGATGAAGAACGGCGCCGAAGTCCTTGGGGCGGTTGCCAGGAACCTATTCCGCCGCCGCCGCGAAGTCCAGCGGCGCTGCTTACACCACGACCGCCCGGTTGCGCAGGGTGCCGATGCCGCTGATGGCGATCGCGACCTCATCACCGGGATGAAGGGTGAAATCGTCCGGCGGCACGATGCCAGTGCCGGTCAACAGCACCACGCCGTGCGGGAAATGCTGGCTGGCGAAAAGGAAACGGCCCAGTTCAGCGAACCGGCGTTTCAACCGCCCCACCTCCGTCTGTCCGGAAAAAACTGTCGCGCCCGCGCGTTCGCTCTGGAGCGAGATCGTCCACGAACGGACTTCCTCTTCGGTCACACCCACGGTCACCCACGGACCGAGCGCACAGGAGCCGGTGAAGATTTTGGCCTGGGGCAGGTAGAGAAGGTTCTCGCCTTCAATGTCGCGCCCGCTGACGTCGTTGCCGACCGTGCAACCCACGACCCGGCCGCGGGAGTTGAAGTACAGCGCGAGTTCCGGCTCCGGCACCGTCCAGCGCGAATCACCGCGAATGCCGATCGTGTCGTCCGGCCCCACCACCCGTTCCGGCGTGGCCTTGAAGAACAACTCCGGGCGTTCCGCGTCGTACACGCGATCGTAAGCCGTGGCGCTGAACTCCGATTCCTCCATGCGCGCGGCCTTGCTCCGAAGGTAGGTCACCCCGGCGGCCCACACCTCCTGCCGCTCGACGGGCGGGAGGATCTCCAGTTCCGCGAGGGGCCAGCCCGAACCGGCCGCCGCCGACTCGGCGGCGGCCACCGGGTCGGCGGCCTCCAGCAACTCGGTCAGCGAGTCGCCGCACGGGCGAACGTGGCGTTCATCGGCGGAGACCCAGCCGACGGAAACGCGACCGGCGGGATCGTGCCGGGATCGGAAGCGGACCAGTTTCATGGCGATTCAGCGTTTGGCCTTGGCCGGCTTCGGTCCGCGGCCGCGGAAGGTGAGTTCGGCAATGCCGGATTTGTCGAGTTCCCCCAAACCGACCTCGACCATGCGGTCGTACTGCTTCTTGGTCGCGGCCGCCAGGGGCAGTTTCAGGCGGCATTGCTTCGCCAACTGGAGGGCGATGCCAGAATCCTTGGCCGCGTGGGCGGCGGAAAAGAAGCAGGAGTGCTCCCGGTGCTGCATGTCCTCGCCGTCGGTTTGAAGCACGCGCGAGTTCGCTCCCGTCTGGCTGAATACTTCCCGGAGCATGGCCAAATCCAGGCCAAGCGCGTCGCCCAGCGCCAGGCCCTCGGCAAGGGCGGCGGTGTTGATGTTCATCACCATGTTGACCAGCGCCTTCACCTTGGCGGCCTCACCGGCCGGCCCGATGAAGCGCATCGAGCCGGCAAGCTTCTCGAGGATCGGCCGCGCGCGCTCGTAAGCCGCGGGAGCCCCGCCGCACATGAGGTAGAGCGTCCCTTGGCGCGCCTGAGTAATGCTGGACGCCATGCAGGCCTCCAGGGTCTGAGCGCCAACCGCCGCGGCGCGCCGCTCGATCTCCACGTGGCTCTCGGGGGAAACGGTGGCGCAGTTGATGAAGAGCCGGCCGGCGGCGCCGGACAGGAGACTCTGGCCGCGCGGTGCGAAGATTCGGTCCATCGCCGCGTCGTCGGTGACGACCGTGATGATCACGTCCGCCGCGGCCGTCACCGCTGGCAGACGGCGGGTGGCTTGGCAGCCCAGTTCCCTGGCAAGAGCGGCAGCGGTTGAAGCACGCGCGTCGAGCAAGACGGTCACATTGAAACCGCACTCCTTGAGGCGTCGTGCCATGTTCGCGCCCATGCGCCCGACGCCGACAAATCCGATTCGTTGTTCGTTCATTCTGTTTTCGCGTGGCACAGCCGGCATCAGGGCCGCCGTGATGGCCGCATTGAGACAGATGCCCGCCGCGCGGGCAAGGCGGGGTACGCCGGCGGAACGAAACTTGAAACAATTCCTCCGTCTGGTGCGTCTTCCCTCCCGTTGGTGCCCGGAGGCTGGGGCGCACGGAACAACCCAATCATCCCGGCCGGCCGAGGAGCCCACGGAGACCCGAATATGCCAGTGCTTGCAAAATTCTACGGTGTGGTGGTCCGGATGCTGTTTGCTCCGCTGCTGGGGGCACACTTCTACGCCATTTACGGCGACCACGAACTGGTCGTGCGGATCGGCACGCTGAAAATCATCCAGGGCGACGCGCCCGAGGACATCAAACGCCTCGTCCTGGCATGGGCGCGGCGGCATCAAACGGAACTGCTTGACGCCTGGCGTTTGTGCCAGCGGGGCGCACGGCCGCAACCCATCGGGCCGCTGGCGTGAGGCACGCAACCCACTCACCTCCGACCATGAAGCTGCTCTTGCTGCTTGTTTGCTGGTGCCTGTTGCTGGTGCTCTGCTGGCCGCTGGCGCTCTTGGCGCTGGTTCTCTTCCCCTTGGTCTGGCTGGCGTTGCTTCCGTTCCGGCTGCTCGCTTGCGTCATCGAAGCGCTCCTGGCCCTGGCGAAGGCGCTGCTGTTTTTGCCGGCGCGTCTGCTGGGCCATCGCACCTGAACGCAGTCGGCGTCTCGGTGGCAATCTGCCTGGACCATGCCGGGGCGCGGTTCCAATCCAGGAAGGCGGTGTCCGCCTGACGCTGACCGCAGGCCGAGGGGTTCTGGCGCGGCCTTCATGCTTCTCGGCCGCAGTTTTACCGCGGACCAGAGGGTGCATCTCAGTTTCTTGCAGGGTTGAAGGCGGTGTGGGGGCACAGGGGGTGCCAGCGGCCCCTGGGTCCGAAGATTTCCAGCCCCAGCAGGACCTCGCCACCGCGCTGACGCCAAGACTGGCGTGGCCGGCGGAGCAGCGGCTCAAAGGTTTGCCGCAGACCGGGCACCGTGGGGGGCGGCTTTGGTTTGAGCGCCCCGTTCGATGGCCCGGGGCAGCCACGCCTTCACCTCGCGCTCGGCCTGCCGTTCCCGATGACCCAGACCGTGATCGGCGGCCGAGACAATCGGGTGCCGCGATCTTTCCAACGCGCTGGCGGCCGGAGCCGCCGGTCCGGCCAGGGCCGCGGAGCGGAGTTGAGAAATCGGGGTGCCTGTTGCGGTTTGACAGCAGTTCGTGGTCATGGCTGCCGCCCACAGCGCCCTGCAAAAACGAAGATGCGCTCCCGGCTCAACCCGGCCTGGCCGCCAGAAACTCCTTGAGCCGGGCCGCGCTCTCGCCGCCCCAGCCCGGAAGTGCCGCGATTTGCTCGACGGTGGCGGCGCGCAGCCGCTGCACCGAACCAAACCGCTTCAGGAGCGCCGCCTTGCGCGCCGCGCCGATGCCCGGGAACTCATCGAGCAGGCTCTCGGAAATCTTCTTGAGCCGGAGCTGCGCGTTGTAGCTGTTCGCCACGCGGTGCGATTCGTCCCGCACCCGCTGCAGGAGTTTGACCGCGGGGTGGTCCTCGCCGAGGCGCAAGGGCTCGTCCACGCCCACCCGGTAGATTTCCTCGAACTCCTTTGCCAAGCCGATCACCGGCACGTTCGACAGTCCCAGGCGTCGGAGTTCCTCCGCCGCGGCGTTCAACTGTCCGCGGCCACCGTCAATGAGCACCAGATCCGGCAGGCGCGGCCGGGTGGGCGGGCGTTGATCGGCGGCCGAAGAGTTGGCGGAATCGAGGGCGGCCGCGGCCGCATCTTCGTCCTTTCTCGGCCGACGGCCCTGGAACCGCGCGCTCACATCATCCACCGCGCGCTGGAGATCGGCGGGACTGCCTTCGCCGGCCGGCTCGTCGCGGTCGCTGAAGGCCAACTGGCCTTGACCGACCTCTTTCAAGAGCCGGCGATACCGGCGTCTGACCGTTTCGGCCATGCAGGCGAAGTCATCCTGCCCGACCACCGTCTTGATGCGGAAGCGGCGGTAGTTGACGCGGTCCGGCCGGCCACGCCAGAAGCTCACCATGCTCGCCACCTTGAACGTGCCCGAGATGTTCGAGATGTCGAAGCCCTCGATCCGGTCGGGCGGCGCGGGCAGGCCGAGCACCTCCGCGAGCGCACGCAACTCATCTTCCGGATTGATCGCCACGGGGAGTGAATAGGGCACGCGCTCGAATTTTTCCGTGCGGGCGGTGGTGCGTTTGAGGTCGGCGAGCAGGTCGCGCAACTGGGCCGCCTTTTCGAATTCAAGCGCGGCGGAGGCCCGCTGCATTTGCGCCTCCAGCTCGCGGGCCATCTCCTCGCACTGCCCATCGAGGAAATCGCACGCGGCCAGCACCTGCATCCGGTATTGCTCCCGGCTGACGTTGCCGATGCACGGCGCGGTGCAGACCTTCAGGTGGGCGTACAGGCAGTGCTTGTAGTCCGTCTCGGTCGGCAGCAGCGGACGGCAGCCACGCAGATTGAACCGGTGTCGCACGAGATTGAGCGTGCGCCGGACCGCGCCCGCACTGGCAAACGGCCCGAAGTACCGCGAGCCATCCTCGTTCCGCAGCCGGGTGAGCGTGAAGCGCGGGATGGCGTCGTTCAGGTTGACCTTCAGCAGCAGGAAGCGCTTGTCGTCGCGGAAACTGATGTTGTAGCGCGGCCGGAATTCCTTGATCAGGCGGCCCTCGAGGAGCACGGACTCCGGCTCGCTCCGCACGACGTGCCAGTCGAAGTCGTGAATCGCCTCCACCAGGGCGTTGAATTTGAGATCCCATCCGCGGCGGCGCGAGGACTGAAAGTACTGCGCGACCCGGCGCCGCAGATCCCGCGCCTTCCCCACGTAGATCACGGTGCCGAAGCGGTCCTTCATCAGGTACACGCCCGGCCGATGCGGCACTTGGGAGAGCTTGCTGCGGATATGATCGGTGACCGGCACAACTGGGGCCAATGTGCCACCCGGTCGGGCGCTGCCAAGCCGGCCCGCGGCAGCGCGTGAAAGCGCCGGATAAACAAACGAGCGGCCCGAAGGCCGCTCGTGCGAATTCAAGTTGCGGCGGGCTGGCTCAGATCTTCGCCGGCATCGGCGTCCAGGCGCCCTTGTTATGGCTGGATTCGATACAAGCCTTGAGGAAGGCCATGCCCATCCAGCCGTCCTCGACGTTGGCGTACTTGGATCCGTCGCAGGCGAACGGTTGACCGGCCTGGTACTTGCGCACGTCCGCTTCGAAACACCGGTGCAGGCGCGCGAACGCATCGTGAAACGCCTCGGGGTGGCCCGGCGGAATCGTCGGCTCGCTCATCAAATCTGCCGGTGCATCCGCCGGAATGAAGCCGTCGCCCGGGCTGACGGCGCCGCGGTAGTACACCCGGTCCGGCTGCCCCATGAGCTTGATGGTGATGGATTCCGGGTCTTCCTGCCGCCACTGCAGCGTGCCTTTGGTGCCGCAGACCTCGATGCCAAGGTCGTTCAGGTGGCCGATGCTGATCTGCGAGGCGCGGACCAGCGCGCGGGCGCCGTTGCTCAGGTGGCAATAGGCGGTGAAGTGGTCGTCAATGGGCCGCCCCTTCACAAAGATCTCGAGGTTGGCCGAGACCTCCTGAACCTCGAGCCCGGTGACGTACCGCAGTTGCATGAGAGCGTGGGTGCCGATGTCGCCGCCGCAGCCGGAGCCGCCGGCCTTTTTGGGGTCCACGCGCCAGGAGGCCTGCTGCTGGCCGGTGTCCTCCAGCTTGGTGGCGAGCCAGCCCTGCAGATAGTAGCTGTCCACCCAGCGGATGTCGCCCAGCAATCCAGCCCGCACGATGTAGCGGCTGAAACGGCTGGTCCAGTGGCCGAGATACGTGTGCGCCACGCCGAACGGAATCTTCTTCTCGCGGACCTTCTTCACGATCTGCTCCGCCTCCTCGAGGGTGACGGTCAGCGGCTTCTCGCAGAAGACGGGAATCCCCGCCTCGAGAGCCTTCATGGCCGGATCAAAATGCACGAAATTGGGCGTAACGATCAGGATGTAATCCAGCCGTTGCTCGGGCGGGAGATTCTTCTGATCGTTGATCATCTCGGTGTACGAGCCGTAACCCTTGATCGGGTAGGGCCAGTTCGCGGCCTCTTCGAGCGCGATCTTGGGGTCCGGGAACAGGGCCCCGGCGACGACACGCCGGGTGCCGTCAAAGTGGATCGCTTTCTGGTGCGGGTGGACGATGAACGCGCCTTTGCCGCCACCGACCAAACCGACATTCAGGGGTCGAGGAGATGCCATAATTGGGGTGCAGGTTTAATGAGTTTCCACAGTTGATCCGCACCTCACCGACGCTCACGCGAGCGGGGCGGTGCGAGTTGGCGAGAGCGTATTGGCCTTGAATCTCGGTTCAAGGCTTTAATCGGGCCAGCGCCCCCAAACGTCTTCTGCGCGGGTGGATCAATTCTTTGGCGCGCCCGTTGCGGCGTTGCTATGCTGCCAATCCGTTATGGGTGACGACGTGCGTGATTTCGAGCGGAACGTGATCGAGCGCAGCCGACAGGTGCCAGTCGTGGTGGATTTCTGGGCGCCGTGGTGCGGACCGTGCAAGGTGCTCGGTCCGGTCCTCGATCGCCTCGCCGCTGAGGCCAACGGCCGCTGGGAACTGGTGAAGGTCAATACCGAGGAGCATCAGGACCTGGCGATGGCCTTTGACATCCGCAGCATTCCCGCGGTGAAACTCTTTCGCGACGGTGACGTGGTGGACGAGTTCGTCGGGGCACTGCCGGAGCCGGAAATCCGCCGCTGGCTCGCCAAGGCCATCCCCTCACCGGCTGCCGCGCAACTGGACGAGGCCCGCGCACTCCTCGCGGCGGACCGACGCGCCGAGGCGGCAAAAGCCGCCCGCGCCGTGCTCGCGACGGAACCGGCCAACATGGCCGCCCGCCTCTTGCTGGCCGAAGCCGTCTTGCTCGAGTCGCCGTCCGAAACCGCGAGTTTGCTCGCCGACCTCCGGGAGGGTGATGAGTTCGCCGACCGCGCGGGCGCCTTGCGCACGCTGGCGGCGCTGCTGGTCCAAGGCACGGATGAATCAGCCTGGCCGCCGTCCCTGGTGCGACCGCGACTGGTGGCCGGGATTCAAGCCCTTGCCCGCGGCGACTTCGACGCCGCGCTGCGCGCCTTGATCGAGGTGGTCGGGCGCGACAAGGCGTACGCCGACGGCGCGGCACCGGCGGCGTGCAAGGCCATCTTCCAACTGCTTGGCGTTCGGCACCCCATCGTGGAACAGCATTACCGGGCGTTCGCCAGCGCGCTGCATTCGTGATTCAGCCGCCGTGAGAGTCGAACTTCGCAAGACCTTTCAGTTCGAAGCGGCGCACCTGCTACCGCATCTGCCCGCAACCCACAAATGCCGACGGCTTCACGGCCACAGCTTCCAGGCCGAGATCGCGGTGACGGGCGACTGCGACCCGAAGCTGGGCTGGCTCGTGGACTACGCGGACATCTCGGCCGCCTTCAAGCCCCTCTGGGAGCAACTCGATCACCGCTATCTGAACGAGGTGGAAGGGCTGGAAAACCCGACGAGCGAGAACATTGCCGTCTGGATTTGGTCGCGGCTCAAACCGCGCCTGCCCCTGCTGACGGAAGTCGTCGTGGCTGAGACCTGTACGGCCCGCTGCGTCTATCGCGGCGAAGGCTGAACGCCCCGTCCGCGCGCCGCTGGCGTGCGAGCGCCGGGACCGGCAGGCCGGACTCCGCGCGCGCGATCGCAGTCACCCCGAGCCGCCGCCGGTTCATCAGGGCGCGGCGACCACCGTGCCATCGCTTCGCACGGAAAGCTCACGCGTGCCGGCAGGTACGGGGGCGCTGGTCTCGCGCCCGCCGGGCCACCGGATGAGCAGGGCGTCGGGAGATCGCGGGCCCGTTACCACCAGCACGCTGCTGTCTTGAGACCAGTAACCGCCGCCCGCCCGAACTTCCAGCACCGGCCCCGCCCGCTCGCCGAACAAGCTCCGGACCTGCGCCCCGATGCCGTCCGGATTCTCCGGGCCGGCGTCCAGCCGCACGCGAAGACCCGGAAGCGCCGTCCGATTGCGGAACAACCGGGTCTCCGCCCCGTTTTGGGCCACGACCAGGTCCACCCGGCCGTCCGCATCGAAGTCCGCCACCGCGGCCCCACGTTGCTCGCCGTAGATCAGAACACCGGAGTCCTGACCGGCCACGGGGGCAAAGTCACCGCGGCCGTTGCCTCGCAGGATCAAACCGCGCCCGGCGTCGTAGCGGGGCGTGTCGGGCTGGGCGCCGAAAAAGTTTTCCGCGAGGAAGAGATCCAGATGGCCATCACCATCCAAATCAGCGGCACACAGGCCGAATATCGGCGCGAATTGCGCCTCGATGGGGAGCGGCCGGACCTCGAACCGCTCGCCGCGATTCAGGAACACGGTCGTTTCCAGCCAGGCGGCCTCAAGGATCTTCGCCTCGGCGAGCCGCTCACCGAGCACCTCCTCGATGCCGGCGGTGCTGAAGGCGCGGTGGGAGGGGAATTCGCCGCGGAGAAATGGCAGCGAGGCGGCCAGGACGTCGAGCTGGCGTTCGGGCACCAGCTTCTTCAATCCCGCGTCGAAGTGCGCCTCGATCACATCCACCTTGCCGTCACCGCCCAGGTCGCCGAAGTAGAGGCGCAACGGCTGCGACCGATGGGCCTGGTATTTCGTGTTCCGGCCCCAGTTGCCGGCCACCAGGTCCAGCCGGCCATCGCCGTCGAAGTCACCCGCGGTCACGCTGTTCCACCAACCGGTGAGGGCGGAGAGCTTCGCCGGTTGAGCGCCGGCTGGTTTGCCATCCGCCCAGGTCAGCGCCGCATCCCACGGCCGTAATTGCCCGCGCTCGTTGCGAAAGACCCGAAGCGGGCCCCACTCGGTGGCCAGAACCAGTTCCGGAAAACCGTCACCGTTCAGGTCCGTGAACACCGCCCCGCTCACGAGGCCCACTTGCTTGAGTGCTTCGGCGGATCCCCCGGTCACCTCGGAGAACTGTTGGCGGCTTGGGTGATTGATGAAAAGACGGGAGGTCGCCGGCTCCGGATACCGTCCGGGAATCACTCGCCCGCCGACAAACAAATCGAGGTCGCCGTCGCCGTCCACGTCCGCCACCGCCAGCGGTCCCACGCTGGACGCCGTGGCCGGCAGCCAGTCGGCGACGAGGGATCCCCCACGGATCACCAGCACCGCTGCTCCGTTCGTCAGGCCGTCCTCGTAATTGGAACTGCCGACCACCACCCGAGGAGCCTCGTCGTGGGCATTTCGCCAAACCAAAGCGGTTGTTTGATCCCGGCTCGCTGCGGCCACCGCCGGACCGGAATGCCGACCGCGAAATCCGCCCGCGCCGTCGTTGGTGAGCACCGCCAGCCGGCCGCCCTTGCCCGAGGGAACAATGAGGTCCTCCCGGCCGTCCCGGTTTACGTCGAACCAAGTCACGCCGGGGCCCAACTGGCTGAGGCGGTTGGGCAGCAAGGGCTGCCGCTCGAAGTCATCGAAACTCTCCTCGTGGTGGCGGTGCGCGAGGCGGGACGTCAGGTCTTCAAACCACGTCGGCCGCGCGGCGGGTCGGACGGAGGCGGACAGCCGTGGGTTGTCCGTCGCCTTGGCTTCGTCGAATTCGTACACGCGGTTGGCCTCCGCGTCCGTCAGCAGTGACCGCCGTCCGCTGCGCCAGAGCACCTCGATGGTCAGACGGTTGGTAAGAGAGCCGGCGGCGAAGGTCCGCAGGGCTTCGTCTCCCGCCAGGTAACGGCCGCCGGCAATGATCTCTTGCATCTGCTCCGGGAGGCCCGGAACGGTCACGCGGACGCGGGCACCGATGCCGTGAGTGTTGGGTGGCAGACCGCGCAGACGGACGGCCACCCGCGGCGCGGCGGCGTTGTTGCGCAGCAACAGGGGAGGCGCGTTAAGATTGTTGACCACCACATCCAGGTCGCCGTCGTTGTCCACGTCGGCCAGCGCCATGGCCTGCGACACGCCGCGCCAGTCGAAGCCCCACGCCGTACTGATTTCCTCGAACGTGAGGTCGCGACGATTGCGAAAGGCGAGGTTTCCGGTGGCCAGGCGCGGGAAGGCGCGGCGCTCGCGGAAGATCTCCGCATCGGTCAACCGGCGCGTGGCGCGCAGCCGCTTGAGGTACTCGACCACATCCATGTCGCGAGCCGCGCGCTCCATGCCGTTCACGGCCAGGAGGTCCTCCCAGCCATCGAGGTCCACGTCGAGGAACACGCAGGACCACGCCCATTCGGTCGCCTCCACGCCCGCCAGTTGCGCGATCTCGGCATACGTGCCGTCGCCCCGATTCAGAAGAAGCACGTTGAGCCCGTATTGGGGGCGATCGTCGTACACCCCGGGCGCGGAGACCGCGGGATTGCGGTCCCCCATGTATCGCATCCGCTGGCTGTGTTCCCGGCTCATCATGTCCATGGCGAAAAAGTCCAGCCAGCCGTCGCGGTTGAAGTCGGCGAAGTCCACCGCCATCGAGAACATCGCGTTCTTGCGAATGGCCAGTCGGGGTATCAGGCGGAAGCGGCCGTCGCCCTGATTCAGCCAGACCCGGTCCAGGGTCTGGAAGTCGTTGCAGACATACAGGTCCGGCAGGCCGTCCTCATTGATGTCCCGGAATGCCGCAGTGAGACCCCATTCGCGTGGGGGCACGGTCAGCGGATGGCCGTCCTCATCCAGAAAGGCGCCGCCCGTGAATGGTACGGCCAGGAAATTCGAGCCGCCGACATTGCGATACAAGACATCCGGCTCCCCGTTCTCCTCGACCACCCCACGGGCATTGACCGTGAAGCGGTTGGTCAGGTCCGGTTCGGTGACCGGCCGCCCGTTGACGGTTTCGATCATCTGCCGCCCGTCCACCGTCTTGAAGGTGGCGCGGGCGTTCGGCAGGTCCATCAACGCCGAGGTGCGGTAGTTGCAGACGTAGAGGTCGAGAAATCCATCGCCGTCGTAATCGGCGAGCGCCGCGGTCATGCCGCCCTGGCCGGCGTTGAGGGGGGCGCCGCAGCTTTCAAAGCGACCCGTGCCGTCGTTGCGAAAGAGATGGGTGCCGTTGCCCACCGTGTTGACGATCAGGTCCAGGTCGCCGTCGCCATCGAGGTCGGCGAACGCAGCGCCGCTGGAGGTCAGCCCGTGCAGCGCGACCCCGGCGCTGGCAGTGACGTTGGTGAAGCGCCAGTGGCCAAGATTCCGGTAGAGCGCGTTCGCGCCGTCGGCACAGGCGAGATACATATCCACCAGTCCATCACCGTCCACATCCCCCAACGCCACCCCGGCGCCGTTAAGGAGAATCTGATTGGTCAGATGCCGGGACTCCGGAAGGGTGTTGGTGAACGCAACGCCCGTTTGCGACGCCGCCAGCGCGGTGAAGCCCGATTTGCCCGCCGGGCCCGGCTGAAGGGCCGCGCTGCGGCCGACCGGATTGGGTTCCCACACCAGCGAACCCGCCACACCCGACGGAACCGTTACTGCGAACCCGACGACCCACGGAAGCCAGTGCCCAAAGATGCGAAATGGGTACGCCAACATGCTGGCGATGATGGAACAGTCCACCGCCGGGTGCAATTCGATGGACCGGGGACGTTGCCGCCGGCAGGGCAGTCCCCGGGCCAGCTTCGATTTGCGGCGGACGGCGCTGCTTGGAGTCAGTACGCGGGAGCGTTCAGGCCATTTCCCGGCGCTTCTCCACGCACGATGGCCACGCCGGCGGAGGTGCCCAAGCGCGTCGCCCCGGCCGCGATCAGTGCCCGAGCCGTGGCCGCGTCCCGGATGCCCCCCGCAGCCTTGACGCCGTAATGCGGGCCAACGACCTCGCGCAAGAGCTTCACGTCTTCCACCGTCGCGCCGCCGGCGTTGAAACCGGTGGAGGTCTTCACGAAGCGTGCCTCGGCTTTCATCACCAGCTCGCAGGCACGGCGCTTCTCCGCCCCGGTCAGCAGCCCGGTCTCGATGATCACTTTGACCACCCGATCGTCGGCTGCTTCCACGACATCCCGCAGTTCGCGCACCACTGCGGCGTCTTCGCCGCCCTTGAACCGGCCGAGGTTGAGCACTACGTCAATCTCGTGCGCGCCGGCATCCACGGCGGCCTCGGTCTCGTAACGCTTCACGTCCGCTTCCGATGCTCCGAGCGGGAAGCCCACCACCGCGACCACCTTCACGCCCGAATCTTCGAGGGCGTGATAGGCAGACGCGACCCACGTGCCGTTCACGCAGACCGCGTGAAAACGGTGCTCGCGCGCCTCGGCGCACAGATGCTTGATGTCGGCGGCCGTGGCGTCCGGTCGCAGCAGGGTCTGGTCAATGTATCGGGCCAGCTCGCTCATGGATGCCATCCTCGGCAAGGCAGGCGGGTCTGACAAGCGTGATGGCGCAGGAATCGGCCCGGGGGCACTTGCGCGGTCGAAGGGGGCGCTTACCTTGCGCGTGGAGGCCATGAAAACTATCAGAAAGAAAAGCAAACCGGCGTCCGAGCCGGCCTCTTCACCCACCGCCAACGTCGAATTGAGCGAAGCCGAGATCGCGCGGGTGGCTTACGAAATCTGGGAGGAAGAAGGTTGCCCGGAAGGCCGTGATCTCGAGCACTGGATGCTCGCCCGCAAGCGGTTGCTCGCCCAGCTCGCGTCGCCGCGCGCCGGAGAGGCTCCGAAGACCGACGCCTGACGGAGAAGCGACAGGCGGGGTTGGCTGCCCGGGTGTTTCCGCGCCGCCACCTTGTCGAATTGGCCACTCCGGCCCTGCCGCGGATACTGCCTGCTGCTGATGCTCACCGCCGCTGTCTTCGACACCCGCGCCTACGATCGGGAATCTCTGCTTCGCGCGGCCGCTGGCTTCCCGCTTGAGTGGCGCTTCCTGGATTTCCGACTGACCCGCGAGACGGCGTCGCTGGCGCGGGGGGCGCGGGCGGTGTGCGTGTTCGTGAACGACGAACTCGACCGGCCCTGCCTCGAAGCCATTGCGGGGCTGGAGGTGGAACTGGTCGCCCTCCGCTGCACCGGTTTCAACAACGTGGATCTCGCGGCGGCCAAAGAGCTGCGGATTCCGGTCGTCCGCGTGCCCGTCTATTCGCCGCACGCCGTGGCGGAACACGCCGTCGCCCTGCTGCTGGCGCTCAACCGCAAGATTCACCGGGCCTTCAACCGGGTGCGGGACCTGAACTTCGCCTTGCAGGGCCTCGAGGGCTTCGATCTCCACGGCAAGACCGCCGGAATCGTGGGCACCGGCAAGATCGGCCGGGTGGCCGCGCAGATCCTTCGCGGTTTCGGGATGCGGATCCTTGCCTACGACCCGTACCCGAATCACGACTGGGCGTCGCAACACGCCGTGGAGTACACCGATGTCTCCTCCGTGATCGGCCTGAGCGATGTCATCTCGCTGCATACGCCGCTGACCCCCGAGACCAAGCATCTGGTTCGTTGGGAGACCATCGAGTTGATGAAGCCCGGCGTGATTCTGATCAACGTCAGCCGGGGCGCGCTGATCGAAACGCGGGCCCTGATTGAAGCGCTGAAGAGCGGGCGGCTCGGCGGCGTGGCTCTCGACGTGTACGAGGAAGAGGAAGGGATCTTCTTCGAGGACCTGTCCGGGCAGGTGTTGCAGGATGACGATCTGGCGCGCCTGCTGACCTTCCCCAACGTGCTGATCACCGCCCACCAGGCTTTTCTGACCCGCGAGGCCTTGGAGGACATCGCCCGCACCACGGTGGCGAACCTGCGAGCGCTGGCCGAGGGCACGCCCTTCGTCGAGGGCTCGGTCTTGGTCTGATCTCGGCGGGCCGGGCGGCAACGCGCCGCGCTCGTCCGTTTTGGGGAAAGGTTGCCAGAACTGGTGGGCGCTGAGGGATTCGAACCCCCGACCTACTCGGTGTAAACGAGACGCGCTAGCCACTGCGCCAAGCGCCCCACCTAGTCGAAGACCGGCTCGCCGGGAGAAAAGCGTCCAAGTAGTGGCTCCCGCCACCCCTCCCCCAGCCTTGTCGCCGCGCCCGAGCCGCCCGGCCCTCGCGACGGACTATGCAAGTTACCCACTCGCCGGCAAGCAGTTCTGCTCGGCAAGGGCTGCACTGGTCGTTGTGGTGACGTCTTCGGCGCGAACCGGCCTTGCCGAAACCAGATCCGACGCCTCAGCGGAGTCCCGGAGGATCGCGCTGATCAGCACGGCGGCGGAGAGCAGGTGCATTCCCCAGTTGGCGAACTGGTGGCGCACCCACTCGGCGAACCCATAGGCGGGAAACACCTCGCGATCGAAGAAGTAAGAACCGGCCAGTCCGCCGCCGATGCCCGCCAACAGCCGAAAATACCAGGGCGGGGCGGATTCCCGAAGCACCAATTCAGTCAGCGCGGTTCCCAGGGCGGCCGCGGCAAGGACATTCCACACCGCGCCGACGCGGGCCGGCCAAAGCAGCCGGGCGCGCTCGGTCCAGTGCTCGCCCGCCGAGCAGCGCCAGGGACGCAGCGCCAGCCAGTTGGCGAGGATGGTGACGGTCGCGCCGAAACTGAAGAGAGCAATGGAGAGCAGGAGCGGCGGCAAACGATTCAGCAGGAATTGGTGGAGCCGAGGGGAGTCGAACCCCTGACCTTCTCATTGCGAACGAGACGCTCTGCCAACTGAGCTACGACCCCAACCGTATTTGGTGGCCGGCGAGGTTCCCTTCGCCAGCTCCGCAACGACTATGATTTCGACCATCTTCAGCGCAAGCAGAAACTCCCATGACCCAAGCGTCAACGGGTTGCTGATCGGAGAGGAATTCGAGTTTGAGCGAGGCCAAGACGCCTACGCCGAAGGCATGGTCGTGGCAGCAACCGGCGGCTCTCGTGCTTTGGCGCAGGCCGGTAGCGGCGAGGACGGCACGGGTGTGGCGGCGGCGTACCGGCAGCCCCGGACGGAGTGGAAGAAGGGTCCTGGGGGGCGAGCCGGCGGGAAGCAGGGTACTGTCGAGGGCACCGCTAAAAAATGCGGCGTGAAGGGAGGAGGCGAACCCCAACCGTTGACGGTGCGGGAAAAGACCTCAAGGGTGATGGGTCGGCTGGAAAGCCGGCGTTTCAGTCGTCCCCAAATTCTTGTCGGTACTCAGCGCAGAACTTGCGGTCGGCAGCGAGGCGGTCTGGAGACCGGCGTTACAAGCTTCGGATCCGGTCCGGAGACCGGCGGTGCAAGAAGGTGGCAGTAACCGCCGGAGCCCCCTGGCAGCGCCGTGCGGCGAAACGGGCACTTGCCAGAACCGCAAGAATTTCCCATTCTCATTCCCATGAGACTGCGAGTTCCCCTGCCGAAAGGCCCCGGCGTGCGCGCTGGCCGCGCCGGCTTCACCCTCATCGAACTGTTGGTGGTCATTGCCATCATTGCGATCCTTGCCGGGATGCTGTTGCCCGCCCTGAGTCGGGCCAAGGCCAAGGCCCAGGGCATTTCCTGTCTGAGCAATCTCAAGCAGATGGGACTCGCCTGGGTCATGTACGCGACGGACAACGGCGAGCGCATCCCGCCGAACAACGGCAACGACCAAAGCGGCTTCATTGCGAACGTCACGCCGCACTATCCGAATACCTGGGTGGCCGGCTGGCTGGAGTTCAACGGTACCCCGGACAACACCAATACGCTCTTCCTCACCCGCAGCCATCTGCATCCGTTCCTGAACACGTTGGGGGTTTGGAAGTGTCCGGCAGACCAGAGCGTGTCGAAGCACGGCGGGCGTACCTACAACCGGGTGCGGAGCATGTCCATGAACAACTGGATGAACAGCCGGGACCCGTGGAACGGCGCCAGTGATTACAAAATCATTCGCCGCACCTCGGACATGACGGAGCCCGGTCCGGCCGGCACTTGGTTGCTCATTGACGAGCGCGAGGAAAGCATCAACGACGGCTTTTTCGTGGTGACCATGAACCAGCGCGGGCAGGGCTGCTACTTGGTGGATTACCCTGCCAGTTATCACAACGGCGCCGGGGGCCTCAACTTCGCCGACGGACACTCGGAGATCAAAAAGTGGCTCGACCCGCGCACGACGCCCAAGCTGAAGAAGAACAGCAATCTTCAACTCAACATTCCCTCGCCGAACAATCGCGATATCGCCTGGCTGCAAGAGCGCTCGACGGGCCGGGTACGGTGAACGGCTCCGCCAGGTCACTCCCCCCGCCAACCTGCGGCTCGCTCCGATTTACTCCGTCCACGGGCTCTCCCAAACCACCCGCGCGTCACCGGATTGTCACGCGCTGTTCACCGTGCTGCCCTTCACGGGGCACCGGGCGGCGGCAACCGTTGGCATCTGTGAATGATTTCTTGGTTGCCGATGGGCCCCGATCGGAGCGCGCGGCCGCGCGCCTCGGCGAGCGTGTCTTGAGCCGGGCGAGCGGCACGGCCCGCTATCGCGTGCGCCTCGCCGAGGACGAGGACGATGTGCAGGCTGCGCAGACGTTGCGCTTCCTCGTCTTCAATCTCGAACTGAACGAAGGGCTCGAGGAATCGTTTGTCACCTGTCGGGACACCGACCCCTTTGATGCCGTGTGCGACCACCTGCTGGTGGAGGATGCCGCTTCGCGGGAAGTCGTGGGCACGTACCGCCTACAGCCGGGACCGCGGGCGGCGGGGGCCCTCGGATTTTACTGCGACCGGGAGTTCGATCTCGCGCCATTTGCCGGGCGACGGGACCAACTGCTGGAACTGGGGCGCGCGTGCGTTCATCGCGACCACCGCAATCTCGCCGTCCTGGCGCTTCTCTGGAGCGGCATCCATCAGTACGCCCGGCACTGCGGGGCGCGCTTCCTGATGGGCTGCAGTTCGCTGCCGACAACCGACCCCGCGATGGGTGCCCGCGCCTATTCAGATCTCATGCGCCGCCATCTGGCCCCGGAAGACTGGCGCACGATGCCGCGCGTTGATTCCGCTTGTCCGCTCGATCGCCTCCACCCGGCGCCCGTGCCCGTGCCCAAGCTGCTCTCCGCTTATCTTTCCCTGGGCGCATGGCTCTGCGGGCCGCCGGCGCTCGACCGCGAATTCAAGACGGTGGATTTCCTGACGGTCCTCGATTTGGCCGCACTGAGTCCGCGGGCCAAGAAGATTCTAACGGGCTGATCGGCAACCTGCTTCCGCGCGCACATGCCCGCTCTCAACGCGCCGTCTTCCGCGATGGAATCGCGGCCAGAGCTTGCCGCGACGGGCGCATTTGCCTCCGAGTCTTGGAGGGCCCGGCTGAGGCGATGTGGCCGGGTGATTTTTCGTGCGGTCCTGCTGAGCGGCGTGTTCATCGCGGCGGCAATGGACTTTGGGTGGCGAAGCGCCGGCGAGCACCGGCGAGGCTCCTCGCGCTTCCGCAGCCAATGGCTGTCGCGCTGGAGCCGGGTCGCGTTGCGCGTCCTTCACGTGTCCGTGCGATCGTCCGGCGTCCCGCCGTCCGGTGGCCTGCTGGTTGCCAATCATCTGAGCTATCTGGACATCCTCGTGCTGGCCGCGGAACGGCCGCTGACTTTTGTGTCGAAGGCGGAAGTGGCGGACTGGCCGGTCATCGGCCGCTTCGTCCGGTGGGCAGGCACGATCCTTCACCCGCGGACCGTGCGTTCCGAATTGCCGAACACAGCCGACGCCATGTGTGGCCGGGTACAAGCCGGCGAAATGGTAGTGCTCTTCCCGGAGGGCACGAGTTCAGATGGGGCGCGGGTCCTGCCCTTTCACTCGGCCTTGTTTGCTTCGGCGGCGCGGCACCAATGGCCCGTCACCGCAGCGTGGCTGGGCTACTCCGCCCCCGACGGTCGCGTGGAGGACGATGTGTGTTTCTGGCGCGAGATGCTGTTCCTGCCGCACTTGTTCCGACTGCTCGGACTGCGGTCCATTACGGCGCGGGTGGTTTTTGGTTCCTCCGCTCTCGTCTCACCGGACCGCAAGTGGCTGGCCCGCGAGGCGCGCGCCCAAGTCATGGCGCTGGGGGACCTGGCAACGCGACCGAGCGGCCTCGCGGGAACTGGCGCCTAAATCAGGGAAGATGGCCACACTGAGTCCAAGACCGCTCATACCAGCGAGAGCAGCCGGCGAATTTCCGCCAGTCGCGCCGTGGGGTCACGCTTGGTCAGGCGCGGAAAACGCCCGCCGACCTGGATGAAGTCGTTGCCGCGCGTGAGCATCAACCGCTCGCCGCGCGTCTCGATGGCCGTCACGCCCCGCGCAGCCGCCAGCAGTTTCAATTCGGCGATCCGCAGTAGCCGCTCGGTGGCCGGCGGCAGGCGTCCGAACCGGTCGCGCAATTCGCCGCGCAAAGCCTCGAGTCCCGCCTTGTCGGTGACTTGGGCCAGTTTCCGGTACAAATCAATCCGGTGCTGCGCCTCGGGCACGTAATCCAGCGGGAAACCCGCCGCCGCCCGGGGGCCTTCCCACGTCTCGCTCACCCGCTCAGCCGGGGACGCGCGGCGGCAACGGTCCGGTCCGCAGGTGGCCACTTCGCGCGGAACGGTGATGTCCGGCGCAGCGCGACCTGAACCGCGTTTGGCGCGGGTCGGGAGCGGGGGTTCAGCGGGAGCGGGTTCCCCGCTTGCGGCGCTGAGGTCGAGGAAGTCGAGCCGCACCTGGACCTCGATCCGGTGCGGCGGCTTCTCACCTTTGAGGGCGGCGATGCTTTGCTTGAGCAACTGGCAGTACAGTTCGAAGCCGACGGCTGTGATGTGGCCGCTCTGGGCTGCGCCCAGCAAGTTGCCTGCGCCGCGGATTTCGAGGTCGCGCATGGCGATCTTGAAGCCGCTGCCCGGCGAGGAGAATTGCTTGATGGCCGTGATGCGTTTGCGGGCATCGGCCAGCAAGCCGGCGTGCCGGGGAATGAGCAGGTACGCGTAGGCCTGATGCTTGTAGCGGCCGACGCGCCCGCGGAGTTGGTAAAGCTCGCTCAATCCGAAGCGGTCGGCCCGGTCAATGATGATGGTGTTCGCGTTCGGAATATCAATGCCGCTCTCGACGATGGTGGTCGAGAGGAGCACGTCCACCTCGCCGTTGACGAACCGGGTCATGACCTCCTCGAGGTCGTCCGCGTGCATCTGGCCGTGGCCGACGGCAATCCGCGCCTGCGGGACGAGCCCGCGCAGCTTCAGGGCTACCGACTCGATGTCGAACACGCGGTTGTGCAGGAAGAACACCTGTCCGCCTCGCAGGAGCTCGCGCTGGATGGCATCGCGAATCGTTCGTTCATCGTACGGCGCGATGATCGTCTCGACCGGGAGCCGGTCCTGCGGCGGCGTTTCGATCGTGCTCATGTCGCGGGCGCCGGTGAGCGCCAGATAGAGGGTGCGCGGGATGGGCGTGGCGCTGAGAGTCAGCACGTCCACCAACTTGCGCAGTTGTTTGAAGCGTTCCTTGTGCGCCACGCCGAACCGTTGTTCCTCGTCAATCACCACCAGGCCCAGGTCCTTGAAAGCCACGTCCGGTTGGATGAGCCGGTGGGTTCCGATCACGACGTCCACCGCCCCCTGGGCCACGCCGGCAATGACCTGCTGTTGCTGGCGGCGCGACTGGAACCGGGAGAGGGCCTCGACGCGCACCGGGTAGTCGGCCATCCGCTCGCGGAACGTCCGGAAGTGTTGTTGCGCCAGCACCGTGGTCGGCACCAGCACGGCCACCTGCCGGCCGGCCATCACGGCCTTGAAGGCGGCCCGGATGGCCACCTCCGTCTTGCCGAAACCCACATCGCCGCAGATCAGCCGGTCCATCGGGCGCGGGGCCTCCTGGTCGCGCTTGGTCTCCTCGATGGCCCGCAGTTGGTCCGGCGTTTCCTCGTACAGGAACGCGCTTTCAAAATCGCGTTGCCACGGAGTATCCGCCGGCAGCGCGAAGCCGGGCAGGGACGCCCGCGCCGCCTGGATGCTGAGGAGGTCGGCCGCCAAGTCCCGCACTGCTTCGGCCGCCTGCGCCTTGGTCTTCATCCAGCGTGTGCCGCCCAGGGTGTTCAGCGCCGGCCGCGCCTTGCCCGCGCCGACGTACTTGCTGACCAAGTGGGATTCGCTGATCGGCACGTACAGGCGCGGTGACGATTGCCCCTCTTCCCGCGGCGCGTACTCGATCACCAGGCACTCTTCGCCGGGTGCCGTGGCGGCGGCGTCGGCGCTGCGTCCCTGGCGCGGCCTTGCCGGCAACCGCTCCAGCCCCAGGTAGCGCCCGATGCCGTGCTGGCGATGCACCACGTAGTCGCCCGGCTCGATGTCCGTGAAATTGATGTCCAGCACCGAGCGCACCGCGGTCGCGTGCGGCGAGCGCAACCGTCGGGGCCGTGTGACCTTGTAGCGGCCGAAGATCTCGGCGTCGGTCACGATGACCAGCCGCGCCGCGGGGCAGAGAAACCCCCGTTGCAGCGCGCCGAGTTGCAGCGTGGGCCGGAGCGGCGGACCGGTGGCGCCGTCCCGAGCGGGACCCGTTGCCACTTCCTTCTTCGCGCCGCGGTCTTCGTCCGGGCGATCCAGACCCACTTCGGCCCAGATCTCCGCGAATCGCCGCTGCTCGCCGGCATTGTTGCAGAAGACATGCACCGTCTCGCCCTGGCGCAACCAGCGATGCAGTTGGGCGAAGAACTCGCGGCGCTGCCGCGTGGCAACTTGAGGGTCCGGCGCGCGTTCAGCGATGGGGCGGAACGCATCGAGCGAGGGCAGTTCGAAACGCAGAGGCCCGGCGGTGGGGCTTCCCCGGGCTTCCGCTGACGGTGCAGACGGCGAGGTGTTGGTCCCGGCGAGGTCCGGCACCAATTCGCTCAGCGCCACGGCGGTCAGCGCCCGTTGCTCCCGTGTTGCCAGAACCGCGGACCACGAGGTGAAAAAGGGGTTGCCTGGCGGGACTCGATCGCCGTAAGCCGTCGCTTCGGCGGCCAGCGCTTCGGGCTCGCAGAGCACCACCAGCGCGCCCGCCGGCAGGTGATCCAGCAGCGTGCCCAGTGCGTTGGGCGCACCCACGTCGCGCTTCAGCAAGCCCAGTTCCCCCGCCGGCCCGAGCGTGACAGTTTCAATGGCTTCCCGTGTGATCTGCGTGGCGGGGTCAAACCAGCGGAGTGACTCGATTTCATTGCCGAAGAATTCGATCCGGACCGGCCACGGGCTGTTGAGCGGGAACACATCCACGATGCCGCCGCGCAGGGCCAGCTCGCCTTTGGCGGTGACCTGGGCCTCGGGTTGGTAGGCCTGATCTTCCAGCCACTCGATCAGGTCCAGCGGCTCCAGCCGGTCGCCCCGCCTTAGCCGGCGCAGCCGTTGTTCGAGCGCTGTCGGGGAGAAGGTGTGTTGGAGCAACGCGGGCACCGACGCCACGATTACCGGCGGCCGGGCGTTACCCTGGGTCGCGTCGCGCAAAGCCGCGAGCGTCTCCAGGCGTTCCGCCAGCACATCCGCGTGGGGCAGTTTGTCCTCGTCGGGAAGCACATCCCAGGGCGGATAGAACAGCGGGCGCGCGGCTTCGGCGGCCGGCGGAGAGCCGGCGCCGAGCCAGGTCTGCAGGTCGGTTTCCAGCCGCTCCTGGCCCTTCACGTTGGCTGCCACCGCCAGAATCACTCGCTGGGAAAAGAGGCAGCGCAGCATTCCGATCACCGCCGCTTGGGCGGGCTCGGAGACGCCCTCCACGGACAACAAAACTCCCGGCTCCACGCGCCGCGCCAGGGTCTGCGCGGCGGGAGTTTGGGCCAACGTGGACAGCACGGCTGCCACCGACGCGGAATCTGCCGGCGTCAAATCGCGCGCAACTTCCTTCTCGTCCGCCGGGGCGTCAAGCGTGGGGCAATTGCGGGTCGCCGTCGGCGGTGAGCCTTGATAGCGTGCGCTCATGCGCAACCCAATCATTGCGGCCCTGGACGTTCCGACAACGGAACGCGCCCTCGAACTGGCCGGACAACTGGCCGGCGCCGTCGGTGCGTTCAAAGTCGGAAAGGAGCTCTTCACGGCCGCCGGGCCGGACATCGTCCGCCGCCTGCGGACCACCGGAGCGGCGGTGTTTCTCGACCTCAAGTTCCACGACATTCCCAACACCGTTGCCGCCGCGGTGCGGGCGGCGGTGCGACTGGATGTTCAGATGCTCACCATTCACGCCAGCGGCGGGCGGGCGATGATGCAGGCCGCCGAGGAGGCCGCGCGGGACGAAGCCGCCCGAAAGGGCGCGGCGCCGCCGTTGGTTTTGGGGGTCACGGTCCTCACCAGCCTGGATGATGCGGCGCTGGCCGAGGTGGGCATCGCCGCCACTTCGGCCCAGCAGGTGGCACGGCTGGCGCGGTTGGCGGTCGAGGCCGGCTTGCGGGGGCTGGTGTGCTCGCCGCTCGAAATTGGGCTGCTGCGCAACGTCCTGCGTCCGACGGTCCAACTGGTGACGCCGGGCATTCGGCCGGCGAGCGCAGACCGGGGCGATCAGAAACGCACCCTCACGCCCGCCGAGGCCATTGCCGCCGGGGCCAACTGGCTGGTGATTGGCCGACCCATCATCGCGGCCCCCGACCCAGCCGCGGCGGCGCGGGCCATCGTCGAGTCACTACCCGACTGAGCGCGTCGCCGACCGCGATTTCCGTTCCTTGACTGGCGCGCGCGGGCTTCGATCTTCCCGACACCATGACCACGGAATCATTGCACATCGGCCAGCGGGTGCGTCACCCCGCGCACGGCACCGGCACCGTGAAGGCCATCAGTGAACTGGCCGCCGAGATCGCGTTCGACGACGGACAGCGCCGGACGATCGCGCCCGAGACCAGTGGCCTCGCCCCGGCCGAAGCGACCGCGACGCTGACGGGCCTCGACGTGCCACTGGCGGGGTTGCTGCGCGACATGGCCGAGGCCACCGTGAAGGCGATGGGGTGGGAAAGTCCCGGCGAGGTGGTTCGCTTGCTGGCGAACCGCTGGCGGGGCGGGAAGCTTGTGCTCCACCCCTCCGATCCCACCCTGCAAACCAAGGAGGTCGAACTCGAGACCTTCTTCCACAAGATCGTCATGATCCGCAACAACCTGCGGGTGCTCGAACAGAAGATCAACGCCCACGAGGGCCTGACTTCCGCCGAGAAATTCGACTGGCAGCAGTACGTCACCCGCTGCTACGGCTCACTGACCACATTCAACGTGTTGTTCAAGGAGAAGGACGATCAGTTCTGAGCCGGGTTTTCACCGAAGGCGGGCCGTTTGGCTGGACGGACGGGCGCCCGCTGAAAGCGTCGTCCGGGCCGCCAACGGACGACAATTCCCCCCCCGGGCCAGGAAGCCCTCCAAGAAGACGCCCGCCAACCAAACGCGACCCGCGTCGGGTGAAAGGCATCTCGACGCGGGGCGATGGCGGGCGGGCGGGAACGGTTGGCCAGAACCTTCCTCTGCGTCTCAAAAGTGACTGCCGCACGAGCAGGCGACGGACGCGCCATGAGCCGCGGCTTCGCGGGTGAACTCCATGCGCCACGTCCCGTCGGACAATTGACTGCCGACGCCTTTGAAGCCTTGTTGGGCCAGCTTGGCGTACAAGGGCACGGGCTCGAAAGGCACCAGCAGCACCAGCGTCTGGCCGACCCCGACTCGCGCCACGGCTTCATCAATCGCCGCACACGGAGTGTCCCCGCGCGCGAAGATCGGTCGGGTGTCGAGGACGGTCGGCCCACTCCCGGCCACCGGAGAGGGGTCGGGGGCGGTGGCCTTCCTCGGCGTGAAGCCCGGGTCGCCAAAGCGGCCCTTGGTCAGCCGCACTTCCCATCGCTCCGGACCGCGCTGCAGGTAATCCCAGCGGAAGTTGCCCGCGTGCTCGCAGGCGAATTGGTAGTAAAGCGGCAGTGGATCATGGTCGTTCACGAGGCGGAACGAGTCGCCATCGGTCAAGTTGGCCCAAAGGTTGAAAATGGCGGGGTGGCGGTCGCGCGGCGGCATCGGCCGCACGTCCAGTTCGATCTCGGTCATCGTCGCATTCACGGGGCCCAAGGTGCGCCCGGCGCGCCGGGGTGTCTTTGATGGGCGTCAACGGCTTGACGGGTTCCAGCGCGAGGGCCAGTCCACCGGCGGGCGGTGTCACCCGCTGCCACCTTGCCGGTCGCGGCTGGGATCGCCAAGCTCCGGGCGCGATGAAACTTCAGCGGTTTGCCGGCAACCCGATCCTCACCCCGCATCCCGACCACCCTTGGGAGGATCTGGCGGTTTTCAATCCCGCCGCATGGATGGACGAAGCCACGGGCGAAATCTGGCTGCTTTACCGGGCGGCGGAGTCCGGTCCGGAGTACAAGTGCTGGTTCGGCCTGGCGCGGAGCCGCGACGGCTACCACTTCGAGCGGGTGAGCGAGCAACCCACCCTGAGCCCCAGTGGCGAAGGCTTCGACGGCGCCACCATTCAGGATCCGCGCGTCGTCAGGATCGGCGAGTGGTACTACGTCACGTACGCCTGCCGGCATTATCCATTTGGGCAGTTCTGGGTTCCGGGCGGGCGCGATCGCTACGCGACACCGGCCGAGGCGGCGCCGGAGTTTCCGCGGTACCTGCGCACCAACGCCACCCTCACGGGCCTCGCGATGACGAAGGATTTCCGCCACTGGATCCGGGCCGGCTGGATCACCGATCCGCTCCTCGATGACCGCGACGTCATCCTGTTCCCGGAAAAGATCGGCGGGAAATTCTGGCTGATGCACCGGCCGCTCGAGTGGGTGGGGCCTCAGTACGGCACCGGGCACGCTTGCGCGTGGATCAAGTGTGCCGACGACCTGATGGGGTTGCCGGCGGCGCCCAGCCGGTTGCTCATCAAGCAACGCTTCCCGTGGGAGACCTACAAGCTGGGCATCAACACACCGCCCATCCGCACGCCGCACGGTTGGTTCACGCTCTACCACGCCGTGGGGGCCGATAAGTTCTATCGGCTGGGCGCGTTGCTCCTGGGCCTCGATGACCCGGCCAAGGTGCTGCATCGGACGCCCGACTGGTTGATGCAGCCCGAAGCCGATTACGAGATCGAGGGCTTCTACCGCGGCGTGTGCTTTCCCTGTGGAACGGTGGTCAAGGACGGCACCCTGTTCGTCTATTACGGCGGGGCGGACAAATACTGCGCGCTGGCGACGTGCAATTTTGCGGACCTGCTCGACCACCTGCGAAGCTGTCCGTCGTAAAACGCGGCGGCGAGGTTAGCGGAAGTCCCGTCGCCCCGTTGCGGCCGGACCGCCGAGGGGTTGCCCGCGCCACCGCCTCGCGACGTGAGCCCCGGCCCCGACCGTTCCCGCTCGCTTCAAGTGGCTGGCAGCGGGCCCGGCGCAGCTTCCGCTTTGGGCTGTCGCCACACGTAGCGGAACATCAACACCCGCAGCGCGGCGGTGAAGGGGATGGCGAGAATCGCCCCGAGAATGCCGCCGAAGAGCGTGGTACCCACCATGACCGCGATGATGATGGTCACTGGATGCAGCCCCACGCGGTCGCCCATGATCTTCGGCTGGATCACCAGGCTCTCGGCGGTTTGCACAATCCCAAACACCCCCAGCGCCAGCAACGGGTGCAGCCAGTCGCCAAACTGGACGATGGCAATCACCACGGCGCTCACGCAGGTGATGATCGCCCCGACGAAGGGAATCACCGTCAGCACCGTGGCCACCATGCCGATCAGGACGGCGTACGGCAGGCCGATCAGCAGGAAGCCGATGGTGTAGAGGATGCCGTCGCAGATCGCCACCAGCACCTGGCCCCGAAAGAACGCGATCAGGTAGTCATTGATCGAGGACAGGATGAAAACGAGTTCGTCTTTGAACCCGGACTTCACCACCGGCAGGTAATCGGTCCAGTGGCTTTGGATGCCCTTCTTCTCCATCAGGAAGTAGAAGAGATAGACCGGCACCAGCGCGAGGCCGGCGATGACCGCGAACCACGACGCCAGCTTGCCCACCTGGCCGAAGATCCAGTTTGCCACCGCGGGCAGCACCTTGGCCAGCCAGCCCGATACCGAGCGCAAGGCGTCCTGGCCAAGAAGGAGTTGCCACAAGGTGGCTGCCTCCGGTGACGCCTGAACGCCGTCCGGGTCAAAGCCGCCGTCGGCCGGCAACAAGGCCGTGACGGCCGCCGCGGACGAAACCGTTTCGCCGGGCGCGTTCGTGGCGAGGGGAACGACCGCGCCGAGGGGGAGGCCGTTGGTGGCGGGTTGGGGCAGGAAAGGCAGGAAGCGGAGGAGTTCACGCATCGGGCCGGAAGGTTCGGTCACCCATCGCTCCACCTTGGTCTGCAGCCGGGTGACGTAGGTGGGCACGCGCACCACCAGCTCGCGCGCTTCCACGACCGCGCGCGGGACCACGCTACCGAAGAACGCCACCACCAGCCCGAGCGCAAGCGCGAAGACACACAGGATGGCGCGGGTGCGTGTGGCGCCCTTGCGCTCGATGAAGTCCACCACCGGGTCCAGGAGATACGCGATCGCGCCCGCGATGGCGATGGGCCACAAGACCGGCGCCAGCACGTTGATGACCAGCCCCAGGAGCCACATCAGCCCCACCACGAGGGTCGCGAGGACGGCGAGCGCGATACCGCTGAGGGCGGCCCAAAACAACCGGGCTTGCGCCGGCGTGGGAGCGGGGAAGTTCATCGTCGCCTCGGTGTCGGCACCCGGGACTCAGGCTTGCCCGAGCTTGCGGGCCTTGTCCGCCGACGCGCGGACGGCGTTCATCAAAGCCCCACGCACACCGGCCCGTTCCAACTCGTGGAGACCTTCAATTGTGGTGCCGCCCGGACTCGTGACCATGTCTTTCAGCGCCCCGGGATGCAGGCCGGTTTCCAGCACCATGCGTCCGGCCCCCACCAGCGTTTGGGCCGCCAGGCGAAGAGCAGCGTCCCGGGGTAGTCCCGCCGCCACGCCGCCGTCACTCAAGGCCTCGATCATCAGGAAGGCGTAGGCCGGGCCGCTGCCGCTAAGCCCGGTGACGGCATCCAGCAACGCCTCCTTCACCGGATAGGCCACGCCGATCGCCGAGAAGAGCCGTTGCGCGAGCGCCCCGTCGGCATCGGTCGCGGCCGCGCCCAAGGTGTAGGCGGCGGCGCATTCGCCCACCAGCGCCGGCGTGTTGGGCATCACCCGGACCAGGCGCACGCCGTCGCCGGCGGCCTCCTGGAGCCGCGCCAACGGGACCCCGGCGGCGATGGAGATGACAAGATGATGATTGCCGAGAGTGCCTCGAAGGTCGCGCAGGACGCCGAGGACCTGGTCCGGCTTTACCGCCAGCACCAGTACGGTGGCTTCCCGGATGACGTCGAGATTGGATTCCACCGTCCGCGCGCCCACCTCGCGGGCGAACGCCTCGCGCGCGGCGGGCGCGGCATCACTGGCCACGACGTGCGCCGGGGCGCAGAGGCCGGCCTTGACCCAGCCCTGGGCCAGGGCGGTGGCCATCTTGCCCGCGCCGACGAAGCCAATGCTCAACTCGCACGACATGGCCGCGTTCTAGCAGGCGCTCCCAGGTGGCGAAAGGGCAAAGCGGCGGCGCAGGCGATGCAGCCGTGGTGATCCATTGGTCCCTCCCGGCGACGGCTCACCGCGAACCACTGCGGGGCGTTCCAGCGGACCGATTCAGGGGGAGATGACCGGGACGTACCAGCCGGCGGTGGTCGCCGGGCGGCAGTCCGAAGCCAAGGCCCTTGGCGCCCAATTAAGAGTTCGGACAGAAAAATCCGGCGGCGGGTTCCGCCGTTCATACCGCATACCGGCGGGCGATGTCTTCGGGGATCGGCACGGCGTGGCCGGTGCGCGCGGAGACGAGCGTGTAGTGAAACCATCCGTCGCAGGCCAGCTTCCGCTTGTCGCGCTTGATGATCTCGAAGTCCACCCGCACCCCGTCGGCATACAGCTCCTGAATCCACGTCCGAACGATGAACCACTCACCCAGCAGCAGGGGCCGCTTGTAGTCGAGATGCGCCGTCCGGACGAACCACGCCAGCCCGCGTTCGGCGAACTTTGCCATGCCCATCCCGTAGCAGCGCTCCATCTGATCGAACCGCGCCGCGAGCACGTAGTCGCCATACCGGCTGCTGTGGACATGGGCATACATGTCCAAATCGTCCGGTCGGACTTGCATCTCCGATTCGAACTGGGTCCGCCCCAGGATGATCCCGGGAAATCCCGACGCGGACGAGGGAGCCATCGCATTCATCGCGTGATCGCTGAAACGCCAGGTGGTGGCACCGCCGAAGCAGACTCAACGAGTCGGCGCTCGTCGAGCGATTTCCAGCGGTCGGCGGGGCAACGCAATTCTCCCTTGCCGGGCAGGCCGGACTCGCCACGCTGCCGGCGGTCCAAGCAACGCAACCGCCGTCCGCCCATGAGCAACACCACCCCAGCGCCCAGCGCCCCCGCCCCGATAACCGTCTCCCGATTGGTCCAGGCCGGTGCCGGTCTGGAGCTGCGGGTTGTCTGCGGAAACGCGGGTCTGGAGCGCCCGATCACCGAAGCGGCCGTGAACCGACCGGGGCTCGCGCTGACGGGCTTTTTCGAGTATTTCGCCGAACACCGGGTTCAGGTGATTGGCGGCGCCGAGCGTACCTACCTTGACTCACTGCCCCCAGAAGAACGGGTGCCGCGTTTCGCCCGGCTGCTCGATCGGCCGGTGCCTTGTGTGGTCTTCTGCCGCGCTTACGAACCGGAACCGGGTTTTGTCCTGGCCGCCGAGCGGGCAGGGATTCCGCTGCTGACCTCCAGTCTGGAGACGATGAGCTTCATCAATCGCGCCACCATCCTGCTGGATACCCTGGCGGCCCCGGCCACCCAGGTGCTTGGCAGCATGGTGGACATCCTCGGCATCGGGGTGATCATCCGCGGCCGCCCCGGCATTGGCAAAAGTGAGTGCGTCCTGGCACTGATCGAGCGCGGGTACAGCCTGGTGGCGGACGACGTCACCGCGCTGCGTGTCCATCAGGACCGCGAGCTGATCGGCACCAGTCCGCCCACCACCCGGGATTTCATGGAGGTTCGCGGGATCGGCATCATCAACGTCCCCGCTATGTTCGGAGTCCGCTGCATCCGCACCGAGAAACGTCTGGATCTGGTGGTGGACCTTGAAGACTGGAACAAGCTGGAGGAAGTCGAACGCGTGGGACGCGAAGAGAAGGTCATCGAACTGCTCGGCGTCCGCGTGCCCCACATGGTGCTGCCCGTGCATCCCGGTCGCGATATCGCCCGCCTCGTCGAGGTGGCCGCCTTCCACGTGAAACTACGCATCCAAGGCATCAACCCCGTGGATCAACTGGAGGAACGCATGTTCGAGCGCATGCGGGACACGGGTGGCAAAGCAGGCGGATGAACTCATGCGACGCCCGGCCGACCTCGCGCGGCGGTCGCGACTCTGTTTGAGCTGCGGCCTGTGCTGCAACGGCGTGCTCTTCGCGGAGGTCTGCCTGGTGCGGGGCGACGATCCGGCAGCACTAAGAGCAGCGGGCTTGCCGATTGAGCCCCGCCGTCCGCCGTCCACAAATGCCGACCCGGCATCCAGCGAACCGCCCGCCCAACTTCTGCCCTGGCGCTTGCGGCAACCCTGCGCCGCGCTCGCGCCCGACCGGACCTGCGTCGTGTACGCGGGCCGCCCGGCCCGCTGCCGCGCCTTCAAGTGCGCCCTGTTTCAGCAGGTTCAAGCCGACGCAGCCCGGTTTGCCAGTGCCCGCCGCCGCATCACGGCGACGCAACGACTGGTGAGCCGGGTCAACCGCCTGCTGGTCCGGCTCGGCGAGTCCGATGTCCGGAAGGCTCTGTTTGCCCGGATTCGCGCCACGCGCGGCCGTTTCGAACGTCAGACCGTGGAACCCGAAACCGCGGCGGTGTACGCGGACCTGACTCCTGCCGCTCATCAACTGCGGCTGGCTTTGGACCGCGATTTTTGCGCGCGACCCGAATGACGGCCGCCCGCCTTTGTGAGCGCGACGAAACACTGGTTGAATCACCCGCCGTTTGCGCCAACCTTCCGCCATGAAGCTCGTCACCGTTTCCCGTGTGTTCAGCCCCGCCGAAGCGCAACTGCTGCGGTCGCGACTCGAAGCCGCCGGCATCCCGGCCGTGGTCACCCACGAGACCGCCGCGATCATGATTGATGGCTACTCAATGGCGGCCGGGGGCGTGCTGGTGCAGGTGGCCGACAATCGGGTGGAGGAGGCGCGGGAACTCCTGGGCCTCCCTCCCCTGCCGCCGGTCGCGCCGGAACTTGGACCTCCCGCGGCGCCACCCTCGCCGCCGTTGGTGACCGTGTTTCACACGTTCGTGCCCGCCGAGGCGGAGGTCGTTCGTTCGCGGCTGACCGCCGCCGGCATCGAAGCCGTTGTCACGCAGGAGACCGCGCCCTTGGCGAGTCTGCTCGCGACTGGCGGGGTCCTCGTGCAGGTGGCTGAAGACGAGGCGGACGCAGCACGGGCATTGATCAATCCCGGGGAACCCGATGAGCCGAAAGCTTGACGCCCTGCTGCGCCGCCTCGCCCGCCACCTGGCGCCCGACGAACTGAGCTTCGAACCGGCCGTGATCGCCGCCCACGCGGGCGACAAATGGTTCGCGAGTTCCCCGCCCGACGCGGTGGCCCTGCCACGCGAAGCGGAATCGGTTGCCAAAGTCCTCCGCTTTGCCCACGAGCACCGCATTCCCGTCACGCCCCGGGGTGCCGGCCACGGGTATGTCGGCGGCTGTGTCCCGGTCAAAGGCGGTCTCGTGCTGTCGTTGGTGCGGATGAAGCGCATCAAGGAAGTCCACCCGGGCGACTTTGTGGCCGTGGTGGAGCCCGGAGTCGTGACCAGCAAGCTGCAGGCGGCAGTGGAGCGGCGCGGTCTGTTTTACCCTCCCGACCCAGCCAGCCGCGGCGATTCCACCATCGGGGGCAACATCGTGACGAACGCGGGTGGGCCGCGCTGCCTCAAGTACGGCGTCACCCGCGACTACGTCCTGGGCGTCGAGGTGGCGCTGGCCGGTGGCTCATTGGTCCGGCTGGGCAGCCGGACCCACAAGAACAAGACGGGTTTCGATCTCGCGCGGCTGTTTGTGGGGAGCGAGGGACTGTTGGGCGTGGTCACGGAGGCGACCCTGAAGCTGCTCCCCCTGCCCCCGTTTCGCGCCGCGCTGGCGGCCGGGTTTTTGTCGGCGCGCGATGCCGCGCGGGCGATTCGCGCGATCTTCGCCGCCGGCTTCCTGCCCTGCGCCTTGGAGGTGGCCGACGCCTTCACGCTGGCCGCCGCCCAGAAGCGAACCGGCAGCCGCCGCCTGGCCGGTTGCGAGGCTCATCTGATCACCGAACTCGACGGTCAGGAGCGGTCCGTCCGGGGCGAATTGCGGACGGTCGAACAGGTCATCCGACAGCACGCGCCGCGGTTCGTCGAGCGGGCGTTCGGCGCGGCCGAATGCGAGGCGATCTGGCAACTGCGCCGGGAGTTTTCCTACGCGCTGCGCGACACGGGCCTGACCAAACTGAACGAGGACATCGCCGTGCCGCGCAGCCGGCTGGAGGATTTGTTTGCGTTCGCAGCCCGGTTGCAGCGGCGGCACGGCCTGCCGGTGGCCTGCTTCGGCCATGCTGGCGACGGCAACATCCACGTGAACGTGATGGTGGATTTCGATCAGCCCGGCGCCCGCGAGCGCAGCGAGGCGGCGCTGGACGAACTGTTCGCGCAGGTGCTGGCCTGGGGCGGCGTTGTCACGGGCGAACACGGCATCGGCCTGGCGAAGAAACGCTGGTGGCCACAGGCGGTCGCCGCGGAGGCCCGTGGGCTGCACCGGCGAATCAAGCGTGCGCTCGACCCCCGGGGGATCCTGAATCCCGGGAAGTTCGTTTGATCCGGGCGGCTCGCGGAGGCCGGGCGGCGGAGGCTACAGAACCGAGACTGTCGGGTGGACCAGCAGTCCGGCGTGGCGTTATTCGATCGGCAACGGACTGCTGGAGCGCTCCTGGAGCCAGGCCACGTCCGGATTGTCCGGCGAGTGGACACCCAACTGGATGATCTGATTGGCGTGGAGTTGCGGCATGGTGCGACGGTCGCGCCAGCGTTTGGTCTCGCCATGGCCGTCCGCAAACATGATCCCGGCCGCGCCGCCGTGGTAGGCCGCCGGGTAGTCGACGATCTTTGACGCGCTCCGGCGATCCTTCAGATTGGTCTGAAACAGCCCGTCGTTGATGCTGTCCTCCCGCTCATCAATGAACACCCACGCCTTCTCAACGGGCGGATCCACAATGTCGGTCAGGCGCCGGAAGATCCGGTACCGATCCTGCCCGATGTCGCCGGAGCCTACGTAGTTCATCCAGCAATTCATCGAAATGCTGCGCACCCGCGGGTAATCCCGCCCGCTGATACGCACGGTGCTGCGGTCCGCCGGACAGCGGTACGGCGCTGCGGAGCGGAGGTACGGGCCAATCTGCGAAAACTCCCGGTC
This sequence comes from uncultured Verrucomicrobiae bacterium, assembly GCA_937976685.1. Lineage (GTDB taxonomy): Bacteria > Verrucomicrobiota > Verrucomicrobiia > Limisphaerales > J093 > JADJWF01. The sequence continues at coordinate 32,293 of CALJWR010000363.1, forward strand.
CGTCAGGTACACGGTGTTGGTGTTGTCCGAACTGCCATTCATGGCCAGCCAGCCCGAGACCCAGCGGTCCGATCCCGGGAAGGAGCCCCCGGCCACCCCGGGGAGGACGTCGCCATTATCTTGCGCGTACATCGTCCACGCCAGATGCACGTGCTTCAGGTTGTTGAGGCACACCACGCTCTGGACACGACGTTTCGACGCGCTCAACGCGGGGAGCAGGAGGCTGAACAGGATCGCCACGACCGCGACCACCAACAGGAGTTCGAGCAGCGTGAACCCTCCCCGCGTCCGGCCAGCCGGCCCGACGTGCCCGAAAGAGTTTTTCGCGGTCCCGATCATGTTCGGTTCTGGGTTCCGCCAAAGGAAACTAGGACTCCCGCCCATTCATGCAAGACGGATTTCAGCGCGGTCGCCCGTCTCAGATCGCCTGAAGAGGCTGCGTTCGGCAAGGGGACGACCGGCTGGTGATTCGTGCTCGCCGAAGCACGCGTCGCGGTCCCGGCGTGCGCTGTTTGAGTTGTGTCAAGGCACCCGACCTGTTGAACTCGCAGAATGCAGCCCGCGATGCGAAGCGACAACCTGCGGCCAGCGCGCTCCCGAGCATGAAACTCCGAACCGCGGCCGGAATCATCTTGGGCACGGTCATGGGCCTCGCCTTCGGCGTGGTCGCTTTCACCTTCGTCTATGCCAAGGGCGCGTCGTATCTGACCGACGATTCCGCCGCGTGCGCCAACTGCCACATCATGCGGGAGCAATACGACGGCTGGATCAACTCCAGCCACCGCAGCGTGGCGTCCTGCAATGATTGCCACACCCCGGACGGCCTGATCCCGAAATACTGGTCCAAGGCGCAGAACGGCTTCTGGCATTCCTTCTATTTCACCACCGGGAATCACCCGGACCCCATCCGCATCAACGAGCGCAACCGTCGCATCACCGAGGACGCCTGTCGCAAATGCCATGCGGACATCGTCCACGGCATCGAAGGGGTCGGACGGGGTGACGCGCCGGGCAACCGCGCCTCCTGCCTGCACTGTCATCGTAGCGTCGGCCACTTGCACTGAATCTCCATGAAAACGGCACACTACCCACCCCAAGCACCTTGGCTCCCGCAACGCGGCGGCCAGATTGCCAAATTTGGCGCCGTGGTTGGCCTGGCTGCACTGGTTACCATCGCCGGCCTTGCCTTGCTCGTGAACATCATGGAGCGCAAGCAGGAGGCGAGGAATCCGTTCTTCCGTGTGGTCGAGTTGACCGATGACACGGATGATCCCGTCATCTGGGGCAAGAACTTCCCGCTTCAGTATGACTCCTACCGCCGCACCGTGGACCAGGTGCGCACCCGTTACGGTGGCAGCGAAGCCGTGCCCCGCACGCCTACCGCGGTCGACCCACGCTCAATCGTCGCACAGTCCAAACTGGAGGAAGACAGCCGCCTCAAGACGCTCTGGGCAGGCTTCCCATTTGCCCTCGACTTCCGCGAGGAGCGGGGCCACGCCTACATGCTCGATGACCAGACGTTCACCGGCCGCCAAGCACGACCGCAACCGGGCGCATGCCTCAACTGCCACTCCTCAAGCTACGTGGCGCACAAGCGCGCCGGAGACGGCGATCTCTTCAAAGGCTTCGAGAAAGTGAACGCGATGCCCTTCGCCGAGGCGCGCAAACTGGTGGAACATCCGGTCTCGTGCATTGATTGCCACCATCCTCAGACCATGCAACTGCGCATCACTCGACCCGCCTTCATGGAGGGCATCAAGGCCTTGAAAGCCAGCGAGGGGATGGCCGACTACGACGTGAATACCATGGCCACCCGGCAGGAGATGCGCAGCTTCGTCTGTGCTCAGTGTCACGTGGAGTACTATTTCAAGGGGCCAGAGCGCCGGTTGGTTTTCCCGTGGTCCAAGGGGCTCAAGGTCGAGGACATGCTCGCCTATTACGACGAGATCGGTTTTTCGGACTGGAAACACGCCGAGACCGGCTCGCCGCTCCTGAAGGCGCAGCACCCCGAGTTCGAACTCTGGCAGCAGGGCACCCATGCCCGATCTGGCGTGGCGTGTGCCGACTGCCACATGCCGTATGAGCGGGTTGGCGCCGCCAAGGTCAGCAACCACCACGTCCGCAGTCCGCTGCTGGATGTCAACAAGGCGTGCCAGACCTGTCACAAGTGGTCGGAAAAGGAACTGCTGGACCGCACCCATCTGATCCAGGACCGCACCCACACCTTGCGCGACCGCGCGATGGACGCCGTGGTGGACCTCATCGCCGACCTCAAGGCCGCCGTCGCCGCCGGCCGCACCGACCAAGAGCTGACCGAAGCGCGCGGGTTCCACCGCAAGGCGCAGTTTTACGTGGACTACGTGGAAGCGGAGAACTCGATGGGCTTCCACGCGCCCCAGGAAGCCGCGCGCATCCTCGGCGAAGCGATTGACTACGCACGCCAGGGCCAGAACGCGCTCCGCCGCCTGCCCGTGACGCCCGCGACTGCTGCCGTCGGACGCTGAGGTGCACGCCAAGACCGGCGGGCAGAAAGCGCAGATCGCGCTGCGCTTGCGGCTGGAGGGACAACCACGCAGGCGTTACTGGCCTGGCGCTTGCAGATGGGGAGCGTGAACACGTTGAAGAACCCGCCGCAGTGGACCAGTAGCCGGGACCGCCCCCTGCGACACCACGGGGCGGTCTGTGGTGCCCGCATTCCTCGGGCCGTCCTTCGCTGCAAGTTGTTTGACGGTGCTGGCGATCTGCCGCTAGAACCCGCCGATGAATGTTCCCTTCCGCTGCTTCGCCTCGCTGCTCGTGGGCTTGCTGACGGTCACCCGCTGCCCCGCCAGCGAATGCCCACCCAACACGCTCTCAGACGCTGAGCGGGAGGCCGGCTGGCAGCTCCTGTTCGACGGGCAGACCACCCAGGGATGGCGCGGCTTCGGGAAGAAGGAGTTTCCGCGGACCGGCTGGATCGTCGAAGACGGCTGGCTCAAGCGGCGCGGCCCCGGCGGCGACATCATCACGGAGGCGGAGTTCGATGACTTCGAGCTGGTGTTCGACTGGAAGATCGGGGCCGGTGCGAACAGCGGACTGAAATACTTCGTGGTGGGCGGGCGGCCCGGAGCCATCGGCCACGAATACCAGTTGCTCGACGACGGTGCCCAGCCCGCCCGCACGAACGACCTCCATCGCACGGCGACGTTTTACGACGTCCTGCCGCTCCAAGCCCTCGTGGGACCGAAACCGGCGGGCGAAGTGAATCAATCGCGCATCGTGGTGGCAGGTGACCGGGTGGAGCATTGGCTGAACGGCGTCTGCGTGTTGACCTACCAACTCGGTTCGCCGGAGGTCAAAGCAGCGGTGGCGCGGAGCAAATTCAAGGACGTCGCCGGCTTCGGCACCAAAGTCCGCGGCCATCTCCTGTTGCAGGACCACGGCGGCGAGGGGGCGTTTCGGAACCTCAAGGTGCGAGCGAAGTAAGGGGCGCGACTCCCAATCGTCACCTAGAATTTTCCGGGTGACGGCTTGCCGCGAGGAGTCACCCCCCTAGACTCCCACCATGAATTCAGAGTTTCGCTTCACCCTCGCGCCGTGCCTCGGCCGTCTGCTCGCCCATTTCTTGGTTGCCACTTTGCCCGCGCTCGCTGCTGACACCGAAACCGTCGGTCGCAAGGACGGCAACCGCACGGTCCTGCCCGTAAATCAGGTCGTCACGCCGCTGGGGAAACAGACCGATCTCGCCGGTCTGCGGCCACAGGCGATGGCGCTCTCACCCGATGGCCGCCGACTGGTCGTCTCCGGCAAGACGAGCGAACTCCTCGTGCTCGATCCGGCAACCGGGGGCATTTTGCAGCGGGTCCCTCTTCCCTCGGATAAGCAGAATGAACCTTTGCCGCCTACGGCCTCCGACAACATCCTGCAACCGGATACCAAAGGGCAGGTGAGCTACACCGGCGTCATTTTCTCGCCGGACGGACGGCGCATCTTCCTGAGCAACGTCAACGGGAGCATCAAGGTGTTCTCGGTTGACGCTAATGGCTCGGTCTCGCCCTCGCATTCGCTGCCGCTGCCGCCGGCCGATGCGCCGCGGCGCAAAGAGGAAATCCCGGCGGGGCTGGCCCTCTCACCCGACGGTTCCCGCTTGTACGTTTGCGGCAATCTCTCCAACACGCTCCTTGAACTGGACGTCGCGACCGGCCGCGTGCTGCGCACCTTCGCGGTGGGCGTTGCGCCGTACGACGTGGTGCTGCTGGGCAACAAAGCGTATGTGAGCAATTGGGGCGGACGACGGCCCGGTTCGGGCGACCTTGTGGGTCCCGCCGGTCGCGGCACGCAGGTGCGGGTGGATCCGGTGATGCACATCGCGAGCGAAGGATCGGTCACCGTCGTCCAACTGAACGTGAGCGAACGAGCGGGAAGCGCGGATTTCGATATTCTGACCGGCCTGCACGCCTCCGCCCTCGCACTGTCACCGGATCGCCGCTGGCTGGTGTGCGCCAACGCGGCGGCGGACAATCTCAGTGTCATTGACACCCGGACCGACCGGGTGGCGGAAACGATCTGGGTGAAGCCCAGCCCCAGCGATCTGCTCGCGGCCTCGCCGAACGCGCTGGCCTTCTCGGCCGACGGCAAAACGCTCTACGTCGCCAACGGGACACAAAACGCCATCGCGGTGGTGGACTTCTCGCCGGCCCGCCAGCGCTCGAAGCTGCGGGGCCTTTTCCCGGTGGGGTGGTTTCCGGGCGCCTTGGTGCTGGACGCGCCCCGTCAACAGCTTTGTGTCGCCAACATCAAGGGACACCCGCTTCAACCGAAGCCCTATCGCGAGACAGGCGCCGCACCGGGCGCCGAAGGCTTCAACTCGCACCATTACCACGGCTCGCTTTCGCTCGTGCCGCTGCCGCGTCCACGCGACCTGGCCCGGATGTCGCAGACGGTGTACGACAATCTGCGTCAGGAACGCATCGCCGAGTCACTGAAGCCGCCCCGGCGCGGTCAGCCCGCGCGGGCGATCCCCGAGCGCATCGGCGAACCGAGCCTCATCAAGCACGTGGTGTACGTGATCAAGGAGAACCGCACGTATGACCAGGTGCTGGGCGACCTGCGGGAGGGCCGGGGCGACCCGGGCCTGTGCATCTTCGGCGAACACGTCACGCCCAACCAGCACAAGCTCGCCCGGGAGTTCGTGCTGCTCGACAACACCTACTGTGCCGGCATTCTCAGCGCCGACGGCCATCAGTGGAGCACCACCGCCTTCGGCACCGACTACCTGGAAAGATCCTTCGCCGGGTGGCCGCGCAGCTATCCCGACGGCATGGGAGAAGATGAGGACGATGCGCTCGCCTATTCGCCCGCCGGCTTCATTTGGGACAACGCGCTGCGGAACAAGATCAGCATCCGCAACTACGGCGAGTTCATGGCCCCGAATGTCCGCTGGCGCGACGGGCGCAAGGGAACCCCCGACTTCCTGGCCTGTTACCGCACGTGGAAGGGCGAGAGCAACGAAGTGATCTTCGAAAGCTACCCGATGATCCCCACCATCGCGCCCTTCTCACCGACCAACTACGTGGGCTGGGAGATGTCCGTCCCGGACCAGTACCGGGCGGATTTCATCATTCGTGAGTTGAGGGAGTTCGAGGCCCGGGGGGAATACCCGCAACTGGTGATCATCTGCCTGCCGCAGGACCACACCAGCGGCACCAGCCGCAACTGTCCGACCCCCGCCGCCACGGTCGCGGACAACGACCTCGCGTTCGGCCGGATCGTCGAGGCACTGAGCCACTCGCGTTTCTGGAAGGACATGGCGATCATCGGCATCGAAGACGACCCGCAGGCGGGCTTCGATCACGTCAGCGGCTACCGCACGACGGCGTACATCGCGAGCCCGTACGCCAAACGCGGGGCCGTCGTCAGCACGCAGTACAACACCACCAGCGTGCTGCGCACAATCGAGCAAATCCTCGGCCTGCCGCCGATGAACCAGTTCGACGCCAGCGCCACGCCGATGTTCGACTGCTTCTCCGACACGCCGGACTTCGCGCCCTTCACGGCGGTGCCGAACAACGTACCGCTGGACGAGATGAATCCCGATCCCAAGGCCATCGCTGATCCGCAACTCCGGCGCGACGCGATCGTGTCCTCCCGCATGAACTTCCGCCAGGTGGACCGCGCGCCCGAGGGCGCGCTGAACCGGATCCTGTGGCGCGCCATGCGCGGCACCAAAGCCCCCTATCCGGACTGGGCGATTACCGTCCGGGGCGGCGACGACGACGATGACTGATCGCGCGGCGACGGGATCGCCGCGTTGGAGATTGCCTCGGCCCGCAGCGTGAACTAAACCGGCCCGGTCATCCGGGCCATGAAGCGCGCGGCATTCACGTTGCTCGAGCTACTGGTTGTGGTGGCAGTGATCGCCATTCTCGCCAGCCTGCTCCTGCCTGCCTTGAGCCGGGCGAAGCTCCGCGTGCGCGATATCGCCTGCCTCAACAACCTGCGCCAGTGGGGCCTGGCCACGCAGCTCTATGCGTCCGACCACGACGACTTCCTACCGCCCGACGGCACGCCCAATCCCTCAGCCAGCGCGACGAACACCGGCTGGTACGTGCTGCTGCCGCGGCAACTGGGACTGCCACGGTACCACGACCAACCGTGGCGAACCAATGCCGCCATCGAACCGGGTCGCTCGATCTTCATCTGTCCTGCGAACCCCCGGCGCAGCAACGGGCGAAACCTCTTCCACTACTGCCTCAACGAACACATCAACGGCACGGCCGAAGACAATCGTCCGGTCAAACTGAGCCATCTGGACGGCCTCCCGACCTTGGTCTGGCTCTTCGACTCCAAGAACTTGCCGGCTGTCGGCTACTGGAACTACGTGCATACGAACCTGCACGGCGGCGGGGCGCAGTTTGTTTTTCTCGATGGCCACGCCGCGCGTTTCCGGCAGGCGGACTACTGGAACTCGGCGACCGGCAAGGCCCGTACCAACCACCCCGCCCTGCGCTGGCTGCCGTGACTCCGTCGGTTGGACGGGGCGGCGGCCGACCAGTCGTTGGTCTTCGCACGGCATCGCTTCTCAGCGGTGCCCTGAACCGCTCCGTTGCGCCCGGACGGCCGCTCGCTCGAAATCGGTTTTACCCGTCCCCGACGACATGATAGCAACCGCGCGTGGTTTACCTCGCCCAGAAGATTGATGGCCGGGCGGCGTCCGGCTGGTTGATTTTGGTTGTCCCTCACCAAACATGAGCGCCGAAACGCAGCCCGCCGCACCGGCGCCGGCACCCGCCATCGCGACCGCTGCCGAACAGCAGCTCCTCGCCACCGAGGGCCTCGTCAAGGAGTACCGGGGTCGGCGCGTCGTGAACGGCGTCTCCATCCACGTCAACGCGGGTGAGGTCGTCGGCCTGCTCGGACCCAATGGGGCGGGCAAGACC
>CALJWR010000364.1 GCA_937976685.1 uncultured Verrucomicrobiae bacterium
CGCGCAGTATCCGCGGAGGCCGGCCCCCGGACAAGCGGCTGGTTGTGAGGGAGGCTTCGCTGTCATGTCCCGCCGTTCATCGGCGAGCGTGCTCCCGGGCGAAGTGGGCCGAAGCGTCCGCACCGGCCGACGTAATCCCCGGCGGGGATGGGCCGCCCGATGACTCCAAGATCACGCGGTGCAAGCCCGCCAAAACCGGCCCGTCGCAGTTCCGATCAAAAAGGGCTTGTCTTTTGGAAGCAGGGTACCATGTATTGCAAAGTACCGTTCGACCAACCCATCACCATGAACATCGCAGCCCCGGTCCGAATCGCTCGCCCGTCGGCCGGCGGGCCGCCTCCCCTCGGCTGGCGAATCGCGTGGTGGACTCCGCCCGCCCTCGCCGTGCTGCTGGCGGTTGCGACGGAATCGGCGGCACTGCGGGGTGGGGCGTTTCTGTTTGGCCTGCCGTTTCCCGGCGCGGAGTCGGCTCCCGCCGCCGCCACTGCCTGGCTATCCCTGCTCATGATGACCGGCGCTGCCGCGGTCTTGAGCGGCTACGGCTGTCTGCTGCTGGCCATGCGCGCTGACCGTTTTGGCACGAGCGCTCAACGCGAGCGCGCCGGACTGGTCGGGGGAGCGACGGTCCTGATCCTTTGGGCGTGGGGTGGCATCGCCGCGCATCGGTTCGGGGCCAGCGAAGCTGTGCTGGGCTGGTTGATCGGGGCGCACTTACCCACGCTGGCGCTGGGTTATGGTCTCTTGGGATCGGGCGTCGCCCGGATGCCGAATCGCCGCGCTGGCATGGCTGTCCTGGCCGGTTTCCCCGTTCTTTCTTTGCTGGCGCAACTGCTGTACCTGCCCGGCCATGAAACCCGCGAGGCAGCCTTGGGATTCACCCTGCATTCCGGTCTGATCGTCGTTTGTGTCGCCGTCAGGCTGGCCATTTGGACGGCCTACGACGACGGACCGTCACCGGGCACAGTATGAGCGACTACTTCGACAACTGGACCGTACAGGTGCGCAAGGGCCTCCTGGATCTGTGCATCCTCAGCGCTTTGGCGGAGCGTGAGCGTTACGGGTACGAACTGGTCAAAGCGCTGTCGGCTATCCCCGGCCTCGGCGTCACCGAGGGCACCCTGTACCCGCTGTTGTCGCGCCTGCGCGTGCAGGGCCTCGTCAGCACGCGGTTGGAGGAATCCTCCGAAGGCCCCGCGCGCAAGTACTACGCGCTGACTCGCGAAGGCCGGCAGGCGCTCGCCGCGATGGACGACTATATGGACCGGCTGACGGCCGGCGCGGATCAACTACGGCGGAAAGGAGATGGAACATGAATCTGTGGACGGAATCAGCCCGTGAAGAACTGAACCGCTACTTCGCCCGCCTGCGACCGGGACTGGCCGGCACGGGCGCGGACCCCGCCGAAGTCGAGGGCGACCTGCGCGCGAGCCTCGAACGGGAAGTCTGCGGGGAGGGCCTCGCGGCCGTCACGGCCGACGATGTCAAACGACTGCTCCGGAAGATCGGCTCGCCCGAGCCGCCGCCAGTCCCGCCCTTGCCGCCGCCTCCGGTCTCGTCGCCCACCGACCCGACCGGGCGACGCCCGCGCCGGCCCGGCGGGTGGCTGCTGGCTTTCGGCGTGCTTTTGCCGGCCGTGACCTTGGTGATCGAGTTGGCGACCCGGATGTGCGCCGGCACCTTTTTTGATCCGATGCCGACCGCCTGGCACGCCCTGTTGGTGGCGCTGGTGCCGGTCAGCAACGGTTTGATCTGGTGGGTCGCGCGCGAAGGTCGGACGGAGTGGCGTCGCCCCTTGGCTTGGTTGAACGGCGCCGCCATCGGTGTCGCTGCCTTCTACGCGCTGCTCTACCTGCCGCTGCTGCTGCCCGGTCTCTTCGCCATGATTCTCTTTGGCTGGGGCCTCCTGCCTTGGGCGCCGCTGCTGAGCCTGGTCTGCGCGATCATGCTTCGCCGGCACCTGCGGCGGCTGGCGCCGGCAGCCGGACCCGCAAGATTGCCGGGACGGGTGGGGGGCATCGCCGCCGCGTGGCTGGCCTTGCTCCTGATTGACGCTCCCGTCTGGGTCACGCGGCTCGGTATGCAGAGGGTGGCCGATGCCGACCCTGCGCGGCAGCAGCGCGGCCTGGCCTGGCTACGGAACATGGGGAACGAGGACACGCTCTTGCGCGCGTGCTACGGACGAACCCGCCGGGCAGCGGAATTCGATCTGTCCACGTGGCTGGTGCCGGGCCAGGAACCCAGCGCGGAACAAGCCCGCGAAATCTACTACCGCGTCACCGGCCGGCCGTTCAATTCGGTTCCCGCGCCGAAGGGGCGCACGGCCCGCGGCGAATGGTTCGCGCTGAACGACTGGACCTGGGACGCCGACCAGGGCGGTGAGCAGGTGGGCGGCCGGTTACGCGGCCTGGCGTTGCGGAGTTCGCGCCTAGACACGGTGGTGGACGCCGATGCCGTCCACGCCTACTGCGAATGGACGATCGAGTTCCGCAACGACTCCCTCCAGACCCGCGAAGCGCGCGCGCAAATCCTTCTACCCGCTGGCGGCGTGGTGTCGCGCCTGACCCTCTGGATCAACGACGAGGAACGCGAGGCGGCGTTCGCCGGGCGCGCGCAGGTCCGGCAGGCATATCAGGATGTGGCCATTGTCCGTCGGCAGGACCCCGTGCTGGTTACCACGGCCGGTCCGGACCGCGTGTTGATGCAGTGCTTCCCGGTGCCGGCCAATGGCGGCACGATGAAAGTCCGCCTGGGCATCACCGCCCCGTTGCAACTGGAGTCGGCGGCGGCCGGCACGCTCGCGCTGCCCCGTTTTCTCGAACGCAACTTCACGATTCCCGACGGAGTCACGCACTCGGTCTGGCTCGATGCGAAGGGTGCCCGCGGGTTGTCGGGCCACACCCTCGCCAAGGACGAACCGAAGCCCGGAATCCACAGCCTGCACGGGACGTTGACCGAGCCCGAACTTGCCAGCGCGGCCGGGCGGGTCCGCGTGGAACGTGACCCAGCGCGAACGACCGCGTGGACGGCGGACGAGCGGGGCGACGCGAACGCCATCATCCGGCAGGAGTTGCGGCCCATTGCCGTCCCCACCCCGACCGCCGTGTCCATCGTGGTGGACGGCTCGCGCGCAATGGCCGACCAGTTGGCCCGGGTGGCCGAGGCGTTGAACGCCATGCCGGACAAGCTGCCGTGGACGCTGGTGCTGGCCAGCGACCGTGCCGAGGTGCTGCTGGCCCCGGGGGAATCAGCCGACCCGGCCCGTCGGGCTGCGGCGCTGGCCCGCTTGCGGGAGGGCGGAACCCGCGGCGGCACGGACAACCTGCCCGCGCTGGTGACGGCGTGGGATTTTGCCGCGACCGAGGCCGGGTGCGTCGTTCTGTGGATTCATGCTCCGCAGCCTGTCCTGTTGAGCAGCGCGGAGCCGTTGCTTCAGCGCTACGAGCGGCGCCCGCGCGGGCCCCGGCTCCTCGCTCTGCCCGTGGCAAACGGCCCCAACCGGGTGCTCGAAAAACTCGACGGCATCGGCGCCCTCGCGCTCGTCCCCCGTGCCGGGCAGCTCGGTGACGACCTCACCGGGCTGTTGCGGTCTTGGACCGATGGCCGTTCCGACCTCGCGCTGGTGCGTGAACGAATCGCGCAACCCCTCCCCGCGCTCGACGCGCAGGATCGCACCTCACTGCATCTGGCCCGGCTCTGGGCGGCGGACGAAGTGGGGCGGCTCCGGGCGGACCGGCAACTCGACGCCGCGCGTGATCTGGCGGCGACGTATCAACTGGTGACGCCGGTCAGCGGCGCGGTGGTCTTGGAAACCCAGGCCCAATACGATCGCCACGGCCTGACGCCGGTGGACCCGATCACCGTGCCGGCCATTCCCGAACCCGGCACCTGGGCCCTGCTGGCGTTGGGCCTGGCCGTCCTCGGCCAGTGGTCGCGACGACACGGTCTTTTCATTTGGCGCGGTGCTTGACGAGTGCTTGGAAAGGGATGCGGGGATCGTGCTGGGAGCGTTCCTGTAATTGGGGCCAGGAAGGCTCGGGGTGAAGATCCGCCTTGAGCGCCACCAGGCAGACGCGCA
>CALJWR010000365.1 GCA_937976685.1 uncultured Verrucomicrobiae bacterium
CGTCCGCTGGACCTCCTGGCCCGCAAAAACCAATCGGGGCCAGCACAGAAAATCTCGCCGGAGATCTTCCTGCTCCACCCCATCCTCTTGGAGTCTCCTCTACCTCAATCCGGGGGTCACGATGTTCCCCGGCGGGCCGGACTCGCCCAGCTCGTCGAGTGCGCGGGCTGACATCGTCCGGGGGATTCGGTCCTGCAAGAACCGGGGTTTTCCGGCCTGAGGAGCGAAAACCCAGCGGAACCGCAGTGTTCTCACGTTGCGTCCCTGTCACACGGTCCTACTTTCCCCTCCCGAGCATTTATGGCCCGCAAAATTTGGCGCATCGCCGGCATCAATTTTGACCACTTCCACATGGGCGACCTGCTTCGGTTTGCTGCCGAGCATCCTCGCGCCGAGATCGTTGGTATCAGCGACGAGCAACCCGCCCGGATGGAGGAGGCAATCCGCAAGGGGCTCGCGCCGCGGGAGTGCGCGTTCGCAGACTTCCGCCAGTGCCTCGAAGTAGCCCGGCCGGACGTGGTGATTCTCTGCCCCGCCGCCTCGAAACACGGCGAGTGGGTCAAGCGGGTCGCCCCGTACGGCGCGCAACTGCTGGTCGAGAAGCCGTTTGCCGCGTCGCTCCGGGAGGCCGACCAGATGGTGGCGGCGCTGAGCCCGGGTCAGACCTTGATGATCAATTGGCCGCTGCAATGGGTGGCCTCCCACCGCAAGGCGTATGAATTGGTGGCCGGTGGCGCCATTGGCGAGGTGCTCAATGTGTGGCATTTCGGCGGGAATCGCGGGCCGCTGTGGCACGGGGCGGACAAGGAGGAAAAGACCGCCGCTCAAGTCGCTGCCGAGAAACCGCGCTCGTGGTTTTATCAACGCGCGCATGGCGGCGGTTCGCTGCTGGACTACCTCGGTTACGGCACGACCCTCGGAACGTGGTATCAGGGCGGGCGACGTCCCTTGCAGGTCACGGCCGTGGTGGACGAACCCGCCGGCCTCGAAGTGGATGAACACAGCATCGTGGTCGCCCGCTACGCTCACGGGCTGTCCAAGTTCGAGACGCGCTGGGGCACCTTCACGGACCCGTGGACCATCCAGCCCCAGCCGCGGTGCGGGTTCGTGATCGCCGGTACCGACGGCACGATCAGCAGCTACGACTACGACGACTTCGTGACCGTCCAGACCCGCCGCCGGCCGAAGCCGCATCGGGTCGCCGCGCCTTCGCCCCGGCCGCCGCATCAAAACCCGGTCCAGTATTTACTGCATTGCCTGGAGCGGGGCCTGCCCCTCGAGGGGCCCGTCAGTCTGACCATCAGCCGTATCGGGCAGGAGATCGTGGATGCGGCGGTCAAGAGCGCGCGCTTAAAGCGGACGGTGCGGCTGGCCGCGGCTCGGTAGGTGGGCGGACCCTCGGCGCTATTACACGTTGAACTGAAGGTCGTGCAGCCGGCGGTACACCCCGTTGCGGGCCAGCAGTTCCGCGTGGGTGCCTTGCTCGACCACGCGGCCCTGGTCCAGCACCACGATGAGATCGGCCGCCTGAATGGTTGAGAGCCGGTGGGCGATGCAGATGGTGGTGCGGTCCTTGGTCAGTTCGTCCAGCGCCGCCTGCACGGCGCGTTCGGATTCGGTGTCGAGCGAACTGGTGGCCTCGTCCAGCACGAGGATGGGGGCGTCTTTGAGGATCGCCCGGGCGATGGCGAGGCGCTGCCGCTGCCCGCCGGACAACAGCACCCCCTTCTCGCCGATCACCGTTTCAAACCCTTCCGGCCGCGCGGCGATGAACTCCCACGCGTGGGCATGGCGCGCGGCGGCTTCGATTTCCGCGTCGGTCGCCTCGGGTCGGCCCAGCCGGATGTTTTCGCGGATGGTGTCGTTGAACAGAATGGTCTCCTGCGTGACCACGGCGATCGCGCGACGCAGGTCACGGGTCGCCACCTGTCGGATATCCACACCGCCGATCCGGATCGCGCCGGCCTGCGGATCGTAGAAGCGCAGCAGCAAATTCGTCAGCGTGGTCTTGCCGGAGCCGCTGGCGCCCACCAAGGCCACGAACTGCCCCGCCCTCACGCGCAGGGTCACCCCGTGAAGCACCCGCTTCTCCCCGTAACTGAACTCGACCCGGTCAAACTCAATGTCGCCACCGACTGCTGGCAGCGGCCGCGGGTTGGCCGGTTCGGGCAGATCGCTCCGCTCCTCCAGCAGCTCCCACACCCGGTCGCTGGCGGCGCGAGCCTGCTGCACTTTGCTGAACACGCGCGTCAGGGACTTCACCGGCTTGTACATCAGGAAGACACAGCCGACGAATTGAATCAACTCGTTGGTCGTCGCGGGCCGGGTTCTGGCCGTGCCGATGTAGATGAAGAAGAGCGCCACGCCCAGCGCGGCCATGAATTCGATCAGCGGCCCGGGCACTTCCACCGAACGGATCACGCGCATGAAGTGACTGACAAACTCGCGCGAGGTTTGCGCATAGCGCCTCACCACCCGCTCCTCGAGGTTGAAGGCCTTGACGACGCGCGCGCCGGTGAACGCCTCGTGGACCATCTGCGTGAGCTGGCCGTAGCGCTCCTGGATCGCCCGGCTCGCCTGACGGACTTTGCGGCCGTAAATGGCAATCGGGATGATGCACAGCGGGAAGGTGAGCAGCGTGACCAGGCTCCAAGACGGTTGCGTGTAAATGACGAAAACCAGCAGGCTGACGAGGGTGACCGGGTCGCGAATCACGACCGGCACCTGGTCGCTGATGCTGGCCTGCATGGCAGTCGTGTCGTTGTTGACCCGCGACATCAGCTCGCCGGTGCTGCGCCGGCTGAAAAAGGCCAGCGGCAGGGCGATCAAGTGGGCGAACAGCCGCGCGCGCAGATCGGTGATGGCCCGGACGGCGACCCATTGAAGCGAGTACACGTTCAGGTAGCCCAGCGTGCCACGCAGCCCCATGACCACCGGGATGGATGCCACCGCCAGGACGATGGTGGTTTCGCGGCTCAGTTCCCCAGCGGTCCGGACCAGCCCTGCGGCCCAGTCGTGCAAAAAGCCGGGCAACCACTCCGGCAGCAGGGGCGTGGCCGCGGAGTGGCCCGAGGGAAACAAAGCGTCCAACGCGAGCTTCACCGCCACCATGACCAGCGGTTCGATCAGACCCGCCAGGATGCCCGCCACCACGCCGAGCGCGAGCCGTCCCTGATAGGGGCGGGCGAGGGACAGCAGGCGCTGGGCATATTCGAGCATTGCGGGCAGCGATAATGCCGTTGCGGGCCGCGCAAGCGAGGCAAATGGCGGGAACGACCATTCAGCGCTTGGAGCACGGCCCGCCCGTGCAGGCAGGGTCCGAGGTGACATACCGGCGGGCCCCGGTGCCAGCGGCGCGCTTGCCAACCGGTTTCGGCGCATTGTTAAATTCGGCGTGCTGCAACAACACACCATCCGGGAGGCGGTGCGCTTTTCCGGAATCGGCCTGCACGGGGGGGAACGCGTCACGATGGCTTTTCTGCCGGCGCCGCCGAATTCCGGGATTCGCTTCCGTCGGGTGGATCTGCAGGGTGGGCCGGAAATCGAGGCCCGGCTGGAGAATGTCACCGAGACGTCCCGCTCGACCACCCTCGGCAAGGGGAATGTGAAAGTGCAGACCGTCGAGCACGTGCTGGCCGCCTTCGCCGGCATGGGTGTGGACAACGCGGTGGTGGAGCTGGACGCGCCCGAGCCGCCGATCGCCGACGGCAGCGCGCGGGAGTACACCCGCATGCTCGAACAGGCCGGAGCCGTGCCCCAGGGGGAGCCGCGCGAATCGTTCGTGGTGGCGGAGCCGATTGAACTCGTGACCGGCGAGACGGTGATGTCGGTCTTCCCGCACGATCGCCTGCGCATCACCTGCACCAGCGCGGACAAACAGGGGCGCTACACGCAGTTGCATTCGATCGAGCTCACTCGCGAGCAATGGATTCGGGAACTCTCGGCGGCGCGGACGTTCTGTTTCTTTGAGGAGCTCGAATACCTCTTCAAGAATGGACTCATTCGCGGCGGCAGCCTGGAGAACGCCGTGGTGATCCGGGACGATGCGGTGTTGACCACGGAGCCGCTGCGGTATCCGAACGAGTTTGTCCGGCACAAGATCCTCGACATCCTGGGGGACCTGTATCTGCTGGGGCGACCGCTCCAGGGGCACATCGTGGCCGTCAAGCCAAGCCACGCGGTGAATTGCGAACTGGCGCGTCAGTTGGTGGCGCAACAACGCCGGCTGGATGCCGCCATGCAGGCCTTCACCCCGCCCCCGGCGCCGTCGAGGACGCCGGACGAACCGGAGGCGGCGGGCGAAGGCAGCGTCGGCGATGGCACGACCCTGGACATCGAGCAGGTCTTGAAGACCCTGCCGCACCGCTATCCCTTCCTGATGGTGGACCGGATTACCTCCATCGCGGGCAACAAGATCACCGGGATCAAGAACGTCACCGCCAACGAGCCGTACTTTCAGGGGCATTTCCCCGGCCATCCGATCATGCCCGGCGTGCTGCAACTGGAGGCCATCGCCCAGGTGGCGGGCATCCTCATGCTCCGCCAGGCGGAGAACGCGCGGCGGCTGGCGTACTTCATGTCCGCCGAGGAGGTAAAGTGGCGATCCCCCGTCCGTCCGGGAGACGTGCTGACCATCCAAGTCGAGATGGTGCGCGCCCGGGGGAAGATCGGCAAAGCCAAGGGCCAATGTCTGGTGGACGGCCAGGTGGTCAGCGAAGCTTTGGTGACGTTCATGCTCATCGAAAGTTGACTCGACGGCGGGGACGCCGCGATCGGGATATCACCCATGCGAGAAGACAACGCAGGATTCGCCGGCCGCAAGGTGCGGGCGCGCATCAAGCGCCCGCCGGTGCTCTTCACCCGGACTCAGGCGCTCATCCAGCGGCTCGAGCGTGCGCTCGGGTGCCCGTTCGTGTCGTACTGGAACTCGAACAACGGCTCCGTCTGTTCGAATGACGTGCTGGGCATGTACGGCGTGCTCGATCGGTTGCAGGCGCAGGAGCGGATTGCTCTGTTCATCAAGAGCGACGGCGGGTCGGGACAGGCCTCGCTCATGCTCGTGAACCTGCTGCGGCAGTTCACCCGGCGGCTGGTCGCGCTGGTGCCGCTCGAGTGTCAGTCGGCGGCTACCATGCTCGCGCTCGGCGCGGATGAGATCCTGATGGGACCGCTGGCCCACCTGTCGGCCGTGGATACTTCCCTGCAGCACCAGTTGTCCCCCCTGGACCGCGACAATGAGCGCGTGAGCGTCAGCCAGGACGAGTTGATGCGGGTGACGCGCTTGTGGCAGCAGGAGTCCAGCAAGCGCGAGGTGAACCCCTACCAGGCGATCTTCCCCTACATTCATCCGCTCGTGATCGGCGCGGTCCACCGCGTCAGTTCGCTTTCGGTCAAGCTGTGCGTTGAAATCCTCTCCTATCACTTGCGGGACCGGCGGCAGGCTGAGCACATCAGTGAACGGCTGAATTCCAGTTATCCCTCCCACAGTTATCCGATCACACTGCGGGAGGCTCAACGGATTGGGCTGAAGGCCGGATCCCTGGCGCCCGACATCAATCGCCTGCTGCTCGAACTGAACGAGCTGTATTCGGAAATGGGACAACGGGCGGTGACGGACTTTGACGCGCTCAACAACCACGACAGCCAGATTTGCAACATCATCGAAGGCCGGGGCGCGCAGATCTTCTACCAGTCGGATCGGGACTGGCACTACCGCAAGGAGGAACGCCGCTGGGTGACGCTCAACGACCGGAGCAGTTGGCGCAAGGTCGAGCGGGTGGGCAGGCGCGTCGTCCAGTCCACCTTCCACATCAGTTGAGCCGCGCCTCCGGGTTGCCATGCCCGCCTCCATCCATCCTGCCGCCAGCGTTCATCCCGATGCCCAGATCGGGGATGGCTGTGAAATCGGCCCCTACTGCGTCATTGGCCCGAACGTGACGCTGGGAGAGGATTGCTGGCTTCATTCGCACGTCGTGATTGACGGCCACACCCGCCTGGGGCGCGGCAATCGCATCTATCCGTTCGCCAGCCTCGGCCTGCGCACCCAGGACCTGAAATGGAAGGGTGGTCTGACCCGCGTCGAGATCGGCGATGCGAACACGATTCGCGAAGGCGTGACCATCCACAGCGCCACCGCGGATGGCGGCATGACGCGGGTTGGCTCGCACAACAACCTGCTGGCGTACGCCCACGTCGCGCACGACTGTCACCTCGGCAATCACATCATCATGTCGAACTTCTCGGGATTGGCAGGCCACGTGGCAGTGGAGGATCACGCCATCCTCGGCGGCTACGTGGCCGTACATCAGTTCTGCCGGCTTGGCACCATGTGCATGTTGGGCGGCTGCACCAAGGTTCGCCAGGACGTCGCGCCCTACATGCTCGTGGATGGCGACCCGGGCCGGACTCGGACCATCAACAAGATTGGCCTGGAACGGCGCGGTGTTCCGCCCGAGAGCGTCGCCGCCCTCAAACAGGCCTACAAACTCCTCTTCCGGGAGGGCCTGACCGTGCCCAACGCGCTGGCGCGGATTGAAGCCGAACTGCCGCCGCTGCCGGAGATCCAGCACCTGCTCCAGTTTGTCCGCTCCGCAGAAAGGGGTATCTGCTGATGGCGCCGCGCGTTGCGGTCCGGACCAACGGCCGGTTTCTCGATCGCCACCAGCCGCTTGCATGAGCCCGACGGGCCAGCACTTCAAGGCCGTGGCCATGCTCGTGCTCTGCACGGCATTCTGGTCCGTGAGCTTTCCCGCGATGCGGGCGCTCTCCTTGGCGCAGCAGGCCGAGTTGACCGGGACCAGCACCTGGTTTATCTCGTTGTACTGCACCTTCGTCCGATTCGGACTGAGCGCCCTGCTCATCCTGCTTCCCAGCCTTGCCACGTTGCGCCACCTCACCCGGCTGGAGATCGAGCAGGGGCTGGGCATGGGGCTGTTTGGCGCGGCCGGCATCGTCCTCCAGATGGATGGACTGGCCCACGTGGACGCCTCCGTGTCCGCCTTCCTGACGCAAAGCTACTGCCTGCTGATCCCGATTTGGGTAGCGTGGCAGGAGCGGCGGTGGCCCTCCGTGATCGTCGTGGTGAGCTGCGGGCTGGTCATCCTCGGCGTGGGAGTGCTGTCCAAGGTCAACTGGCGCGAACTCCGCCTCGGCCGCGGGGAACTGGAAACCCTCCTGGCTTCCGTCTTCTTCACCGGCCAGATCCTCTGGCTGCAGCGCCCGATTTACGCGCACAACAACGTCAATCACTTCTCGCTCGTGATGTTTGGGGTCATGGCAGCGGCCGGTGCGATCGGAGCCCTGTTCAGCACCCATGCCGCGAGTCACTGGGCGGCCGCCTACTCGACCGGTGCGAGCTGGACCTTCATCGCCATCCTCGTGCTGTTTTCCACCCTGGGCGGCTACATGCTCATGAACCACTGGCAGCCGAAACTGCCCGCCACCCAGGCCGGCCTGATCTACTGCGCCGAGCCGCTCTTCGTCAGTTTCATGGTGCTGTTCCTGCCCGCCTGGTTTGGTCGGCTCGCGGGCGTCGAATACGCCAACGAAACCCTGGACCGCGCGGTCATCGTGGGGGGCGGGCTGATCACCGTGGCCAACGTGCTGATCCAGGTGGAACCGTGGCTCCTGGCCCGACCCAAGGGGCGAGGGCCGCTTGGGGTTCCGACGCCCGATCGCTCGTGACCGGCCACTCGACCGCCGCCGCCGCGCAAGACTACGGCCCTGCCGCCCGCCCGCTCTCCTGCTGGATGATCGCCTGGCTCGGCCTTTGGCTGGTCTTGGCCCGGGTTCCGTTCCGCAGAGCCCGCCTCCTTCTGCAACAAGAGAAAGCCCCGCTCAGCGGCGCGGCGGCACGAGGCGTGGCCGGGCAGATCGCCTGCTTCCACGCGCCTCAGCCGAGGACGAATTACCGGGCCGGTCGGCGAGTCGGCGAACCGACCGGCCCGGGCCCGATCGAGGCCACCAGTCGGGCGTTCCAAGGTCGCTTCAAACGGCCAGGCCAGTTGTGGGGTCAGTGTGGTGACAAATCCCTGCCGCGTCTGAAAACCTTCGGGCGCAGGGGCCGCCGGCACCTCCTGTTCCCCCACACCGCCTTCAACCCTGCAAGAAACGGAGATGCGCCATTGAACCGGCCGCCGGCGTCGCCAAGGTTGCGTGGCAGGTTGGCTCCGGTACCCTGCTGCCATGCGCTTCATTGGAGGCATCATCGAAAAGCTGCAGCGCCATCCCAAGCGGATTGTGTTCCCGGAAGGCCACGAGCCGCGGGTGTTGCAGGCGGCGCGCCAGTTTCATTCCCTGCGGCTGGGGGCGCCCATCCTCCTGGGGGACCGGCCGGCGGTGAAACACCTGGCCAAGGAATTGAACATCAACCTGCACGGCATCCGGATCATCAACCCGGCCGAGAGCGACGACCTGGAGCCCTTCATCGAACGCTTTATGCTATTGCGGCGCGCCAAGGGCATCCAGGAACCAGAGGCGCGCGCGGCCATGCTCAAGCCGGATTATTTCGGCGCGATGATGGTGGCCATGCACCGGGCCGACGGCCTGGTGTCGGGCACGGCGGAATTTGGCGGCAGCGTGTTGCGGCCGCTGTTCCAGATCATCAAGACCGCCCCGCAAAACACCACCGCCTCCAGTTGCATGATCATGGAGGTCGAAGACTCGCGCTTTGGCGAAAACGGCGTCCTGTTCATGGCCGATTGCGGGGTGATCCCGGAGCCGACCGTCGAGCAACTGGCCGACATCGCGGTGGACACCGCCCGCCTGGCGCGGCATCTCCTCAACGTCACGCCGCGCGTCGCCCTGCTGTCGTTCTCCACCAAGGGCAGCGCCACGCATCCGTCCATTGGGCGGGTGAAGGCGGCGACGGCCCTCGCTCAGCAGCGCGCGGCGCAGAAGGGCCTCGACGCCGAGTTCGATGGCGAACTCCAGCTCGACGCGGCGCTGGTCAAAGAGATAGCCGACCGTAAGGTGCCTGACAGCCAGGTGGCCGGCCGGGCGAATGTGCTCATCTTTCCGGATCTCAATGCGGGCAACATCGGCAGCAAGCTGGTGCGCACGATCGCGCGGGCGAACGCCTATGGGCAGATCTTGCTGGGGCTGGACCGGCCGGCGGCCGATGTGTCGCGGGGGTCCAACGCGCACGACATTCTGGGCGTGGCCGCGATTGTGGGCATTCAAGCCGTGGACTACGACGTGCTCTATCCGGGCGCGGGCCAGCACCTGCCGGGCGAAACCACTCCATGAACACCACCACGCCGCGCGTCTTCATCGCCGCCACCCGCCAGAACGAGGGCAAGACCACCACGTCGCTCGGCCTCGCCTCCGCGCTGCAGCGGCACTATCCAAAAATCGGCTACATCAAGCCCGTGGGGCAGCGGTTCGTGAACGTCGAGCAGCAGCGGATTGATGAGGACATCATCCTCATGGATCGCGTTTACCAACTGAACTGCCCATTGGGCGACATGAGCCCGATCGCCGTGGACCCGGAGTTCACCCGCCGCTACCTCGCGGCGGCGGATCCCGAGACGCTGCAAGAACGGGTGCGCCTCGCGTTTGACCGGGTGGCGTGGGAGAAGGACTTCGTGCTCTGCGAGGGATCCGGCCACGCAGGCGTGGGATCGGTGTTCGATCTCTCGAACGCTCGGGTGGCCAAGATTTTGGGCGCCAAGGTCATCATTGTCTCCCAGGGCGGCATCGGCAAACCGATTGACGAAGTGGCCGTCAACCACGCCCTTTTCGAGAAGGAGGGAGTGGAGGTGGTGGGCGTGATCTTGAACAAGGTGCTGCCCGACAAACTCGACTTCGTCATCGAGCACACGGGCAAGGGGTTGAAGCGCCAGGGTTTGGAACTGCTGGGCGTTCTGCCCCGGGTCGAGATCCTGTCGAACCCCACAATGGAGTTGATTCGGGACGAGTTGGATGTCGAGCCGCTCAACGATTCCAGCCATCTGCTGAACCTGGTGGAGGAAGTGGTCGTTGGCGCCATGAGCGTCCAGCACGCGTTGACCTACTTCAAGCGGGGGGTGCTCGTCATCACGCCGAGCGATCGGGAGGATTTGATCCTAGCGGCAGCGACCACGCTGTTTGGCCGGGGCACCGAGGGGCTCGCCGGACTGGTCCTCACCGGCGGCCAGCGTCCCTCGGACAGCGTGATGCGCGTGGTGGCGGCGCTGCCCTTCCCGGTGTTTCTGTCGCCGGACGAAACGTATCGGGTCGCGTCCAAGGTCCACGACCTCACCATCAAGACGCGGCCGTCCGACACCCGGAAAATCGCGCTCATTCGCGACCTGATCGCGGAACACGTGGACGTGGACCGCATCATCGCAGCGGTGAACGGCTGCGGTTGAGAGGTCGCCCAGGATTGTGCAACTTCTTTTCTGTAAATTTTCGGGTTGGTGGTCATGGCGTCTGGGTTGCAGGTTTGAGTTGAGATAGACCTTGCCGGTCATCCACTGGTCGTCGAGTTCGGCGAGCAAAGCGCAGACGAGGCGCAGGCAGGAATCCGGGTTGGGGAAGATGCTCGCCCCCCCGGGTGCGTCGGCGCAGCTCGCGGTTGATCCGTTTCAGGCCATTGGTGGTGCGCAGCCGGATGCGATGCGCCGTCGGGAAGTCGAACACCGTCAGGCTCTCGGGGATGGTCGTCTCGGCCCATTCGGCAAGCTTGG
>CALJWR010000366.1 GCA_937976685.1 uncultured Verrucomicrobiae bacterium
GGTGAATGACCACCACGGGGACAAGCTCCCGGTGGACTTTGATCTGTTTGTGTACGCACAGGCCCCGCGCCTGATCTGGATCACGGACTTCAAGATCCTCGGCGGCTCCTACGGGATGGATACGCTCATCCCCATTATCTACACCGACTTCAGCGCCGGTCCTTACTCTGATTCCAAGTTCGACCTGGGCGACATCTTCCTCGAGCCCATCACGGTGTCGTGGCACTGGAAACAGTTCGACTTGGGCGTCGGCTACGGCTTCTGGGCACCGACCGGCAACCGGGGCGAGCCCGTGGATGCGGGCAAAGGCTTCTGGGGCCACATGCTGACGCTGGGCGGAACGTGGTTCCCCGACCAGCAGAAGACGTGGGCGTTGTCCGCCCTGGGCCGCTATGAGATCAACCACGAGATGGAAGATGCCCCCATGACGCCGGGCAACGAAATCTCCCTCGAGTGGGGCCTGTCCAAGGCGTTGAGCAAGTCGTGGGAAGTTGGGGCCATCGGCTACTGGCAGCAGCAGCTCACCGGCGACAGCGGCAGCCGCGCGAGCGGCGAGTTGGATTCGGTCTGGGGCCTCGGGCCGGAAATCGTCTGGTCGTGCGGCAAGTGCATGACGTTCGTTTCGGCGCGATACATCTATGAGATCGAGGCGTCGAACCGTCCACAGGGCCACACGGCCACGCTGACCCTGACCAAACGCTTCTGAGCGTCCGCAGCAGTTGGCGCAAATCGCCTTGGGGGTTGCTCCGGGGCGATTTGCTTGCGGCGGCGGGCATAGGCGGTCCCCTGTGCGCAGTGCGCCCCTCCGGCTTTCTCGCTTCGCCGTCGCGCGTGCCCGGCCGAGAGGCAGGCAGGGCCTGCCTTGGTCGGATTTCAAATTGAGTTCCTCACCGGCACTGGGCATAACCCCTGCCCTTCGTTGACCCGACACGACCTTCATGCGCTTCCTGATGCTCAACTGGCGTGATCCCAAGAACCCCCTGGCCGGCGGGGCCGAGCGCGTTACCGAGGGCTACTGGGGCGCCCTGCGCGACCGCGGGCACGAGGTCTGGTGGTTTGCGAACGCTTTTCCCGGCGCCGTGCCCGCGGAGACGATCAACGGCATTCACATCGTTCGTGCCGGTGGCAAGGGCTCGTCCATTTTCGAGGCCATGCGATGGTACCGCCGCCAGCCCCGTTTCGATCTGGTGGTGGATCAGCATCACGGGCTGCCGTGGTTCGCCCCGTGGTGGTGCGGCACGAACTGCGTGGCGTACATCCACGAAGTGCTGGGGCCGATCTGGGATGTCTTCTACCGCTGGCCGACCTCGACCTTCGGCAAATGGCAGGAGCGCTGGACGCACTGGTTGTACCGTAATGTCCCGTTCTGGACGGCGGCCACCTCCACGCGCCAGGTTCTCGAACGCCACGGCGTAAAGCGCATCCAGCAGCTCCCCTACGGAGTCCACACGCGGGCCATCCCTGAACTGGAGGACAAACCGCTGACACCGCCGGTCCGCCTGATCGCGGTTTCGCGACTCGCGCCGAACAAACGGATCGAACACGCGATTCGCGGCCTTGCCGTGCTGCGGCAGCGCGGGGTGGACGCTGCCTTGACAGTCGTGGGCAGCGGCATCTCCGAGACGCTGCTGATCGAGTTGACGCGCGATCTCGACCTGACCGCGCATGTCCGCTTCACCGGCGCCCTGCCGGAGGCGGAGAAGGATGCGCTCCTCCGGCAGTCCCACCTGCTCCTCCACACCTCGCTGCGTGAAGGCTGGGGCTTGAACGTCATCGAGGCCAACGCGCTGGGCACACCGGCGGTGGTCTATCCGGTGGCCGGATTGACGGAATCCACGTTGCACGACGAGACCGGCGTGGTCGCCGCCGCCGAGACCCCGGAGGCCCTCGCCGACGGCGTCGTCTCCTGTCTCGCTGAGCCGGAGCGCTATGGGCGCTACCGGCGGGCGGCGTGGGAGCGGGCCAAGACCTTTCATTGGAGTCGCGTGCTGCCCGTAGCGTCGGACTGGCTCGAAAGCCAGGCTCGAGGTGCTGGCCGGCCGAGCGCTTCCGCGTCTGCAAATGTTGCGTGATTTTCACTCCCCATCGGCCGGCGCGCCGCTTAGCTTGCGGGAGGGACGAGTGTCCGCGCAGTCTGAGTCATGACGAAACCCGGTTCCAACGACCCAACGTCCGGAAACACCCTGCTGCACTTTCTGCACCGGGCATTCATCACCGTGTGCCTGGTGGCCATGGTGGTCGCGTTTGCCGTGCTGGGCACGCTGAGCTACCAGACGTGGAAGCTGTTCCACAACCCTTACAAAGTGGCCAAGGTTCGGTCGGCGGCCCCTTCTCCGGAGGTGGCGGATTGGGCGGCGGAAATCTACCGCAAGGAGAAATACGACCACATGGTGTTCACTTCGGGCCTGGAGGTGGGACTGATCGCCCTGTCGGCCGCTTCGTGGTTTGCCTACCGGCGAATTGACCGGCATTTGAACGAGACCCACCGCGCGAAGAATCCCAAACCCGAGCGGGCGCGGCGTTCCCGGGTTGAGCCGCCGCCACCGCCCGCCAATAGCGGAAACCCGTAAGTCTGGGGTCCATCTCCCCTCACCGCCCATGAATCTCCCTCCTCTGCTTGCCTTCGTGGACGACATCTACGAAGACCTCGAGTTGTGGTATCCGAAACTCCGGCTCGAAGAGGCCGGGTATTCGATGCGCCTGGCCGGGCCGGCGCTGCGAACCGTCACTGGCAAGCACGGCTATCCGGCCACGGCCGACCTGCTGATCGCCGAGGCCCGGAGTGAGGACTACGGCGGCCTGCTGATCCCGGGCGGTTTCATGCCCGACAAACTGCGTCGTGATCCCAAGGTGCTGGCATTGACACGGGAGTTCTTCGCGGCCGGCAAACTGGTGGCCTTCATCTGCCACGGCGGCTGGATCCCGATCTCCGCGCGGATTCTGCGCGGCCGCCGCGCCACCGGTTCCCTGGGCATCAAGGACGACCTGGAGAATGCAGGCGCCATCTGGCTGGACGAACCGGTGGTGGTGGATGGCAACCTCATCTCCAGCCGCACGCCGCGCGACCTCGCGCCCTTTGCCGCCGCGATGGTCAGGTTTCTCACCGACTCCCAGCCACGCCGGTGATTTGCGCTCCCTGGGCTGCCGCATGGCGGCCCGACGACGACCGGAAAAGAACAGTCGCCACCCGATCCATGAGTGAGACTCCCACCGCTCGCTGACACCCGTGGAACCGAAGGCTCACTTTCACTTTTGTCCGCGTTGTGGCCACCAACTCGCCGCTCCACCTGCGGAGCCGCGGCTGCGCTGCGCGGCCTGTGCTTTCCAGTTGTTTTTCAACCCAGCAGTCTCCGTCGGCGCGTTCATCTTCCGCCCCGACGGCGCCATGCTCTGGCTGCGGCGGGCGAAAGATCCACGCCGCGGCAAGCTGGGGCTGCCGGGAGGGTTCATTGACTTCAACGAAACCGCCGAAGCCGCGCTGGATCGCGAAGTTCGGGAGGAAATCGGGATCGCCGTGAGGGCCGCGAAGTTCGTGCTCTCCCTGCCGAACCGATACGAGTTCGCCGGCGTGACCTATCCGGTGCTGGACCTCTTTTTCACCGCGCAAGCCATCGCGCCCGATCAGGCCCGACCGCTCGACGAAGTCAGCGAGCTGCTCTGGCGGCGGCCGGAGGCGGTGGAGCTCGACGAGATTGCGTTCGTGTCCGTGCGCGAGGCTTTGGTGCGGTTTCGCGAGGGACTCGCCTGACGCGGCGACCACGCCGAGTCCGCCTCAGAAAAACGGGTTGTTCGCCTTCTCTTCGGCGACCGTGGTCAGCGGACCGTGTCCCGGGCAGATCAACGTGGCCGGCGGCAGCGAGAAAATGTGCTGCACGATTTTTTCCTTCGCCAGGGCCGCATTTCCCGCCGCGCCGCCCATCGAGCCGGCAAAGATGGCGTCGCCGACGAACGCCACGTGCGGGGCGTCTTCCGGCCAGGTGCCCACCAGATAGGTGACGCCGTCCTCGGCGTGGCCGGGGGTGGCGCGATTGGTGATCCGCAGGCTGCCGAGCATGAGGAAGTCGTTCGGCCGGTTGCGCTGGTCCGGCGGTGCGGACTTCGCGTTGCTGCGGAGCCGCGCCTTGGGATACCGCGCCCGCAGCGTCGCCAGCCCCGCGACGTGGTCGGCATGGCCATGTGTCAGGAACAGGTAGCGCAGGAGAAGTCCGTTCTCCTCGATCAACTGGATCAAGGGCGCGGCATCGAATCCCGTATCGAAAACGGCGGCGTCCCGCGTAACCTCGTCCCAGACCAGATAGGCGTTCACCGACATTCCGGCGGTGGTCGTGACCACGCGCAATTCCCGCCATTGGCTGAGGTCTGGCGTGGCCGGCGTCCAACCGGCGGCGATCCGCTCGAGTTTCGCCGGGTTCAAACCCAGCAGCGCGGCCAACGACCCGAACTGGCAGGGGCGCGTCGCCTTTCCGTTCGCTTCGAATGCCTCGTACTCGGCCACGGACAGCCCGGCGGCGGCCGCGGCGGCTTCGACCGCGATCCTCGCATGAAGGCGGCCTTTGCGAACAATGTCTCCGACATGGTCTTCCAGCATCACGCGCGCAGCTTACTGGAAGTTGCGCCTCCGGCAAGGCGTCGACGGCGGGTCCGCGCGACAACGGCCGGCTGCTTTACTGAAACCGCGCCACGGGGATGGCCTGTCCCTCCCGCTGGGCGATCTGCTCCTCGTGGCTGTAGGTGCCATAGAATGGCGCGTTCGCATCCAGCCAGAGGTAAATCCGCCGGCGATCGGCCTCGGTCCAGGTCAATTCCGGGCGATGAGTGTCGTCGTCGAGAATCCTGGGCAGCGGGCTGGCGTCGGCACCAACTTCCCCGGGCCGGGTGGCGATCTGGCTGATGCTTTCCCCGCCCCACTCGTACCATCGCACAAACGGCCGCAGGTTTTGGTAGGCCCGCGAAAAGCTCCCGGCAGGCTCCGCCGTGAGGGCAAGTTGGCTCTTCCCGGAGCCACGCCCGCCATCGTGACAGCGGACGCAGTGCCGGTCGAGGACTGGTTGCACCAGGCGTGGAAAGCTCAACGGCTGCGAGCCATCCGGGCCGGGTTCGAGGCGCGATGGCGGGCGGCGCATCGCGAGGGTGGGTTCGCGCGGCGCGGCAGTGCCGGGAGCCTCGTGGCAGCCGATGCAACTGCGGCGCTCGCCAGGCTGCAGATACACGGCGCTTCTCATGCTCTGCACGGCACGGCCGGTGGCGTCCACCGCCTGGAAATAGACGGGCTTGCCGGCCGGCGCGCGGAAGTACGCCGAACCGTCCGGCTCGACCGGCACGGTACCCAGAAGCAGGCGGGCGTTTTCCGCGTTGGCGTGACCGATCCGCGGGTCGTTGGCTGCGTGCGGCGGCGGTTTGGGTAGCAGTTGAAAGACCCGCAACTCGCGGATTTCCCGTCCGGCGGGCAGCGGGAAGAAGCTGCGCCGCACGTCAGCCAGCAGAAACTCCCCCTCGTGCCCCAAGGTTTCGTCCAGCACCGACGGAATGACCGGCGGCGGCGTGCGCGGGGCCAGCGGGAGGGGATACATCGAGGAGATCGCCTCATCCCGGTAGAGGAGCTCGAGATTGCCGAACCGGTCGAAGTAATACAGGCCGGTGCGGGTGTCCCGGGATTCTCCCGAACTCATGCCCGGCAGCGGATCAAAACTGAACGACACGAGGAAGGCCTCTTCCGACAACGGCCACGGACTGTGGAACCAGCTCTTCGGCCAGCCGTCGGATTCGGGGAAACAGATCTCCGGCGTCAGCACTTCCACGGCGTCGAGCCGGTCCTCGCCTTCGCGGGGATCGAAGCCCGTTCGCCGCGGGTCCAGCAGCACCAGCGACCCGCCGACATCCGCGTGATGCGCGCCAGCAATGAACACCAGCTTGTGCGAGCCCGGGATGGCGCGCGGCTGGTAACAGGCGTTGATGCGCATGGTGTAGTTGCCAAATAGGCTCGTCACCCCGGAGCCGTCGGGATTGCTGACCCACAAGCCGTGGAAGTTTGCCGCCGACCGGTCCACGTAGTCCCAGCGGATGTATACGATGCGCCCGTCGTGCATCACGCTGGGGTGCCATTCGCACGTCTCGTGAGCGGACAAGGTCCGGATGCCGGTGCCGTCGGGGTTCATGCGGTGCAGCGTGTAGGTGGCACACGGCTCCCAGGCGTTGTTGCAGCGGGCGAAGCCGCCTCGCCGGGTGGACATGAACGCAATCCCCCCATCCGGCAGCGGACACGGGTCGAAGTCATCCTCCACGCCGTCGGTGAGCTGGCGCAACTCGGATCCGTCCGGCCGCATGGCGAACAGGTGGAACGAGCGTCGCTCCGGCGAGTAGAACCCGGGTTTCTTCGGCGACCGCTCGGCAAAGGCGAAATAGACGGTCCGCGCGTCGTACGACAGCGCGAGCGTGGTGAAATTGCCGTTGGTGAGCCGGCCGGCCAGAAGGTCCCGCGTGGCAAGCGAGGTTCCAGGCCGTTCCAGCAAAAAGACGCCGCCGCCCGGCGGTACATTGCCGTAGTCGTAGAAGTACCCCATGTACTCGTGGAGCATCTGGCAAATGAAGCGATTGCGCTTCAGGAACAGCAACGGCTGCCGACCGATGCCGGCGGATTCGAGGGCCAGGCCGCGGGCCAGCCAGCGGGCTTCGCGGTACTTGGCGAGGCGAGAGACGTCGTCGAGGACATCGGCGTTTTCGGCCGCGCGACGCAACTCGGCCAGAGTTGTTTCCGCCGGAGTTGCCGCGGTGGACGATGGCCCGCCGGACTGGGCGCGGAGAACTTGGTCCAGCCGTTCCACCGCCGCGCGCAACGCCGCCGGCGATTCCGGGGCGCGGCCCCAGCGCCGTTCCCGACGGTCCCAGTCCGCCTCGACGGCTGACTTCAGGGCTGCATCGGGCGGTGAGATTGAGACGGAGCCAGCGCGCAACCCACATGCGGCCAGACCCAAGGCGAGCAGGGCGGAGGACAGTCGGCGTGGCGCTCCAGGACTCATGCGTGCGGGACAACGGGGATCATTTTATCGCTTCCCGATGGCCCGGGGAAGCAAAAGCAGACCTCGCCGCCGTCATGCCGAAGCTCGCGGGCGGTACGTCACATCTCCTACCCCGGCCGCGTGGGCGGCGCGACGAACTGGTTTGCCCCGGAGTTGTTGGTGAACCGCATCTGGGCGGCGTCCCACTCCAGCTTCTGGCCGGGAAACTTGAGCGCGATGACACCCAGCATGGCGATTTCCGTGAGCGGGCCCCCATAAGAGAAGTCCGAGCCGGCCGGTGGTTGCGGATCGCGTCCAGCCAGTCGGCATGGTGTTCCTTCGCCCGCGGGATGGTCTGGGGCGGACGTTGGAATTCGTCCATGCGCGATTGCGGTACCAGCCGGACCCCGCCCGCGCCGTGGGAGCCATAGACGATGGTCCCCTTGTCACCGAGGACCGCCGCGCCGTAGCCGATGTCCTTGTCGTCGGCGGTGAACTCGGGCGGGCGGGGAATCGGCCACGTGCCGCTGTACCAATGGGGGGTGACCGGACCGCGGCGGCCCTTGGCCGGAAACTCGAAGGTGATGTGGTCGCCCTTGGGAAAGGCGTCGCCCTGGGTCATGGGATCCCAATCCGTGACCTCGGCAACGATGGTCTTCGGCGCAGCGAGGTCGAGGGCCCAGAAAACCGGATCTATAACATGACAGACCCAGTCGCCAACGGTGCCATTGCCGAACGGAACCCATCCGCGCCAGGCCGCGGGAAGGTGGGCCGGGTGATAGGGACGGTACGGCGCGGGCCCCAGCCAGACGTCCCAGTTTAACGTGTCGGGTACGGCGTGCTGCTCTTTCAGACGCGGGAGCTGATCAAGACCGGAGTTCACGGCAGCCGCACCGCAGTGAATGGTCTGAACCCGGCCAATCGCGCCCGCCCAGATCCATTCGCAGAAATCCCGGATCGAACCGAAGGAATGCCCCTGGTTGCCGAGCTGGGTGATGACGCCCTCGGCACTGGCCGCCTTCATCAACTC
>CALJWR010000367.1 GCA_937976685.1 uncultured Verrucomicrobiae bacterium
CAGTGCTGCCCGCCGCCGGTCCTCCGTGCCCGCTGCGCCCGAACCCCTGGCCGTGCTGGCAGCCCGCCTGGCCGTGACGTTGGAAGCCTCGGCCGCCCGGTTCCTCTGCGCCGCCGATCAAAACCTCGGTCACCTCGAAACTCAGGCCCTCCACGAGGTTCAAGCCCTGCTGCGCACCACCCCCCAGCGCGCCCCCCCAGGCCAAAGCCGACGCCACGCCCCCGCGCTGTCCGGTCTGCGGTCACCCGTTCAGCCAGTGCTCCCGCGGCCACGCCCGCACCTTCCAGACCCGGTTCGGGGACATCCCGATCCAGCGCGCCCGCGGCTACTGCCAACGCTGCCGCAACTGGCGCCCGCCCGCCGACACGGCCCCGGGGTTTGGACGACACCGCCGGCTACTCGCCCGCCGTGCAGGCGCTGGCCGCCCTGGCCGCCAGCAAGCTGCCCCTCGCCGACGCCAGCGGCGTGACGCTGCCGCCAGCCACCCTGGACCGCGAAGCCAAACGCCAGGGCCAGCGCGCCCAACGCCTGCGCACCCAACTGGATGAACAAGCCGCCACGGCCCCCCGCCAGCTCGAACTCACCCTGGAGCCTTACCAGATGATCCTCCAACTGGACGCCTGGAGTCTGCGCGAACGCGACGACGGGGGCCAAAGCGCCCAACTCCGGCGCCACGGCACGGAAGCCGAACGCTGGCACTGGGTCTATACCGGCACCGTCTTCCGGCTGGATCACCGTGGGCAGACCGCGGGCGGGCGGCGTGCTGGTCATCGGCGACGGGGCGGTGTGGCTCTGGCGCCTGGCCGACGACCGCTGGCCGCAGGCCCGACAACGGCTGGACTGCTACCACGCCGGGCAGCACCTGGCGGCGGTGGGGTGGGCGTTGTGGGGCGAAGACCAGGAGCAATTCCAGGCGTGGCTCAAACCCTTGGTGCGCCAACTCAAGAACGAGTCGGCGGTGAAAGTGATCCGGCCACGGGACGAGGCCTTGGCCGGATGGCCCTCCGGACCCGAGGCCGAAACCGTAGCCAAAGAAATTGCCTCCTCGAAAGCGCATCAGGAGCGGATGGACTACCGGGCGGGGCGGCGGGCGGGCGAACCGATGGGGAGCGGGGCGGTGGAAGCGACCGGTCGGCAGGCGCAGTGCCGGTTCCAGCGGCCCGGCCAATTCTGGAGCACGATCGGCGACGAAGCGCTGCTCGGACTGGAAACCTTCTGGCGCAACGACCGCTGGTCCCTCCTCTTCCCCCACACCGCCTTCGACCCTGCAAAAAACTGAGATGCGCCCGTGGGAGAATTCGGGACCAAGTGTTTGGTAATGAGGTGGAGCCAGCAGTCGGATTCGAACCGACGACCGACGGTTTACAAAACCGTAGCTCTACCACTGAGCTATGCTGGCCACAGGGGTTCGGTGGGGCTGTCCAAGCTGGGCCCGGAAGGCCCCGCCACCGGGTGATTACGGCGAGCCGGCAAACAATCGCAAGCCGATTCAGAGAGTCGCGCGCGGAACCTCAATCATTACGATCAATCGTAACTTGACAGGGCTGTCCCCAGAAGGCTCGGCCCGAAGTCCGTTTCACTCCCTGAAAAACAATTCACCACAAAATCACTGCTCCAATCGTGATCGTAATGATTGAGGCGCGGAGCTTGACGGGGAGCGACCGCGATCCGCTGCGAAGTGCTCCCCTGGTTCAGGGAATGGCGGGGAGATAAAGGAAGTACGGCAAACCGGCGTTCAGTCGCGGCAGGTCCAGCCCCAGGTCCAGCTTCACCGTCTGGGTTTTTGCCGCTCCGAGCAGGTTGGCGAAGCTGAAGAGGCTGGGAGGCAGCTTGTATTTCACCAAGTTGGCTTTCGACACGCTGCCCAACCGCTTCGCGCGTTCGACCGCGGTCTGGAAGTTCCCCAGTTCGTCCACGAAACCGTGCTCGTAGGCCTGAGTTCCGGTCAGGATGCGCCCGTCGGCCAGTTCCTTCCAGGTCGCGGCCAGTTCGCGGCCGGTTCCGGCGTTTTCGCGCGCGGCCCGGGCGCGCCCCTGTTGCACAACGGCGGCAAAACGCTCGTAGGTTTGGTCCAGCATTGCCTGCAACATGGCCCGCTCTTCGGAGGTGATTTCCGACTCGGCTTTGTCACCCCGCAACATGTCTTTGAAACGGCCAGTCTTGAACACCTCCGGCCGGACTCCCACCCTGTCGAGCAGACCCCGGTAGTTGTAGGCGCGCATGATGACGCCGATGCTCCCGGTGATGGTCATCTCGCTGGCCACAATCCACCGGGCCGGAACCGCCACGTAGTAGCCGCCGGAGGCGGCCACGCCGTCCAGCGAGGCGATCACCGGCTTGCCGGAAGTCTCCTGAAACTCCCGGACCGCCCGGGCGATTTCATCCGAGGCCAGCACCTCGCCTCCGGGCGAGTTGACGCGGAGGATCACGGCGCAGACCCGGTCATCTTTTCCTGCCCGGCGCAATTGTTCCGCGATGACCTCCACCATGCTTCCATCGCCCGGAGCCAGGTAGCCGCCGAAAATCATGCCCTCCACGTCCACGATGGCGATCTTGTCACGAGCACCCTCGTTCTCCACCACGACTTCCTGCAGGGGCAGGCCGGAGCGGGACGAGGCCCCGCCCCACGACATCAGACCACCAACGAAGCTGGCGAGGTGACCGAGGAGGCTCACGCCCAACAGCGCCAGCAGGACGAGCGCGAGCACCATCCAACCGCGGCCCCGCCGGGCCGGTTCGGTTCGCGGCGGCAGAGCTGCCGGCGGCGGGCGCAAGGGTGGCGGCGGAAGAGTTCCCGCGCCCGGCGTGGCTCTTCCGGAGAGGGCGCCACCTTCTGCCGCTCCAGCCGGCGGAGAACCCGCCGTCGCGGGCGGACCGGCCATGCGTTCGGATGAGGTCGGGTCAGGGGAGCCCGGCTTGGAATACTGCTCGTCCATACAGCCAGTGAAATTATCGTCGCAACACGAGGCGGGCAAGCGGCGGCTCGGCGCGGTTAAGCAGCGAGCCAATCTCACAAAGTTCAGATTGGTGCCGGTCCCGATGTATTCTCGCTGCCGTCGTCATAGGTGATGAGGCCTTTGCTCCGGAGCCTGGCCGCCAGCGCTCAAGACGGGGGGGCTGTCAGCCACCCGGCTCGCTGTGGGCGGAGGCCGAGCTGCCCAACCGACTGGGGCACTGCAATTTCGGCTCGCACCCTCGGCTGGCGAACACCGCCGCGCCTCGCATCGCGCCTCATCCTCAGCGGCTTATCCACCGCTTTGGGGACGGTGAAGGGTGGGTTCAATGTCCGCCGGCGCCTGGCTGCTCCCGGCGGGGCATCCGGGCTGCATTCGATTGCCATCCGACCGCTCGAGAAAAGCAGCGTCCGCGCTTGACATGCTTAACCGTCTTACGGAAACCCCTCGCGGTCGGTGAATCACGCGCAATCCCCATCGGTCCGTTCAAGACCGTTTGTGGGCATTGACGGGTTACCACCTCGACGAAGATGAAACCGCCACTGCTTAATGCTTCCATGTCGCTGCTGGCCACCGTTGCTGCGGTGGCGGCTCACGCGGCCTCCGACTACCCCGTGCGGCCAGTTCCCTTTACGGACGTTCGGATCACGGGCGGCGTGCTGCACGCGCGCCAAGCCACCAACTCGGCGGTGACCCTGCCGTTTGCCCTGGCGCAGTGCGAGTCGTCCCGGCGCCTCGAGAACTTTGACCTTGCGGCGGAGACGATGCGCCGCCGCGCGGCCGGTGAAACCAACTTCCAGAACCGCCCGCCCACGCAGTTTCCTTTCGACGACTCGGACGTTTTCAAGGCGCTGGAAGGCGCGGCGTTTTGCCTGAGCGTTCAACCGGACCCGACGATCCGGACCAAAGCGGATTCCTTCATCCAGCGCATCGCCGCCGCGCAGGAACCCGATGGGTATTTGTACACGTGGCGGACGATGCATCCGGATCGCCCGGCGCATGACTGGATCCACCAGGAACGCTGGCTCAAGGACCCCCAGCTCAGCCACGAGCTTTACAACCTGGGCCATCTTTACGAGGCGGGCGTGGCCTACTTCCAGGCCACCGGGTCGCGGGAGCTGCTGGACGTGTGTCTGAAAAGCGCCGAGCTGCTGCATCGCGATTTCGGCGATGGCGAGCCGCGCATCGCCCCGGGACATCAGGTCATCGAGATGGGGCTGGCGAAGCTTTTCCGTCAGACGGGCGATCCCCGCTGGATCGCGCTCGCCCGGTTCTTCCTCGACGTCCGCGGCACGGGCAGCGAGTACAGCCAGGATCACAAGCCCGTCGTGGAGCAGACCGAAGCCGTCGGTCACGCCGTCCGGGCCAACTACCTGTACAGCGGCATGGCGGACGTTGCCGCGCTGACGGGCGACCAGCGATACCTCGCAGCCATTCACCGCATCTGGGACAACGTCGTGTCCAAGAAGCTGCATCTGACCGGTGGCTGCGGCGCCCGGGCAGCGGGCGAAGCTTACGGCAATGACTACGAACTTCCCCACCGGTGCTACAACGAAACCTGCGCGGCGGTGGCCTTCCTCTTCTGGAATCATCGGATGTTCCTGATGACCGGTGACGCCAAGTACATGGATGTCTTCGAGCGCACCCTCTACAACGGTGCGTTGAGCGGTGTCTCCCTCTCGGGCGACCGGTTTTTCTACCCGAACCCGCTCGAGTACGACGGCAAGTCGGCCAACAATCACGGCCACGCCGGCCGCGCGCCGTGGTTTGGTTGCGCGTGCTGTCCGCCGAATGTGCTGCGCACGCTGGCCTCGTTGGGCGGCTATGTGGCCGCCGTGCAGGACGACAACCTCTTCGTGAACCTCTACGCCGAGGGCGAAGTGACGGCGACTGTCGGGCAACGCCCGGTCAAGCTCATCCAAACCACCCGGTACCCGTGGGACGGCAAGGTCGAGATCCGGGTGCAGCCAGCATCCGCCGGTCGGTTTACACTGTGTCTGCGCGTCCCCGGATGGGTTCAGGGCCGCCCCCTCCCCAGCGACCTGTATGCCTACGACGATCCCACTCCCGCCGCCTGGTCTTTGCAGGTCAACGGCGAACGGGTTTCCGTCACGCCCACGCAAGGCTTCGCCCGTATCAGTCGCGAGTGGAAAGCCGGCGACATCGTGACGCTCGACTTGCCGATGCCCGTTCGGACCGTCGTCGGAAATCCCAGAATCGCCGCCACGCGGGACCAGGTCGCCCTCGAACGGGGCCCGATTGTCTATGCGTTCGAAGGGCTCGATAACGACGGCTCCGTCTTTGATGCCGTCCTCCCGGCGAGCGCCCGAGTCACCGCCGAGCATCGGGACGCGCTGCTGGGGGGCGTCACGGTCCTGCGCGTGGCGAACGCGCAGAAGGCGTATCGCACCGAAGCTGGCGAAGTGGCGGCCCGACCGGCCGAGTTAACTGCGATCCCCTATGCGGTGTGGGCCAACCGCGGTCTGACGCCGATGAGCGTCTGGCTGGCGCGCCTCCCGGAGCGCGCCCGTCTGGCGCCCAAGCCCACGATCGCCTCGCGGGCGAAAGTGACGACCTCATTTCACCGCGGTGGGATGGATCCCGCCCGCTTGAACGATCAGCAGACCCCGCAGAACGCGCCGGACGGTTCGGCACCGAACTTCGACTTCTGGCCCCGCAAAGGCACTGCCGAGTGGGTGGCGTACGAGTTCGCCCAGCCGACCCCGGTGCGGGCAGTCACCGTGTCGTGGTTTGACGACACGGGCACCGGCGAGTGCCGGCTGCCGGCCTCGTGGCGGCTGCTGTACCGCGACGACAACGACGCCTGGCAGCCGGTCGAGGGCGTGGCTTCCTATCCAATTCGGAAGACAGAGCCGGTGAAGGTCTCGTTCACTCCCGTGACCACCAAGGCCCTGCGACTCGAGATTCAATTGCCGCCGAACTTCTCCGCCGGCCTGTACGAATGGGAAGTGGAGTAGCGCCTCCCGGGACGGCGACGTTGGAAGGCGGTTGACCTGCTGGGCACTCGCGACCGCCGCCGCCCGAGGCGGAGCTTGCGCGAACCGGGTACGGCGTTTAAGAGACCGCCCATGAAAACTGCGTTGCTCGGTTCTCTCGCCCTCGCGCTGGTCCTCACGGCCCGCCTGGCGGCCCACTCCGCCGACGAGCCGACCCCCCGCACCGACGAGGGTTGGGTCAAACGCCAGGAATTGCTCAATCAACGCACGGCGGAGGCGGGCGGGAAGGCGCAGGTGATTTTCATCGGCGACTCCATCACGCAGGGCTGGGAAGGCGCGGGGCGCGAGGTGTGGGAGAAGCACTACGCATCGCGGCACGCTGTCAACCTGGGCATCGGTGGGGACCGCACCCAGCACGTCCTCTGGCGGCTCCAAAACGGCAACCTCAAGGGCCTCAAACCGAAGGTCGCGGTCATCATGATCGGCACCAACAATTCGAACGGCGAGGACCACACGGTTGAGCAGATCGCCGACGGGGTGACGGCCATCGTCAAACACCTCCGCCAGACCGTGCCCGAAACCAAAATCCTCCTGCTCGGCATCTTCCCCCGGAACGAGAACCCCAGCCCGCAGCGGGGCAAGCTGGCGCAGGTGAACCAAATCCTCCAGAAACTGGACGACCAACAGAGCACCTTTTACCTCGATATCGGTCATCGTTTCCTGGACGCCCGGGGGTTGATTCCGCGCGCATTGATGCCCGACTTTCTCCACCTCTCGCCCGCCGGCTACGCCGCCTGGGCCGAGGCGATCGAGCCGCTCCTCCGCCGGTTGCTTGGGGACACTGCAGTCGCAACCACCGCTGCCGACCTGTCCGGGGAATGGGTGTGGACCATCCAAGGGCCCGACGGCAATCCGGTGTCCGCCCCGCTGATCCTCAAACGCGAGGGCGACCGGGTCACCGGTCGCTTCGCCCGGGGAAGCGATGGCTGGCTGGAGATCGAGAACGGCCGCATCCGCGGCAACGAGTTCTCCTGGACCGTCAACCGCGACCGTCCCGGCGGCGGCACCATGACCTACCAGATGACCGGCAAGCTCGTGGACGGGGCGATCACCGGCCGGGCCAAGACCGAGATGGATGGCCGGACGGTGGACGTCGAGTGGAGCGCGAAGCGGAACTGACACTCCGCCGCAGGCGGTCCACGGACGGCGCCGAGCCGGCGCGCATCGGGTTCAAAGCCGCCGCAGTGCCAGCGCGATATCCTCCTCGAATGCGGGCGTCGTGAGCGTCACGCGCCCGCCGGCGCTGGTGACCGCCGCGCGTGCTTCGACCGCACCGGTTCTTGGACGGACCCATTCCACCGCGTAGCGACCGTCGGGCACGGCCAGTTCGAGTGACGCGGTCTGCGGTCCCGTGGGCGCGTCTTTCGCCTTCGTGTCGCGGGCCAGGTAGAGCGCGTAGGCCCGGCCGGCTTCGGCCAGGACGTGCGCCCGATGTTTTGCCGGCACGCCGGCCGTGATGCACTCGGGCACGGGCCGCATCCGAACAAAATCGAACCCGCGAAGGAAGTCGCCGAGGATCTTCATCTGCCGCCGGAACCCCGCGTTCCCGCCGCCGGGCTGTTTCTCCGGGTACACGAAAGTGCCGTCCTCATGCCCGACGACGAAGGAGTAATCCAGGTGGTTGAACAGCCCGCCGCCCGCCAGCAGGAAACTCCAGCCCTCAACGCGGTAGGGCAGGTCATTCGTTCCGCGGAAGCCGGTTTCGTTGTCGCCGATGACTTTGTTGAGGTCGTAGTTCATGGCCACGGTGTCGGGGGGATACGCGTAGTGGAAATTGAAAATCGAGACCGCCGGGTGTGGGTTGTGGACCCTCGCCTTGTCGTTGGCGATGTTGAGCGAGATAAGGTGCCGGACACCGAGCTGGCGCTCGGTCTCAACGATCACATCCACGATGCGATGCTGCCATTCCATCGTCACCCCGCCGAAGTAGGGTTCGTTGCAGACCTCGTAGTAGAGGTTGTCGAAGTCCTTTAACTCGGTCACCAGCTTGCGGGTGAGCGCCTCCTGGACCGGCAGCAAGCCCCCGTGGCGGTCCAGCGTGTACACGTTCGTGCGCGCCACATTGCCCACGCCATTGACGTTGTTGATCCCGTTCATCGGGCTGAGCACCCACATGGACTCCTCGTAAAACGGGCAGAACAGATTCAACTCCACCACCACCCCGCGCTGCGCGGCGTGCGCCAGAAATTCCCGCAGCCGCTGAAAATACTCCGCGTCCCAGCGGTTCAGGTCGAACTTGTTGCCGCCGTTGCGATAGCCCGGCTCGTGACTGCGCGCCCACGGGGCGATCAGCTTGCCCGGTTCCGGCGCGAGGGTGTTGCGGGCGATGTTGAAGGCGCCGGGCGGCTCGCAGTACGCACCGCTGAAGGTGCGGGTGTTGTTCAACCCGTCCTTCGCCAGCGTGTCGAGGTAACGGCGGAAATCGAACTCGCGATTCAGCACCGCACCATAGTGCTCCCCCGACGTGATGAGGACCGTAGGCTCGCCGCGCCAGAGGAAGTAGTGCGGGTTTTCGGGATGCAACGTGATGGGCGCGGCGGTGGCAAGCGCCCCGACCGCGAACATTGCGAGGGAGAAGCTGCAGGCAAGGGTGAGGTTCATGGGTGGACCGTACCGCGACCCGTCCGACCAAAACAAGACCGGCCTGGCGTGGGGGTTCTATCGCTCGCCAGTGGCCTCCCCGTCGCGTTGACACGCTCCGGCGAAAGACCGATAACGGCCGCCATGAACAGCACATCACCATTTCCCCGCCGTGAGTTTCTCCGCCGCAGCCGCAACCTCGGTCTCGGCGCCGCCGCCCTCACTGCCGCGCCCAGTCTTTTCCTGAACCGGACCCGCGCGCAGACCGGCGAGAATCCCAGCGAGTTGGTCCGCGTCGGCATCATTGGCACCGGCGGCCAGGGCCGGAGCAACATGAACGCCCGCTCCATGATCAAGCATGTCGTCGCCGTCTGTGACGTGGACAAGCGCCACGCTGCCCAGGCACAGAAAGAGGTCAAGGACCGGACCGGGGTGGAAGCGAAGGTGTTTTACGACTACCGCAAGTTGCTGGAGGACAAGTCCATTGACGCCGTCCTCCTGGGCACTCCCGACCACTGGCACGCCCTCCCGGCAATTCACGCCTGCATGGCGGACAAGGACGTCTATGTCGAGAAGCCGATGACCCTGACCATCGTCGAGGGCCAGGCGATGGTGAAGGCCGCCCAGTACTACAAGCGCATCATCCAAAACGGGAGTCAGCAACGCTCCTGGCCGGACGAGAAGTTCCGTCGCGCAGCCGAGTACGTGCGCTCGGAGCGCATCGGCGAGCTTCGCACCGTGCGGGTGGGGCTGCCGGGCGTCAATTACCTCGACCGCGCCAAGCCGCCCCGCGTGCCGGACAGCGAGCCGCCCGCTGAACTCGATTACGACATGTGGCTGGGGCCGGCTCCGTGGCGCCCCTACAACGTCAACCGCGTCCACTACCTGTTCCGTTTCTTCTGGGACTACTCCGGCGGCCAGATGACC
Source organism: uncultured Verrucomicrobiae bacterium (assembly GCA_937976685.1). Taxonomy (GTDB): domain Bacteria; phylum Verrucomicrobiota; class Verrucomicrobiia; order Limisphaerales; family J093; genus JADJWF01. The sequence goes on from CALJWR010000367.1 coordinate 9,479, forward strand.
AATTGGGGCGCGCACCACCTCGACATCGTGCAGTGGGCCCTCAACATGGATCACAGCGGCCCGGTGGAGATCAGCGGGCGCGCCGAGTTCAACAGAGAGGGCTTGTACGAAACCCCGCAGTGGTTCGAGGTCACCTACAAATACGCCAACGGCGTCACGGTGATCTGCGGCAACAGTCACCGCATCGGCACCACCTTTGAGGGGCAGGATGGGATCATTTACGTGGATCGCGGTCGTCTCGAGAGTTCTGTCAAGGGAGTGCTCGAGGAGCCCCTCGGCGCCGATGAGGTCCATCTGGAGGTCAGTCGGGATCACCATCAGAACTGGCTCGATGCGATCAAGAGCCGCAAACCGCCGATTTGCGATGTGATGGTGGGGCACCGGTCCGCCACGGTCTGCCACCTCGGCAACATCGCCATTCTCGAGGGCCGCACCATCAAGTGGGACCCGGCCAACGAGCGCATCGTGGGCGAGCCCGTCAAGGCCAAGCAGTACCACTACGAATACCGCAAACCGTGGGAACTTCCGAAAATCGGGTGACCTCGCGACCAGAACTCGCGGCCACCGGTTCACGTAGCGGGGCCACGCATCACCGCCGTCCCTTCCGTCACAAGCGTCGCCGGTACCACTACCATCCGGCGGCGCTGGGCCATCCCGAAGCCGCCGATGACGACGCGCCTGTGTCACGGCGCGGCGCGCTGTGGACGGCCGCCGTGCTCCTGGTGCTCTCGGCGCCACTTGCCCTCACGTTTCTGATGGCCTTGTTGCTGGGCCCGGACGGTACCCGGCGCTGGCTCTCGACAGTGAACGCCGAGTGGCTGGCGCCGTGGCTGCGGTGATGTCGCCGCCCCAGGCGCGGCTCGAGGCAGATGGCCAGCTCAAGCCCAAGCCAACCTACTGCGACCCGCGATGATGGGGTCGGCCTTTCAAGGCGAGTTGGCCTGCATGGACGGGGTCGTGGCGACGCCATAACCGCAACCGGTGAACGCCCAAAGAGAAGCGGGGCACGCTGACGGATTCCGACGGCGGGAAGACGCGGCTGATTCCGCGTACTCCCGCCACCGTTCGGGTTCGGCGCGCTGGCCTTGTGCGTGCTACTCTTCGGCCGAAGATGGGGCTTTTCCGTACCATTGCTGCTTGTGTGGGTCTGATCGCCGCTGCGATCTGGATTGGCTGCGAACGGCCGTCCACGGCCGGGCCCCGCGTGACCACGAGACCGTTGGCGGTCCCGGCCGAGAATCGGGTGACTCACGAGGTCCCGAGCGCCTACCCGCCGCCCCCAGTGCATCCGGTCGGGGAGGCACCAGGCGAGTCCACCCCAGCTCGCGGTCGCGAAGCCATGCTTCCCCCGGCTGGGCCGGCCGACCCGGTTGCCGAACGCGAATTTGCCGACTTTGACCGTTGGTTGGCGGAGTACCGGACTGCCCGCCAAGCGGGCCACGCCGGGAGATTGCGCGAGCTCGCCTCGCCGGGAGAAGCCCTGGCGAGGGCGCGGCACGACCAGATGGAGGATTTGATCGAGAGCGATCCCGAGCGCGCCCTCGCCCTCGCCGTGGACGACGACGTGCTGGCTGAGGTCCCGCCAGCGATCGCCGCGTGGCTGGAGCGGCCGGTGCGCGGGCGGGGCGACCTCGAAGTCTTCGCCGCGGTGTTCGAGCCCGGCGCGCGGGCGGCCGGACCGGCCACGTGGCGCGAAGTGGAATTGAACGGCGTTCGCTACCGTGCCTTCGTGTACGGCGAGCGGCTGGGCGACGTCACCTTGCGCGGCATCCCCCTGGTGGGCATCGCGCTGGGCCAGCGGCTGGCCGTCGCCGAATTCAGCGTCCGGCGACTCGCAGGCATTTCTCCCGCCCGCCCGCCGGCCGATTGTGTGACCTGCGCCACGCCGGTTTCGTTCGGCCCGGAAAACCCGGAGGCCGTTGTGCTGGACTCGGCGGACGGCGTGGTGGCGGCGTGCTGTGCTGGTCATGCCGGGGCCTTTGCGGAAGCCGCGGAGGCCGAGATGAATGCGGCCCGAGCGGTGGCGCTCGCTTCGTCCGCCATCACCGGGCAGAAGCGGCTCATCCTGATCCGCGTGGATTTTTCGGACCTTCCGGGCGCGCCGTTCACAGATGCCCAGGGCACCAACCTCATCAAGGGCGTCCACCAGTTCTACTTCGAGTCGTCTTACGGTCGCGCGGGTTTCCAGCTTGCAGGCGAAGGATCGGTGATCACGCCCACCTATCGCCTGCCGCAAACGGCGGCGTACTACGGTTCCGTGGACGCCACCGAGGTGCGCAACGCGGCGCGCAACGCAGCGCGTGCCAGCGGCTTCAACCTCGCGAATTTCGACTACGACTTGATCTGTTTCGGGCGCGTACCCGGTTTCAACTGGGCGGGCCTCGGCTACGTCGGCGCGCCGGGCTCGTGGATTCGCGCGAGCTTTGACACCCCCGGGGTCATCGCCCATGAGTTGGGGCACAACTTTGGCCTCCCCCACGCCAACTTCTGGGACACGGCTGGCGAGAGCGTGATCGGTCCGGGCACCACGGTCGAATACGGCGACAGTTTCGACACCATGGGCTCGGCCACGGCGGGGCGGCGCCATTTCAACACCCGCTTCAAGCGTCTCCTCAACTGGCTGACCAGCGGCGACGTCATCACGGTCAACACCAGCGGCGTGTACCGCGTGTACGCCCACGATCGAAGCGATGCTCGCGGTGTGCGGGCCCTCTCGGTCCGCAAGAATGCCGGCACCAATTACTGGGTCGAGTTCCGCCAGAAGTTCACCGACAACTCGTGGGTGATGAACGGCGTGGGACTCCGCTGGGCCGGTAACAGCGCCCAGGCCACCCGCCTGCTCGATCTCACGCCCGGGTCGGCCGACGAAAAGAACGATTCGCCGCTGGTCCTTGGCCGCACCTTCTCGGACTTCGAGGCCGGGCTGCACGTCACGCCGTTGGCCCGCGGCGATGACGGCGTGCCGTTCATCGAGGTCGCCGTGAATCGCGGGTCGTTCACCAATCTCCCGCCGCCAATCGTGACGGTGACTGCCGCGCAGACCAATGTCAGCGCGCGAACGCCGGTGACCGTCACGGCGGCGGCACTCGACCCAACCGGCGGCACCCTCGCGTACCACTGGGACTTTGGCGACGGCGCTCCGGGCGAGAACCAGTCCAGCCTGACCCGCGCCTGGAACACGGCCGGCTACTATCGGGTCCGCTGCACGGTTTCCAACCTCCGGGGCGGCGCGACTTCGGCGTCAGTCCTCGTTCGGGTGGGCAATCCGGGCACGTTCACCCTGGCCGGCCGGGTGTGGTCAGGCAGCCAGCCGCTCGGCGAGGTGAGGGTGACCACGACCGACGGCCGCAGCGCGACGACCGACTCGGATGGCCGATACGTGCTCACGGGGGTGGGCCGGGGGAGCGTTTCGCTCAAGGCCCACGGCGGCGGCGGCGCGCCCTTGCAGCCCGCCTTCACCAACCCGGTGAACGTTACCGGCCACCTCGCGAACCTGGATTTTGAAGCGATGCCCGGGAGTGATGCCGAAACGCTGACGCTGGTTCCGGCGGGTGCCCGCTGGCGATTTCTGGACGACGGTTCGGACCAGGGGTTGGCGTGGCGCGGGGCCGCCTTCGACGACAGCCGCTGGGAAGAGGGGAATGCGCGATTGGGCTACGGGGACAACGGCATCGTCACGAAGGTGAGCTTTGGCGGCAACGTGACCAACCGGCACATCACGACCTATTTCCGTCACGCCTTCAACGTCACCAACCCTTCGGAACTCGGCGCGGTCACGCTGGGCTTGCTGCGGGACGACGGCGCGATCGTGTACCTCAACGGTCGCGAGGTGTTCCGCAGCAACATGCCGAACGGTCCGCCGGACTACCGAACCCTGGCCGCCAGCACTGTGAGCGGCGCGGCAGAAACGACCTTTTACGAGACGGAGGTCGCCACTTCGAACTTCCGCTCGGGGCGCAATGTGTTGGCCGTGGAGGTGCACCAGGTCTCCCCGTCCAGCTCCGACCTGGCGTTCGACCTGCGACTGATCTCCTCCAAACCGGTGACCGTCCCGCCGCCGCGACTCAGGGCACGAGTCGCCGAAGGATCGCTGCAACTGAGTTGGAGCGGCGGCGTGGGAGTGTGGGCGGTGGAAACCAGTTCCGCGGTCGCCGGCCCGGCCTGGTCACGGCTGGCCGAGCGGGCCGTTCGGGAGAGCGAGGGCTGGGTCCTGAACCTCCAACCGCCGGACGGCCCGCGCTTCTACCGGCTGGCGCGGCCTTAACGCATCGCGATTTCCTCTCCCATGTCGCGGGGTGCGGCCGTCGCGCGCGGACGAGACGATGGGGCAGGCGACCGCGTTTCCCCACGATTGCAAATCCGCGGAAGATGGGGTTGACAGGGAACGGGTTTCAACGGTAACGACGGCTTCGGCTCTTCAATCCGCACCCCTGTTGGTACTACCTTCCGTGAAATCTCATGCCCTGTTCAGTCTGTCGAGCGGCGGCGCGGTCTTGAGCCCCGCACAGTCTGGGATTGTGAGTTTCGACTTCGCCGGTCCGACCACCGCGCCCGCGAGTGTGGCGCTCAACGCCACGGCCACCTCGTTCAATATCAGTTCGGGCGGCTTTGCCCCCGTCTCGCTGGTGTTTGGGAATCCTGCACCCGCCGCCGCGGCCAACAACTGGAGTGCGGCGCCGATTCCCCTGTCGAATGCCAAGCACTACGAGTTCACCGTGACAGCCGATCCCGGCTACGCGCTCCAGCTTACCTCGTTCAGCTTCGACAACTTCTCGCCTGACTTGCCGGGCCCCGGCAACGGCCCAACCACGTACGCCGTGGCTTTGAACGGAACGTTGGTGGCTGGTCCGTTGCCCACCTCCGTCAACACGTGGGGTGCCGTCACCGTACCGCTGGCGTTCACCGGACCGTCCGCTCTGGTCCAGATTTTTGCGTGGGGAGGCACGGGCATCCCGCTGGTGCCGGCGATTGTCCAAGGTTGGGCGGTGGACAATGTCGTGCTGGAAGGCGCCGTGATCCCCGAACCCGCCGCGGCTGCCGGTGTGGCGGGCGTCGGCCTTCTCGGCTTTGTCCTCTGGCGCCGGCGGAAAAGCTGACGGAGCGACCTGTTTGGCAGAGGTTCCGGGCGCGGCGGGGCGGCCGCGCCTTTTTGCTTCCCTGCCTCGACCGCTTCACTAGCCTCCGCCGCACATTGCTATGCCAAAAGATACCACCTACAAATTCTGTTTCGGCCCTTGGAATCTGAGCGAAGGCCAGGATCCCTACGGCCCGCCGACCCGCCCGGTTCAGTCCTTCGACTGGAAGCTGGAGCAGCTCAAGAAGCTCGGTTTTGACGCCATGATGTTCCATGACGACGACGCCGTGCCGGACATTGACAACAAGTCCGACGCCCAGCTCAAGTCCGAGGCCCGGGCGTTGAAGAAGAAGCTCGACGACGCCGGCATCGTGGCCGAGATCGTCGCGCCGCGCCTGTGGTTTGACCCGCGCACCATTGACGGCGCCTACACCAGCAACGATCCCAAGTGCCGGAAGTACGCCATCGAACGGTCGCTGCGCTGCATTGACGTCGCCAACTACCTGGACTGTGACCTGATCGTTTTGTGGCTGGCCCGGGAGGGCTCTTACATCCGGGAGAGCAAGAACGCGCGCAAGTGCGTGGATTATCTCGTCGAGGCCGTGGACAAGATGCTGGCCCACGACAAGAAGATCCGTATCGCCATCGAGCCCAAGCCCAACGAACCGATGGACCTCGCCTACATCCCCACCATCGGTCATGCCTTGGCGCTGGCGACGCAGACCAGCGACCCCAAGCGGGTGGGCTGCCTGATTGAATCGGCGCACGCCATCCTCGCCGGTTTGGACCCGGCCGACGAGATTGACTTCGCGTGCTCGTTCGGAAAGCTCTGGTCCCTCCACTTGAACGACCAGAACGGCCTCAAGTTCGATCAGGACAAGCCGTTTGGCAGTGCCAACCTTCGCGTCGCCTTCAACCAGGTCCGCGCCCTGGAGCGCAACGGCTACGGCAAGAAGGGCGAATACGTGGCGTTTGACGTGCATCCTTTCCGCACGACCAAGGTGGAGCACTGGACCGCGCACCTCGAGAACAGCCGGCGGACGTTCCTGCGGCTGGTCGAGAAGGCCCGCACGTATCCTGAAGCCGAGGCACAAAAGCTCATCGCCGACCGGAACTATGCCGCGCTGGATCAGTTGGTCCTCGAGCATCTGATGGGCAAATAGTCATTCCGCCGCGCGCGGTCACGCTGTCGGGCACCGGCCG
>CALJWR010000368.1 GCA_937976685.1 uncultured Verrucomicrobiae bacterium
GAAAGGAAACGGGCGGATCGGCAGTGAAGACTTCTTGGTTTGTCGAGATCATCGCACGCCTACTACGACTCAAACCACGCCAATTGGTAAGGACTTGCTCCAACCTCAACAACAGCAACCCTTCAGAAATTTAAATAGAATTACCGTGCCGCCGGAGCGGTCGTTGCGAAGTCGAGCTGGACACCGGAGCAAAACGGGCTTACGTCAGGCGGTCGTGACTCCCATGCAAACGCTCAACTGCGCTCGGAGCCCGGCTCAGGCTCCCAGGGTCGCCGGCAACGGTTTCACTCTCATCGAACTGCTGGTCGTGGTGGCGATCATCGCCATCCTCGCCGGCATGTTGCTGCCCGCGTTGTCCCAGGCCAAGGCGAAGGCGGACAAGGCCCTCTGTGCGAGCAACTGCCGGCAATGGGGTGTGGCCGTGCAGTTGTACGCGGCCGACTACAACGACTTCTTTCCCGACAACACCCAGGCCTACCACGTGAGCTGGTGCAGCACGAATGTGGCGCAGTTTTGGAAGGACTACCTCCTGCCGCAGCGCAAGACCACGGCCGAGAAGGAGAAGTTCCACGTCATCTTCTGCCCCACTGACAAGTGGCATCGCTACGCCGACCTGTGGCGCAACAACGATCCCGCCTCCGAGACGAAGCCGATTCTCACCGGGTATTTCTTTCTGCCACACCGTGTGACCACCGGTGGCGACTGGGACTACAAGAGCATGGGCATCGAGGGATGGCATACCCGCAAGAAACTGGGCGGGGAACTGACCGGCGCGCCGATCCTGATTGACCGCTTGCAGGGACAAGGCCGCACCGATGCCTCCGGCAAGGTGATCGGCGAGATTGACTGGTACACGACGGACGCAGGGAGGCGGATCCCCACCGCCGTGCATCGCGTGAACCGCGGCGCCCCCAGCGGGGGCAACTTCCTTTTCGAAGACGGCCACGTCACGTGGTATCCGCGGCAGCAAGTCTGGTTGGGCACGCGTACGCCGGGCGGTACCGGCTGGCAACTCTTCTACAAGATCCCGATCGCTGGCGAAGCGGGGGCACGGTAGCGTCCTGCCGCCGGGCGCCCATTTCCGTCAAACCGGCCTCGGCAAGGCCGAGCTACTCGAGAAAGAACGGCCGTCCGTTTGACGAGTCGCTCTCGGGTGGAACTGTTGCGCACCATGAAAACAGAAAGCGCTCGCCGCTCCGCCGCCGGGACCTATCTGTCCATTGCCCTCGCGGCGCTCCTGCCCGGCCTGCCCGGGCTCGTCGACCCGGCGCCCGCGCCCGCGCCCGCCAGCCCGGCAACTGCCCGGTTGATCGCCTCACCCGAGGCGGGCTGGCCCCAGTGGCGCGGTCCGCGCCGCGATGGCATCTCCGATGAAACCGGCCTGCTTGCGGCCTGGCCCGGGCAGGGGCCGATGCGGCTGTGGCAAACGAGCGGTCTCGGCCGGGGCTACTCCGCGCCCGTCATCGCCGGCGGCAGCATTTTCCTCACCGGTGATGTCGGGGACGATCTGGTGCTGTTCGCGTTGAGTCTGGACGGGAATAAACTGTGGACCGCGAAAAACGGGCGCGCGTGGAAGACGCCGTACCCGGGGGCCCGGGCGGCCGTCACCTTCAGCGAGGGGCATCTGTACCACCTGAACGCGCACGGCCGGGTGGCTTGTTTTGAGGCCGGCACCGGAAGCGAGGTTTGGGCGGTTGAGATCTTTGAGACGTTCGGCGGCCGGAACATCACCTGGGCGTTGAGCGAAGGTCTGCTCGTGGACGGGCCCCGCGTGATCGTTACCGTCGGCGGCAGCGAAGCCCTGGTCGCGGCGTTGGACAAACGCACGGGCCGGGTGGTCTGGCGGACGCCCCCCTTGAAACTCGGGTCGTCGAATGACCCGAATCACGAGCGCGTAACCGAGCCGCCGGGCGAGCTCGACAACGCCAGCTACGCGGCGCCAATCCTGTTCGAGTTTGGCCGACGGCGGCTCATCGCCGGCTGCTCAACCAAGCACCTCTTCGGCGTGGATGCGGACTCCGGTGAGCTGCTGTGGACACGCGCGTTGCCGACCCGCTACTCCGTGATCGCCGCCACGCCGGTGCTGACGGACAGTGGCATCTTCATCACCGCGCCGGATACGGACGCCGGCGGACTGTTTCGCCTCGGCCTCGACGGGAATCGCGTGACAATCGAACGCGCGTGGTCCACCAAACTCGACACCTGTCACGGCGGTCTGGTGCGCGCGGGCGATTATCTCGTCGGCTCCCGGTACCGCCCCTCGAAAGGCTGGCTGGCGCTCGACGTCCGGTCTGGCGAGGTGCGACACGAGCTCACGGACCTGACGATGGGTTCGGTGATTTACGCGGACGGACGCTTCTACTGCCTTACGCAGGACGGTGAGATGGTGCTGCTCAAACTGGCCGCGGCTGGCTTCGAGTACGCCGGACGATTCCCGTTCATCGCCGAACGCAAGAATGACGTGTGGGCTCATCCGGTGATCCTCGACGGGCGCCTCTACCTGCGGTACCACGAGAATCTCTCGTGTTACGACATCCGGGCAAAGTGACGAGCCGGTGGTCCGATCATCCTTCGGCCGGCGTTCGGAATGCTGAACACGGGCAACCGAGGGTGGACAACTCAGAGGGCAGCCGCCGAGATTTGGACCGGCGGGGCAATCGCCGTGTTTCGGAAGCGGCAACGGCTCGCCCGACCTTCGTGCGGGACCGGGTAATTGCCTTGTCACCATCGGTGCCGGCAATAGATTCGCCGGCCGCATGGCTGGCATTGTGTCCCCATCCGACCGCCCTCTTTCTGTGTCCGCTCGCCGCGGGCCGACAGGAGTATCGTCTTGAGCAGAACCGCGCGCGGTTCACGAGGTGACTATGCTCGCCAAACGCATTATTCCCTGCCTCGACGTGCATGACGGCCAGGTCACGCGCGGGGTCAAATTTGGGCGCGCTGAGGCGGGCGAACTGCGCAACGTGGGGGATCCAGTGGCGCTGGCGCTGGAGTACAACCGCCAGGGTGCGGATGAGATGGTGTTTTACGACATCACGGCCAGCGCCCACGAGCGGCGGACGATGGTTGAGGTCATCGAGCAGGTCGCCAGCCAGTGTTTCATGCCGCTCACGGTGGGCGGCGGGATTCGTCGCGTCGAAGACATGCACCGGATGCTGCTGGCCGGGGCCGACAAGGTGAGCATCAACTCCGCCGCGCTGGCCACGCCCGACCTCATCCGCGCGGGGGCGGAAAAGTTCGGCAGCCAGTGCATCGTGGTCTCGATTGACGCCCGCCGCGTGGCACCGGACCGCTGGGAGGTGTTCTCGCACGGCGGCCGGAAGCCGACAGGATTGGAGGCGGTCGCCTGGGCCCGGCGGGCGGTTGACCTGGGGGCGGGCGAAATCGTTTTGAACAGCATTGATGCTGATGGCACCAAGGCCGGTTATGATCTTGAAATCACCCGCCACGTGAGCGAGGCGGTGGGCGTGCCGGTCGTCGCCAGCGGCGGGGCGGGCCGTCTCGAACACCTGGCGGACGTGCTGCTGACCGGCAAGGCGGACGCCGTTCTCGCCGCCAGCATCTTCCATTTCGGCGAGTTCACGGTGGCGAACGCGAAAGAATTTTTGGCCGCCCGCGGCGTGCCGGTACGACGTCTGGGCGCGGGCGGTACCGACGCCACATGACCCGATTTCCCATGAGTTTCCTCGACCACCTGAAGTTCAACAGCGACGGGCTGATTCCAGCCATTATTCAGGAAAAATCCACCGGCCGCGTGCTGATGCTGGCCTGGATGAACCGCGTCTCAATCGAGAAGATGCTCGAGGTGGGCAAAACGGTGTTTTGGAGCCGTTCGCGCCAGAAGTACTGGATCAAAGGCGAGACCAGCGGCCACGTGCAGCTCGTCAAGGACATCGCATTCGACTGCGACGGCGATACGTTGCTGATCCAGGTCGAGCAAACCGGAGCGGCGTGTCACGAAGGCTACCACTCGTGCTTCTTCCGGTCCGTGGGGAAGGGCGGTGAGACCATCATCATCACCGAACCGCAACTGGTGAAACCGGACGAGGTGTACGGGAAGAAGACATGACGGAGCTGGTCCCATTTGGCAGCGCCCAATACCTCGTGCTGCTGGCGCTGTTGCTCTTTGCGCGGGGGATGGACTT
>CALJWR010000369.1 GCA_937976685.1 uncultured Verrucomicrobiae bacterium
GCGGAATCAGTGCCCGTATCTGTGGCCCAAGCGCCGCCTTCTTCTCTTGCCATTTCGCCTCGGCCTGACGCGCGGCTTCTTCCGCAGCTTGTCGTGCCGCGGCCGCAAGTACCGGGTCGGCGGCGATGGCCTTGGCCAGCGCGTCGGCCTCCTGCGAACGCTTCCGGGCCTCTGCTTGTTCCGGTGTGTCGGGCACGCCGGTATCATCCACCAAGAACTTGCCCGGCTCAAACTCAACTGCGGCCAAGTCGGGATGCGGGTTGAAGGACAAGGGCGGTTTCCACTCGAATTCCTTGGCCGAATAATACGCGCCCGGAACCGGCGGTTCCTTGAGTCGGGCGTGGCTCGCGCTGGCGAGCGCGAGCGCGATGATTGTCGTTGTGACGGTGATTACTGTTCTGGCTTTCGCTTTCACTTGGTGGTCTCCGATTGGTTGTGCGTGTTCGATTCGCCCGCGACGTCACGGGCTAACGTCCGCAGTCAGCGACACCTGCCCGTGGCGCGATCCGTGCCGGGAGCGAAGCGACCAAGCACGGAGCGTGCCGCGGGTAGGTGTTCGGTGGACTGCATGGTTCGGGTTATTTGTTTTGGTTAATATACGGATGGAATCTCAACTTCAACATTACAACAGGCGAAGCCATTAAAAGAGCGCCAATCAATATGGAAATTATTATTGTAAAAGGGGAAAGAGTCCCATCGATGAATGCTCCATAATAAGCCCAAATAGAAATCGGATAGAATAAAATGATCGCTGTTCCAAGCCCTGAAGAAAATCTGCCCCGAGCTGTGAGAAATGGCAGGACATGAAAAAAGGTCGCATTGATTCCCATCAATGCGGGAAAACTGAGCGCAAAAGCAGGCAATGACCATGCAACTGATGCACACGAAACGCCCAATACAATGACAACTCCATTGACAATACCAAAATGAACCCAATCTACAGGGAGCTTGAGCACATTAGAGGCCCACGCCTTCCAATCAAACGTATATTCTTCCACTATGTGAAGGGCATAAGCTAGCAAGGCAATCCAGAGTATGTATGAGTGATTCATCGTAGTATTATTTTTTCCGAACAGTATGTATTGAGCCAAACCCGTGGCCTAGAGGTCAACTGGAGGATTTGGTTCATGGGGCGCTTTTTGCTGGCGAACCCGGGCGTGGCAAGCTTATTGGTTGGGTGTATCGTGAGGATTTCAAACGTGGACAAAGGCGTGCGAGCAAAGGTGGACAAGATCAGCCGTTGGGGATCTGCAGCAGCAGGGCGGGACGTACTGTGGTTTTGGGGTCGTGTGCGAGGATGCTGAGGGAGCCATTGGGATGCAGACAGTGGATGACGCAGGTGCCGGCGCTGACACCCACGCGCAAGCGCTGGTGTCCGACGGGGACGCGTCCGTCCGGACCGACCTTGAGCGGGGTGCGCAGGCTCCAGATGTAAGGCCACCACGCGCAGCGGGGGGGGACGCAACACGCAGCGTTGTTCGCGTTGGGCGGCTTTGAGGGCGGCGTTGGGCGTGCGGGGGACTTGAACCCCGAGTGTGTGCGCCCTTCCGGGCGCACGAAAAAAGCCACTCCGGTTTTGCCCGGAGCGGCTGCACATTCAGTCCGCGAACTTACGTTCGCGGCTACGAGCGGCGGTTACTTCTTCGTCGCCGGTTTCTTGGCGGCGGCCTTGACAGACTTCGACGCGCTGATCCCTCTGGTCGAAGTGATCCAGGCGGCCAGGCAGGTTTCCGGGCGGATGCCGCGCGAACTGCGCTGCACCGCCATCGGCGGGCTATCCATCACGCCAACCTCCCGGGCCATTGAGCCGAGGCTGGCCGCCGCAAACGCTGCCGGATGCACCCGCGCCTGTCGGGGGTGTTGATCAGCCGCGCCTGACACGCTGGCAAATCGCCCGCGATCGCCAACGCCCGCCCGTGCCAGCGGCCCCGGGCCGCTCACTCCTCCGCGAGAGAAAAGCGCCGGATCACGGCGCCGGAGCGACGATGGCGCACGACAAAACCCCGACGGCCGCGGGAGGTTCCGGCTTCCTCGATCCGGTAATTCGGACCGGTCTGCCACTCCAGCTCCTCCAACTGCCGCTCGAACTCTTCACGGCCGATGAGCCCCATCGCCTCATCCCGGCACAGGCGGCGGAGCTGCTCGGTGAGGTCATCAAACGCGATCATGGCAATAGCGGGGGCGGGCGATCCTGCCGGACCGCCCGCCCGGTGCATTACTCAACCGCGGGGACGCGATATCAACACAGCTCTTCCGAAGAAAACCGGACACCGAGGAAGGTCGCTCAGCGCCGCCCTTGGCGGAGGCCCAGAACCGGGCCGCGCCGGGGCACAGTGTTCCCACCGCCCAATCGGGTCCCGTTGTCGAAGCCCACTCGGGCGACTTTGACGTGACTCGGTGCCTCATAACACTGCCGTGAACGCTTGTCCTGCTCTGCGTCCGAGCGACGCGCCCGTGGCGCTCCCCGGCAAACGCCGATGCGAAGATTGAACCGTCGCTGCGGCAAACCGGCGGCGAGCGGGTAAAATCCATGCGACAAGCGGTCGGCCAGCGTCGGTCTGGAAGTCGCGAGTTCGGCACCAAAACGTTGCCGCACTGGCGTTGTCGGGAGCCGGTGCGACCGGGCATATTTGAAGTGTGGAAACACTCCGAAGGTCGTCCGCGGGGTACTCCCCTCACCGCCTCCTGAGCAGGGAGGATTTGGTCCTTCGCCTAATCCGACGAGGTCTGATCCCCTTTCTCTTCGCCGATTCGATGCCAGACCAGCGCGCGTCGCAGTCGCGCTCCGATCAGCGCTCGCGCCAGAACGGTCCTTCAGGGCGAACGCGAGCGGCGGAGGTCGCACCAGCTTTCCGTGTCAAACCCAACCGGACCGAGAACGAGCACCTCCGATCCCTCCAACTCCTCCGCCGGTAAGTCCCACCATTCATTCTTCTCTCCGGACTCGGTTTGGTGGACAGCGCCCGAACGCACGACGGAAAAACGAAGGAGGGCCCTTACGGGCCCTCCTTCTGATTTTGATTTGGAGTCTGGTCCGCGATCATCGCGCCTATTGGGCGATGACCCGGAAGAATTTGGTACCCTCGCCGATGGGCGCGGAGTAAGTGAGCGTGCCGCCGTTGCCATCCAACAGGCCGCCTTCGTTCATCCAATCACCCATGCCGAAGGCCGGCCGTGACTGGACTTGATAGCTGACGCCCGCCTGGGAGGCGAAGGTCAGGGTGAAGTTGTTTCCGTCGCGCGTGGCGGACAGCGTGGGCGCCTGAACGGTGGGTGCCGCCGGCATGGGAACGGGATTGCGACCACCGCGGGCGGTCAGGACGTTTTTCTGGGCCAGGAAGGTCCAGTCCACCGCCCAGTTCAGGTCGCTAAACGCGCCGTGGAAGCTGACGGGGGTGTAGAAGCCGTCAGCCGGCGGGGTGCGCGGGCTGCTCAGCGCCGGGCTGCCCGGCGCCGGCCGCGGGTCCAGGCCGCCGTCGTCCGTCCGGCTGATGCCCCGCAACTGCGGGTTCAGCTCCCGGTTGTTCCGGCTCGCGTCGGTAAACAACCCCTGCGCGTTGGCGTTCTCCGCCAGGGGCCCGGCAAAGCCCCAGAACAGGTTGTCCCGCAGGTCCAGCAGCCCGCTGTCCAGGTGCAGCTTGGACTTGTCGTCCACCCGCACCGCCGGCCCGCCAAAGTCGGTGAAGATCGAGTTGTAGATCTTCGGCGCCGCATACTCCCGGATGGTCA
>CALJWR010000370.1 GCA_937976685.1 uncultured Verrucomicrobiae bacterium
TCCCACCACCACGACATGGCGGTGCCGGCCGAGCCGCTCAACGCCCCGGCCCAGAGGCCCTGCCGCCAGCCGCGCAGGTGAGGGTCCTGCTCGCGCCGCCAGCCGCGCCAGTCCGTGCCGAATTCGCCAATCAACATCGGCTTGCCGTAGTTGGTGAGGAAGCGATGCACGATGTCGGGCAGGGCCGCAGCCGGCCGGGCCTGCGAGTACGAATGGTAGATGGCGAAGTCCAGTTGCGGCAGCCGCCAGAGGTCGGGCCGGTCGCTGCCGCCGGTGAGGCTGGTGGTGACCAGGTGCCGCCAGGGGTCGTGCGCCTTGAGCCAGGCGGCCATGTCCGCGTGCCAGGCGGCCACGTCGGCGGGCTGAAAGTAGCGGTACACGTTGTCAATCTCGTTGAAGAACTGCCAGGCCAGGAGGTTCGGGCTGGCGCCGTAGCGGGCGATGAAATAGCGCAGGCGCTTTTGATACATCGCCCGCGCCGCCGGCAGGGTGAAGAACTCGTTCTGGGTCGCGCACGGCCCGCCGTTGGTCACGTTGTACGGATTGATTTTCCAATTGTCGTTGCCGCCCCAGTAATCCGGCTGCGTTTCGAACATCCCATGGTAGTCCAGGCACAGCAGCAGGTAGATGCCGTGACGCTCGGCCAGGCGAAAGACGTGGTCCAGTTGCCAGGCGCGGTCCAGCCGGTACTTCAGCCCCGTGTTGGCCTCGGCCTCGATACCGAAGGCCCAAGGCGCCATCCAGAGCCGGGCAAAGTTGCCGCCGGCAGCGGCCAGCGCCGCAAACCAGTCGTCGTAATCGTAGGTGCCGCGATTGCCGTGCCAGCAGATGTTCGCCCCGATCAACGGCAGCGCCTGACCGTTGGCGGTTTCGAAAAATCGGCCATTGGCCGCCATCTGCACCATGCCACGATGCACGCGCGGCGGGTCGGCTTCGGTGGCGGTAAAGGTGATTGTCGCGCCGTTCCCCGCCGGCTGACCGTTGGTGGTCGCGGTGAGACCCAGCGAGTGAACGCCGGCGCGCTGGGGCAGGAACCGCAGCCGCCACTCCGGCGTCTTGGCCTCCGCGAGCAGTTCCTTGCCCCCTTCGAGTCGTCGGCTGTACGCGCGGTACCAGAAAGCCGGAATCGTAAGCGAGCCGCCGTCGGGCAAGGTGACGACCCCGTCCACGCGGATCGAATCCGGATCGAACGGGTTCGCCACCGCCGGCAGCCCGGCGAGGCGGAACTCAGCCACTTGGCCAACCACCACCGTCGCCGGCGGGACGATTTCCGCGGCTTGGGGGCACGACGCCCCGACGACCGCCCCGGTGGCCAATGCGGCAAGACCACGACGCCGGCGTCTCAGCCAGCAAAGCAAACCAAGACGGCCGAGAGAGGGAGGGAAAATCGGCGCGGACATCTTCACGGGCGAAGTTTCGCCTCGGGAGGGAGGACCGCCAAGCCGATTGCGAGAGCTGAGCCGCGCCGCGTAGCCGCCGTCGTGAGACGGCCGACCGGGGTTTGGCTCTGATTGCCACCGTGGTGGATGTCCGCCTTCGGCCCGTGAGTCCGGTGAATCAGGACGGTGGCACGTCTCGCTAACCCCGAAGCGCGTGTGCTTTCAGGTCTTCGAGGTCCACGTATTCCAGGGCGGAGGCGTGGGTCGCCTCGAGAATCACCGGTGGTGCGCAGCCGGCGGCGAGCGCCTCCGCCCAGCGCGTGACGCAGAGACACCAGCGGTCGCCGGGTTTGAGCCCGGGGAAATCGTATTGCGGCGCGGGCCTGGAGAGGTCGTTGCCGCGCGAGCGGGTGAATTCGAGAAACTCGCGCGTCATCTGGGCGCACACCACATGCAGGCCGTGATCGCCCGGGCCGGTCCGGCAATAGCCATCCCGATAGAAACCGGTTTGAGGCGCGAAGCAGCAGGGTTTGAGTTCGGTCCCGAGCACGTTGGTCGGCATGGCGCGGAGAGTAGCACGCGACCTTCGTCGCGCGAACGAGCGCGCGCGAGTGCGCCGACGGCGATCACTGGCCGGCGGGAGCAGCCCGGCGCGCGCGGAAAAAGCGCGGCGCCGCCCCGGCGGTCATCTGGAGCGCGGCATGACCGTCGGCGTCGAGCGTGAGCTCCTGCACGGGCAACCATTGCCCGAGGTCGGCCGAGCCTTCCACCCGCCAGCGTTCTCCGGTCGAACCGGCAACGATGATTTCAAACGCGCCGTCCAGCCCGAACCGGATGGTCAGCTTCGCCCTCGCGACCGGTGCCGGCTCGAAGCGGGCCGTGACCGCCCAGTCGCCTTGCAGCAGCAGCCGCACGTCGTTGGTAGTGACGCCAACCAGTCCGTCCCAGCCGGCGAATTGGAAGCCGGACTGGGGCCGCGCGATCAACCGCACCGGGTTGCCACGGAAGTAGGTGCCGCGCCAGGGATTGTCCGAGGCGGCATCCAGTTCGAGACTGTTGAGTCGCAGTGTTCCCGCTCCCGCGGGTGCCACGGCCACCGTCAGCGTCGCCGTGCCCGGCAGGTTGAAGTTCCGGAGCAAATGCTGGCGGCAAGCAGCCGGTCGTCGCCGGGCAAATTCACGGAGCAACTCGACGGACTGCTGCCATTCGGCGAAGGACGCCGGCGCGCGCCAGCGGCGGGAATGCTCGGCCATCTCGGGCGCGAGTTGCGCGGCGAACTGATCCACGCGAGCCACGGTGTTGGAGGGGGCCAGCGTGGTGTTGAGCAGATCGGCGAAGCGGTTGATGAAGTCGCGCCGGAAGTCGGCGCTGAGCACGAGTCGGCGGAAAAGGAAGGTGGTGGTTTCGTTGTTGTGGCCGTGCAGGCGGCCGTCCGTCGCCAGGATGGCGGCCAGCATGTCGTAATTCCACGCGGGTTGTTCGGCCCAGAAGCCACCCCAGCCGACGTCATTGTCAAACTGCAGCCAGCGCCATCGCCCCTCCGGCGTGCGCGGCCGCCAGAGGCGGTGATTACCGATGTCCCAGCGGTAGTTGAAGACTTCGAGCGCCTTGTAGTCCGCGTAGTTGGCGACGTCCATCCACGATGCGACCTGCGCGAAGCGGGCCGGGTCGGCCGGATCATGGTCGGCGAGGAAGCGGATCAGGGCGTCGTAGTGCCGCGTGTCGCCGGCCCGGGCTTCCGCGTAGCCTTCGAGGTAATCCAGCGCATCGGCCGGCGTGTCGCCATAGTGACTGACAAACTCGGCGTCCTGCTTCTCCTTGAGGTAGTGGAGGCCCCAGTACTCGCCGTTGAGAAACACGACGCAGGGGCGGGCAGCCTGGGTTTCGGCGCCGGTCTCCGCGGCCAGGGACTGCATGAGTTCATCCCGCATGAAGGCCATCCCGTGGTCGTGTCCGGAAGGTCGGAGCAGCAGGTGCTCGAACTCGACGCGCGATCGGTCGGGAAAGACGCGGTGCCGAAAGGGCCGCCTCCCGGCGCCACCCGTGCCGTCGAGATCCAGGCCCTTGATGGGAAAACCCTGCGAGGTGTTGCCGTGGATTTTGACGTCGCCGTCCTGCGCGAACGCGAGCGCGCCGTTCGTTTCGTAGAGCTCGACATGGACCGGTCGTTCCCACTCCGGGCCGCGCTGGGAATAGTTGCCGCCCGGGGCGTTGCCGGGCACGTAAATGCCAATGGCCGGATCGAAGAAGTTACCGGCGTCGGTCGCGAGCGACACGACCGGCACCGAGTACCGGGCCGCACCCGCGGGATGCACCCAAAACGACCGCGTGACGGTCGCGCTGGGCAGCGAGCCGGGCTTGAACGTCTTCGCCCGCACGACCCAGCCCTTGAACACCTCGCCCGCGGGCGGTTGGCCGCCGGGCACC
>CALJWR010000371.1 GCA_937976685.1 uncultured Verrucomicrobiae bacterium
TGCTCGAGCAGAGCGCTGGCTAGGTGCTCGACGTCGATCTGCTGGTTGGACAGGCGGATAGCCTTGGACTGCGCCGTGCGCAGCGCCTCCTGGAGCTTTTCGGTGAAGCGGTTAATGTCCATGGTGTGGGAGAACCTCACTCACGAGTATAGCCTATTAGTGCGCCACTGTGCAAGATCTTTAGTATGTCATGCTCAGATCTTTGAGACATTCCACTGCAACGGTCGTGCCGAAAACCCGTGACCAGTCACCAAGCAGCCCCTGTCCCTCTTGGGAGCAAACCAACAGGCGCTCCGGCAGGACAGAATTCCTGGTAATTTGTCCCCCTGATGGCAACTATAATTCTTTGAGGAGCCCCCGAGCGGCGACAGCTTGACAAGCCTTGCAAGCAAGGGCTTCGATTGTGAGTTTCTGGGAGGAAGCGATGAGTTTTGACGTTCTTGGCTACGATGATCTCCGCAACGCCTTGGCAGGCACGGATTTCGCGTTCCGCGCCATAACAGACCTCGATCCTGCCGGCGGCAGCGGCGACAAGATCTTTCCACCGACCTATCAGGGTGGGGTTTACGCGCGGGAGAAGCGCATCATAGACGGCAGTCCGATCAACTGCGTCTTGCTGGACAGCGTGCAATCCCAGGCGAACCGCATGGAGCTCACCCTGCTTCAGTGGCATCGCACCTCCGCTGCGGACAAGAAACCCTTTCCACTCGTTCAGATCGACTTTTCCGGTACTACCGCCGCCGAGGTGGGCTTGTTCAGCGCCCTCGAGGCGCCGCATCGCATCGCGGATGCTGTATTCCTAGCCAGCGAAATCGAAGAAGATTTTCCTGGCAAGCGCGTCTGGAAGCCCTTCCGCCACCCGAAGGACCCGAAGAAAGGCAGCGCGATTGGCCGCTTGGTGGACGAAGCAAGTCCCGCTCGGGCAACCGGCCTGTTTCAACTATGTCCCACGGCTCTGATTTTCGGCGTGTGGGACTCGCATGGCGCCCGGGGCGGCCTCGGCCAGAAGTTCCAGCGCGCCCTGGTTTCGGAGATCATCGGCATTGATGCGACCGAGGACAACCGCCGACCGGCCAGCCGCATCGACCCGCTCATCACCGTCGCCGGCGAAAAGATTCCGATCTCCATCGCCGACGACAAGACATGGACCGTCGTGGAGAAGGGCCAAAGCAAGCTCTCCGAGATCGGCCTCGGCAACGTTACTCCCTCGCTAAAAGTCCCTCCGGAACAGCGCCGCAACTTTGAAAGCGAGTACAACCACGGGGGCGTATCGGTGCGCTTCGCCCGGCAGATTGCTGTATTGTCGCTTCCAGCGCTTCGTCGCCTCCGCTTCCCGGTGGACTCGAAAACCCTTGAGCAGCAGGCGGCGGTTGACCTTGCAGCACGCACGGTTCTGGCGGCCCTGGCGCTGACTGCGCTGGCTCGCCAGTGGGTCACTGGTTTCAGCCTGCGCTCCCGTTGCGACCTGGTTCCCCGCAACGAGCTGTCGATCGAATTGCTGTCGGCGGGCGAATCGCGGAGATTCCGGCTCACGCCCGATGCGGCCACGCGAATCTTCGAAGAAGCCGTCACGGCGGCAAAGTCAGCTGGTCTTCCCTGGCCTGTGGCGCCTGACTCGCCTCCGTGGAAGGACGGTTGCCTGACGCTACGCCCGAATGCCGAGCTGGTCAAGGCAGTCACGAGAAGCCGCGAACTGGCCGCGGAAGCTCGCGAGTGAGGCCACGCCATGTTCGGATTCGAGATCCGCTATCTGCGGGGGGCGCTCACCGCCGCCGACGTCGGTCGGGGAGCCGAGAAGGACGAAGTCGAGTGGCCCCCGCACCCGGACCGTCTCTTTTGCGCGCTGGTCCAGGCCTGGGCCGATTCCGGCTCGATGCCTACCGGCAAGGCTGCTTTGGAATGGCTGGAGCAACTGGAGCCTCCGTTCCTGCGATGCGGCGAGCTGCTATCAACCCACGCGGTGCAGCGTTATGTACCGGTGAATGATAAGTTGGATCAACTTACTCGAAAGCGGGATAAGAATACCAAGACATACGTCGAACAGCCCCTTCCCCTCATCCAGGAGACCCTTCTTGCCCGCGACCGCAAGCCACGACGATTCGCGGTGGGCACCCTCAGCGAGGAGCGTGTGCAGATCTGGTGGCCCAAGGCCAATCCGGAGCCTGAAATCGCCAGCCAGCTATGCCAGCTCGCCCGGGGCGTGGCCTGCCTGGGCCATTCGTCCAGCCTGGTCGCCGTTGATCTCCTGCAATCCGATGATCTTCGACCCGACTGGATCCCGAGTCGTGACGGAGTGATCGCTTTGCGCGTGCCGGGACCGGGCCGGTTTGCCGAGCTTGTAGCGGCCTATGAGGGCAACCGGCGGCCGCCGCTCAGTGACTGGGTCAACTATGGGCGGCCTGCGAGTCCAGTCGCAATTGCGCAGGGTCATCACCGCGAGCTCTTCGTTTTCCGGCTCAAAAGCGACGGTCCGCCTCTCCCCTTGGAAGCCAGCGCCAAGCTGATGGCCGTCTGGCGCTCGGCTCTCCTCGCCAAGGCCAACCAGCCCGTCAGCGAGATCATCAGCGGCCATGCGCCGGACAGCACCCCGGAGAATCCTCGTCCCCTCCCCGGGCCCCACTTGGCATTGCTGCCTCTTGCCGATGTAGGTCACCGGTTTGCGCGCGCACACCTGCTTGGGGTCGCCGCTGCGCTGCCAGCGGGGATCGCGTCCTGTCAGCGCAGTGCCTGTCTGTGCGCCCTTGGCCGTGTCAACGAACTTACGCTGGGGCGCCTGGGCACCTGGCGTCTGGAGCGCTGCGACGCCTCGGAACGGCGCGTTGGGCTTTTGCCGGAGACGTGGACGCGCCCCTCGCGACTCTGGTCCAGCGTGACGCCCGTGGTCCTGGGCAGGTACCCCAAAGACCTTTGGGGTGAAGAGGCCAGGGCACTTATTCGTGAGGCCTGCCTCATTGCCGGTTTGCCGGAACCCATTCAAGTCGCCGTCGCCCCGGTGGCCTGGACGCTCGGCGCCCCTCCGGCGTTCCGTTTTCCGCCGCTGCCCAGTCGCCCCGGCAAGCCGGTGCGCGCGCATGTCCATGTGCTGCTCGAGTTCGACCAACCGGTGGCTGGTCCTGTGCTCGTCGGCGCCGGCCGACATCTCGGCTACGGTTTGTTTCGGCAACTGGAGGAGTGGCGCGCATGAGGTTGGACCCAGCCCGTTTTGACGACTGGTTTCGCGCCCTCAGCGACCGCGACCCTTTTCCATGGCAGCGCAGAGTGTTTCGCGACTGGCTTTGTCCGGCCGATGCGGCGCAGGCGCGGTGGCCGCGGTGGCTGGAGCTGCCGACGGCGAGTGGCAAGACCGCCCTCATCGACCTCGCCGTGCTGGCGCTCGCCGCCGGTTCGCCCTGCGCTCGGCGCCGAGTGGCCTTTGTCGTCGACCGGCGGGTCGTGGTGGACGAAGCGGCCAGGCGCGCCTACGCGATCGCCGAACGCCTCAGAACAGCAGCGGATCAACCGGAGGATCCGCTGTACCCGGTGGCCCGGGAGCTGCTCGCCCTGGGTGGAGTCGAACCTCTGCTCGTCGCCACGCTGCGCGGCGGCCTGCCCTCCGACGACCGCTGGGCGCGCTCGCCGGGACAACCCACCGTGCTGCTATCGACCGTCGATCAAGTGGGATCCCGCCTCTTGTTTCGCTCCTACGGCGACGTCGGCCCCCGTGGTTGGCCGATCCATGCCGGACTGCTGGGTCGTGACACAGTCATCTTCGTCGACGAAGCGCACTGCTCCCGCCCTTTCTGCCAGACGCTGAAGCTCATCCAGTGCAAGTGGCAGCACTTCGCCGAGACGCCGGTCGGCCCGCCCCTGGAGGCGGTGTTTTTGTCAGCGACGCTCGGCGAGAAGGCCGACTTTGAGCTCAGCATCGATGACCGGAATCATCCCGTGCTGAGCCGCCGTCTTCGGGCCTCAAAGCCAGTCGAGCTGAGTCTCGTCGATGACAGTGGCAAGGATGTTCGCGGTGCGCTAGTCGAGGCGATTCGTAATCGCGCCGAGCAAACGCTTAAGGCGATGCACGCCGGTGTCCTGGGTGTCGTCGTCAACCGCGTCCGGGACGCCCGGGCGCTCTATGAAGGCCTGCGATTACCCGCCGAACGCAAGCTCCTGCTCACCGGGAAAGTGCGGCCTTGGGAGCGGGACCGACGGCTCGAGCGCTGGTTGCCCTGGCTGGAGGCGGGGGCGGCACGGCGACCAGCGGAACCCGTGGCTGTTGTGGCGACCCAGGCAATCGAGGTTGGCGCCAACTTCGACTTCGACTTCCTGATCACGGAGATCGCTCCGCTCGACGCCCTGCGCCAGCGCTTTGGGCGGCTGGATCGCCTCGGAGATCGCTGCAATCGCCTCGGGCAGATCGGCGCTTCGGGTCGCCCCTCTGGCACAGTCGTCGCTGCGTCTTCCCAGGTGAAGACTCGCAAAGGCACCGTCGAGAATCCCGACCCCATCTATGGCGACGCGCTGTGTCACACCTGGCACTGGCTCAACGAGCAAGCCCGAGCAAGGCCGCCTCTGGTCGACTTTGGCATCGAGCCGCTGGCGACGCGCCTGCCCCAGAAGGAGGAGCTTAGCCGGCTCTGCCAGCCGGCGCGGGAAGCTTACCGGCTGCTGCCGGCGCATCTCGATCTGCTGGTGCAAACAAGTCCACCGCCGGAGCCGGAGCCCGAGATCCGGGCCTTTCTTCACGGCAACGTCGCCATCGCCGCCGATGTCACGGTCGTCTGGCGGGCCGATCTTCCTGAAGACCGCCCCGAACTCTGGCTGGAGCGCACTGCGGTGCAGCCGCCATCGCCGGGCGAAGGCTGTGCCGTTCCGATCTGGGAATTCCGGCAGTGGATAAGCGGCTCCACCGGGAAGGCCGATGTGGACGGTGGCGATCTGGAGGCTGCCGTCGCGGCCGACCAGCCCGCAGCCCCCATTCGCCAAGTTCTGCGATGGCGCGGCGCGAGTGAATCCGAGGTGATCGGCGCGGGTCAAGTGCGCCCTGGGGACGTCGTGGTGGTGCCCGCAACCTATGGCGGCTGCGACGAGCTCGGCTGGCATCCTGCTAACACGGCACCCGTGCCGGACATCGGCGATGCCGCGGCCCTAGCCGCCGGCAGGCGGCCTGTGCTGCGATTGGACGCCGCAGCCGCCTGGCTTGATCGGACAGGCATGGACGGCGAGGCCCGCTCGCTGTTGGAAGATCTCCGGCGTTGGGCCGCCGGCGAAGAGGAGGCGCCCGATCCCTCCGGGAGTCTCGTCCGACTTTCCGAGCTTGAGCTCGTGCCGGACTGGCTCAGGCAGCTCTCCGCGCGGCTCGGCGCCGACCGGAAGCGCCGCGCTGTCGAAGTGGATGGAAGTTTCGCGATTGTTGGCAGAAAAAGCAAAGGGGAGGATCTCTCCACTGCCGCCGAGACATCGCTGGCCGTAGCGCCTGTCTCGTTGGTTGAGCATAGCCGAGGAGTACGCGCTTGGGTCGAATGCTTCGCGCGGTCGCTCGAGCTTCCGCCAAATCTCGCGGCCGACCTTTCGCTGGCGGCATGGTTGCATGATGTGGGCAAGGCCGATCCGCGGTTTCAAGCTTGGCTACACGGTGGCGACGAAATCGCAGCCAGTCTCGCCTCGGAGCCGCTGGCCAAGTCACCCCTGGCTGCGCGGGATTGGCGCGCCCTCACCCGTGCGCGTCGCCTGGCTCGATACCCAGACGGGGCCCGGCACGAATTGCAGTCGGTGGCCCTGATCCAGAACACCGGTGACCTTCGTAAACAGGTGAACGATTGGGACCTGGTGCTACACCTGATCGCGGCGCATCACGGCTTTGCGCGGCCGTTCGTCCCAGTAGCCCTCGAATCGGAGCCGGTCCCGGTCGAACTCAACCACGACGGGCTTCTACTGTCCGCGCCAAACAACCACGCCCTATGGAGGCTCGACAGTGGGGTGCCCGAGCGGTTTTGGGTGCTGGTGCGTTGCTATGGCTGGTGGGGCTTGGCCTATCTGGAGGCGATTCTCCGGCTGGCCGATCACCGCTGCTCCGAAAAGGAAGAGGCCCGGGAGGTGGATGGTGGTGGAGTTTGAGTTGACTGGCCCGCGGGGCGACAATCCATTGGGTTTCCTGACGGCGCTGGGAGCGCTGGTGACACTTGAAGACGCGGGTTGGAGGCCGCGGCTAGGTTGGCGAGGATTGCGCCCGCGACTCCAGGTGAACCCCGATCCACCGCCGGAAACTGAATCCGAGTCGAATGAGAAACGACGGCAAACACTCTTGAGCAAGCTCCACACGACGCTTCAGCGGAAGCCGCGCCGCGACGAGCCCGCCGATCCAAGCGTGTCGCTTGATAAGAACCTCACCGTTCTGAATGAAAAGTTCCTTCTGCATACTGATGAAGCAATGGCACAAGCTCAGCTTCGGAACCGTCGCTGGGTAGACCTGGCTGCTGCCTACGGGGTCGGAAATCCCTCAGACCGGGTGCAGAGAATGTTGGCCACCCCATGGGCGCTCGTAAGCGGCAGCGGTAGTCAGGATTTCCTCGGCAGCGTCGAGCAGCTCATGGTCAGATGTGAAATCGATCACCTCAAAAAAGCACTCTTTGGACCCTGGAGTCCACAGGACAAGCTGCATTCGCTTCGGCTGGATGTTCACGACGACCGGAGGTACGCGCTGATGGACCAAGACCCGACGGGGTCTGGGAACAAGCCTCGCACCCTCTGGGGTGCCAACCGGTTAGCGTTTGAGGCCTTGCGGCTCTTTCCAGCGATGCCCCACCCGAGCGGGATGGCCGTCCGAGCGTGGCGGTTAGACGGCGGTACGTGGCGCAAAGGTTGCTCGGTCCGCTGGCCGCTTTGGGAGCCGCAGGCCTCGGCGGCGGTCGTCGGATCTCTCCTCGGTTTACCCGAGCTGTGGGGGAAGACTAGCTCCGACCGCATACGTCTCCGGGAACTTGGTGTCTTCACTGTCTATGAGTCGCGCCGTATCGCTGTCGGCGAGGGCGGCAATTTGAAGTACAACCTGACGCCGCCGGTGGCAATCTGGCGCGCCTAGGCCGATCTCTTCTTTTCGAGCGAGGTGTAGTCGCATGCGTCAGACGTATCTTGTTTGCTACGACATCAGCGACGACAAGCGGCTGCGCAAGGTCTTTCAGACCATGCGCAATTTCGGGGATCACCTTCAGTATTCGGTCTTCGAGTGCCAGTTCACGCCGATGGATCTGGCGCGTTGCCGGGCGGAGCTGAGCCGGATCATTCATCACGAGGAAGATCAGGTACTCTTCGTGTGGCTGGGACCGACCGAGGGCCGCGGTGAGCGGGTCATCACCGCGCTCGGCCGGCCTTACGTCACCGTCGACTGCCCTTGCATCGTGGTGTGACGCCGTGAGCAGAACGCCCCTGAGCCAACCGCACCCAGAAGCAGTTCCCGAATACATTCCCGCGCGCATGATTCACGAATTCGTCTACTGCCCGCGGGTCTTCTACTACGAATGGGTCGAGGGGCTTTTCCGCGAAAGCGTCGACACCATTGAAGGCAAGTTCGACCACCGCCGCGTGGACGACAAGCGTGAAGGCGCCCTTCCGCCGCCTGAAGCCCTCGAGGGCGAGCAGCTCAAGACACGCTCGGTGACCCTCGCCAGCGATCGGCTAGGCGTGATCGCGCGAATCGACCTCCTCGAGGTCTCCGACGGGGCCGTGACTCCCGTCGACTACAAGCACGGCGCGCCGCGCGAGACCGCCTCGGGCCTGGAGGCCTGGCCGGCCGACCGCGCCCAGCTCGGCCTGCAAGGGCTCATCCTGCGCGACAACGGCTACCGATGCGAGGAGGGCGTCATCTTCTACGCCAGAACCCGGCAGCGGGTGCGCGTGCGCTTTGACGAGGCGCTGGTGGCAGAGGTCGAGGAAACGATTCGACAGGCACGCGCGACCGCGGCCTCCGGTCAGATACCACCGCCCCTGATCGATTCACCCAAGTGTCCCGGATGCTCGCTGGTCGGCATCTGTCTGCCTGACGAGACGGCGATGCTCGCTTTTCAGCCGGCCGCCGGACCGGTGCAGCTCTCCTTGTTCGACAGGGAGCCTGCGGAGCGCAAACCGCCGGCGACAGTGCGGCCGCTGGTGACGCCGCGGGACGAGCTCCGCCCTCTTTACTTGAACCGCCAGGGTCTGCGGGTAGGCAAGACGGGCGCGGTGCTCCAGATGCGCGACAAGGACACGCTCGTCGAAGAGGTGCGGATCGGCGAGATCTGCCAGGTCAACCTGATGGGAAACATCCAGCTCTCCACCCAGGCCATCCAGACGCTCTGCGAGGCCGGCGTGCCCATTTGCTACTTCTCGCAAGGCGGCTGGTTCTACGGCATCACCACCGGACTGAACTCCAAGAACGTCTTTCTTCGCCGCGTGCAGTTCCGACTGGCCGAGCAGGAATGGTTCGCCCTGAAACTCGCCCGGCGCCTGGTGGCCGGAAAGATCCGAAACCAGCGCACGCTATTGCAGCGGAACCATCTCGAGCCGCCAGCACGGGTGCTCGATGAGCTCAAGCAAATGATCGCCCGGGCCGAGCAGGCCGCCGACCTCGAGGAGCTGTTGGGGATCGAAGGAAACGCGGCGCGACTTTATTTCGGCGAGTTTGCCGGCATGATCAAGACTGAGGACAACGAAGAGACGGCGGCGAGGTTTCGCTTCGACTTCAACGGCCGCAATCGCAGGCCACCCCGGGATCCCGTCAACGCCTTGCTGTCTCTGGCCTACAGCCTGCTCACGAAGGACCTGGTCATCGCCTGCCAGGCGGTCGGCTTCGATCCGTTTATCGGCTTTTACCACCAGCCGCGATTTGGGCGCCCTGCGCTCGCCCTCGATTTGATGGAGCCGCTTCGGCCGCTGATAGCCGATTCGGCCGTCCTCAGCGCGATCAACATGCGCATGGTGACCGAAAAGAGCTTCATCCAGGCGGGTCCCGCGGTCGCCCTCACGCCGGAGGGCCGCAAGGCCTTCTTCCGTGCCTACGAGCTCCGCATGGACACCCTGGTCACTCACCCCCTGTTCGACTACCGGGTGAGCTACCGGCGCCTGCTCGAGATCCAGGCTCGGCTGCTAGCCCGCTTTCTCGAGGGAGAGATTGACGAATACTTCGTTTTTGTGACACGATGAAGCTCGAGGTTTCCGCTGCGAGCACCGGGGCGGTCAGCGGTCCCGGAAGGCTGCTCGCAGCTCGCAACTTGTTCTTTCACCAAGGTGAATCGGCCCAACAACCCAGCGATTCCCGAACGAAACTGTCAGAGCCATGGGGCTGCTCGCAACGCAGCTCGCAGATATTTGACAACCGGAGACTTCTCGCGCTGGCTATTTCCGCGACCAATTGGTCGCGGCCCCATTGAAGCCTTCGGTACGCTCGA
>CALJWR010000372.1 GCA_937976685.1 uncultured Verrucomicrobiae bacterium
GACGAGTGCCGCGCTGCGCGCTTTGCTGGGGCGCTGTGGTGAAGGCGCGGGCGTTGTCCCGCGCGTCGGTCACCGGCTCGAATCGCTGGCGGCGTTCTATCCGAAAGCCGCCGCGCCGCTCGCGCTCGACCTGCTCCAGCGGCAGTTGCGGGCCGTGCGCACCTTCGCCAAACGCTGCCACCAGGCGGGACTGGTGGCCGTGCATGACGTGGCTGAAGCCGACTGGAACTCATTTGCCAACTGGAACGCTCCGGACGATCTGCCTGCGCCGGGAAACATTCGAGACTTTGATCCTGATCACATCCGCGATGCGCCTTTTGCCCCAGAATCGCGCGCATGACTGCGCCTTGTGCCAAGACCCCTCTGTTCGTCGCCGCCGCCTGCAACCATGAGGCGGTCCCGAAGCGCGGCCTTCGCCACGAGCGGACCGGGGCGGCGGATGAATCGAGCGACCATCCGCGGCTTGTCGCCGCCGTGCGCCGGGAACGTAAGGCTTGCGCCAGCCGGCAAAATCTTTCCAAACTCCGTTGTGGCCATCTCAGAGAACCTCATTCATTACGATCAATCGTAACTTGACAGAGCTGCGCCCAAGAGGGCTCGGCTCGAAGTTCGTTTCATCCCTGAAAGACAATTCAACAAAAAATCACCACTCCAATTGTGATCGTAATGTTTGAGGCAGACCAATCACCGCCGAGCGCCCGCACCCGCCTGCGCATCCATCTCGGAGAGCCAGTCGGGCTGGGGCCGGGGAAGGTGGAACTGCTGGCCCGCATCAGCGCCACCGGCTCGCTCTCCGAGGCCGCGCGCCAGATGGGCATGTCCTACAACCGCGCCTGGCTCCACATTCAAGCCATGAACAAGCACTTCAAGTCACCGCTGGTCACTTCCGCGCGCGGCGGGGCAGCCGGCGGCGGTGCCAGCTTGACCGAAACCGGGCGGCAGGTGCTGGCTCTCTACGGGCAACTGGAAGCCGAGGCGGAAACTGCTACCGAGCACACCCGGCGGCAACTGCACCGACTCCTGCGCCTGTGACGCGGCAGGAGGAATAAATCATGACAAACGCGCAACCCCAGCGTGGTTTTTGGTCTTCGTTATACTTCACCAAATATAACGACCCTGATTGTTCAAGTAGCGCGAGCGTTTGCAGTCGCTCTGGTTTTACGCTCATCGAACTACTGGTGGTCATTGCCATCATCGCGATTCTCGCGGCGATGTTGTTGCCCGCTCTGGGTCGCGCCAAGGAAAGAACCCGAGCCACCCAGTGCCTCGGCAATTTGCGCCAATGGGGATTGGCCGCGCACCTGTATGCGAACGATAACGACGACTTTCTGCCCCATCCGGATGATCGGCGGCGCGACCGCGGCGCGTTTGGGTCGCCCACCCATCCCGAGCACGATCACGGCTATGTGGACGTGTTGCCGCCGTATTTGGGCGTGCGGGCCTGGCGGGATTTTCCGGAAGGGGAAAAACCGGTGAGCAGCATCTGGCACTGTCCCACGGCCCGACCGCTGGCCGACGCCGAATATGATTATTGTCCGTCCGTGGAGGGCTACCACAGCTACGCCATGAACTCCTTTCTGGCGCATGATTTCAATTACGGCCTGCCTTGGGGGGCTACCCCTCAGCCCAGCTTCCTCAAGTTGACGCGCGCGACGGCTCCGTCGCACACCATCCTGCTATTCGAGCAGACCCTGGATCCCCGGCAGGGTTACGGCCAGGCCGGTTCGTTTCGCACGGCGGGTTCGCAGACCGCCGAGGATGCCCGGGCCGGCGCGGAACGTCATGCCCGGCGCGGTGGGCTGGGCGGCAACGTGCTGCATCTCGACAACCACGTCCGCTGGCGCAACGATCTCTGGGACAAATCCCGCAACAACCCGCGCATCCCCCAACGCGGCGACTTCACCTGGTTTCCCTACTACTACTGAAAGAACTCAACACAACGAAAACACAGACCAACCATGAGGAAAACCAAACGAGTGCAGAGAAACAAACTCACGCATTGGAACTCTATTCACCGCGCCGGAACTGGGCGGCTGGTGGCCGCTTTGGTTGCCGGCAGCCTGCCGCAGCTGGCGCTCGGACTGGATTTCCCGATAACCGAGGACACCTACCTCGATAGCCGAGGGGCGAGCCAGCAGTCGAATTTTGGTCTCAACGGCAGCGTGCGGGTGCTGGTGAACAGTGACACCTCGGTGACCCGCGGGCTGTTCGCCATCCCGGCTTCAGTGGTCGCGTATCCGCCGGCGGCAATCCAGGAGGCGAAGGCGTATTTCTATGTGTTTCAGGACAACACCAAGGACCGCGACATTCGGCTTTACCCGTTGACGACTTCGTTCGTCGAGGGGACGGGAGGTTCTGGAGCGACGGCCACGGGCGCAACGTGGTTGACCAGCGACGGAACGAACAACTGGACGGCGCCCGGCGGGGACTTCGATACCAACCATTTCGTAGTCGGCGTGAAGGAGCCGGTTTTAGACCCCAACCTCAACGACCGATTTTTCAGTTGGGACATCACCAGTCTGCTCACCCAGGCGTTGACCCGGTCCAACTTGCTGAGCCACGGGGCCATTCTGATCATTGACGGTGAAGACAGTCCACCGGCCTCCGGCTCGGATCGCGCGCCATTCACATCTTCGGAAAGCACGTCCAATCCGCCCGATTATCGGCCGCGGATCACCGTGACTCTGCGGCAGCCGGTCCTGAATCTCGTCCAATCCAACCCCAGTGAATTTCGCTTGGACATTACCAACGCCATTCCCTCCCTGCCGCACCGGATCGAACGGACCTTCGACCCGACCTCGCCAACAAGCTGGACGGAGGTCGCCACGCTCCAAGTAATCGGCACGGAGACCAACTGGACGGAAGCCGCTTTCGGAGCCGGAAGCAATGTCTTCTATCGTGTGGTCGTTACGCCATGACGGGCAACGTCCAGTTCCGGCCACGCATCCGGCTTGTTGTCGGAGCAAGAGACGCGGGCAAGACCCGCTGGTGCGAGCGCGCGATTGCAGGCCTCCGAGCGGCCGGGCACGAGGTGCGGGGACTGCTCTCGCCCGGTGTCTTTGTGGCGGGCCGGAAAGTCGCCATCCGCGTGCGGAACCTCCGCTCGGGCGAGGAGCGCCTGCTCGCCACGCGCCGCTCCCAGTCCCGCGAAATCATCACCAACTTATGGGAGTTCGATGAAGCCGTCCTGTCTTGGGCGGACGCGCGTCTGCGGGAGGTGGGGCGGTGTCACACGCTGGTGGTGGATGAACTGGGACCGATCGAGTTGCAGGACAACCGGGGCTGGACCTCGGTGTGGCTGGTGCTGAGTAATGGCATGTTCGAGCAGGCGATTCTGACCGTCCGGCCCGCGTTGCTTGCCTCGCTGGAAGATCGAATCAAACAACTCGGTGAGTTCGATACCGAGACCGTTTCAGTCCCCAAAGGAAAGGACACCCATGATTCATCGTCACCTTGAGCGAAAGACGCTGCGGCATTTCCGAAGTCCTGTGGGCTGCAAATGTCACACCTTCGTAGCGCAGACTTCCAGTCTGCTATATCGCTGGGCTTCCAGCCTGCAGCGCGCTCGACCAGGCGGACGCGACCGGTTTGCAGAGGCCTGCCGGTGGGAAACCGGCGACACAGCAGGTTGGAAACCTGCGCTACGAGGCCGCGCCATCGCACCGCACCCAACAATGTGTGAACTGTCCGGGCTGCGACCAGCCCTGCTTTATGCCGGGATTATGGCGATTATTTTTTGCGGGATCACAGCAACCGCACAGCCTCCGCCACTGACGCTGACCAACAACGATGGGCGAGAGCTTCGCTTGCCGGTGCCTCCCTCGCGCATTGCGGTGGCCGGGCGAGCCTCCTTCGTCATCGTCCACACCGCTGCGCTGTTTCCCGAGGCACGTGACCGCTTGGTGGCGGCCGTCGGCAGCCGCCAGTTGCGCGACGAACACCTCCGTTTCCTCGAGGCCGCAGGACGGTTGCCCCCGAGTCTCGTGATACTGGACGGCGAAGTTGGCCCCGAACAACTCGCACCACTGCGGCCGGACCTCGTGCTGCTCAAGAGCGTCTCTGTGCGGCTCGGCGACGCGCTCGCGAAAGTCAGCATCCCGGCGTTGTATTTCGACTTGGAAACCCCGGAGCAATACGAGCGGGAGTTGCTCACGTTGGGCAAGCTGTTTGGCAACACGCCCCGGGCGGAGGCGTTGGCGGGCTACTACCGGGAACGCCGCACCCGGGTCGCCGCTCGGCTGGCCGACCTGCCCGCGGGGAAACGGCCACGGGTTTTGTTGCTCCAAGCCTCCACGCGAGGGGGCACACTTTCCTTCAGCGTGCCGGCGGCGGATTGGATTCAAACCCGGCTCGTCGAGATGGCCGGCGGCGTTCCGGTCTGGCGCGAGGCCATCAAGGGAAGCGGTTGGACGGTGGTCAGCCTCGAACAGGCGGCGGTGTGGAATCCCAACGTGGTTCTCGTGGTGGACTACGGCGAGGGCAACACCGAGATGGCGTCACTCATCCGCGCCGACCGCACCTGGCAAAAGCTGGACGCGGTCAAGAATGGCAAGGTGTGGACGTTCCCCCGCGATCTCGTCACTTGGGATCAACCGGACCCGCGGTGGGCACTCGGCTTGATGTGGACTGCCAAGCGCTTGCACCCGGAACGCTTCGCCGAACTGGACCTTTGGACCGAAGTGATGGCTTTCTACCAGTGGTATGGCCTGACCGAAAGTGAGATCACCGAACAAATCAAACCGCGCCTGCGCGGGGACTGGCGGTAGAAGGATGAACCGCCGCGCGCTCCTATCCTCCAGCCTGTTCCTGCCGGCACTCCTGCTGCTGCTGGTCGGTGTCTCGCTGTTCATCGGTCGTTATCCGCAACCGCCGTGGATGCCGGTGCGGCTGCTGTGGGAGGACGACCTGGCCCGGGAACTGGCCTGGCAACTTCGGCTGCCCCGAATCTGCGCCGCCGTCTTGCTCGGCATGGCACTGGGCGCGGGCGGCGCGGTGTTACAAATGCTTTTCCGCAATCCACTGGTCGAGCCCGGTTTTCTGGGCGTGTCGCAAGGCGCAGCGTTTGGCGCGGCGCTGTCCATTCTCTTCTTCAAGGGGGCCATCGTTCTGTTGCCCCTCAGCGCCGGCGTGTTTGCGTTGGGCGGGCTGGCCCTGTCTTACACGCTCGCCCGTCATCTCAAATTCGGCGGCTGGGTCATGCGGCTGGTGTTGGCGGGCATCGTGGTGTCCGCGTTGTTCTCGTCGGGTCTCGGGCTGTTGAAAAGCATGGCCGATCCGCGCCGCGAATTGCCGGAGCTGACGTTCTGGCTGCTCGGCGGACTGTGGGGCGTCTCTTGGCCCGATGTGCAACGCATGGTGCCGATTGTCATTCCGGCCTTGATCGTCATCACCTTGATGCGCTGGCGCATTTCGATTCTGGCGCTGGACGAAGCGACCGCGTTTTCGTTGGGCGTCGCGGCGGGACGCGAGCGTGCCCTGCTGGTGGTGGCGGCGGTGGCCGCCACGGCGACGGTTGTTTCGGTCGCAGGCATTGTGGGTTGGATCGGACTGCTGGTGCCGCATATCGCCCGCCGTTTGCTGGGGGCTGACGCGCGCCCTTCGCTGCCCGGCTCCATGTGGCTGGGTGGCATTTTTGCCCTGGGCTGCGATAACGTGGCCCGCTCGCTGACGGCAGGCGAAATCCCGCTCGGCATTCTCACCTCACTGATCGGCGCGCTCGGATTCGCCATCATCCTGCTGCGCGGGACGAAAGTGACCCGCGAATGAAGAACGCTTCGCCCATTCTGCGCCTTGAGCGAATCGCCTTTGGTTACGCCGAAGACGTGCCGGTGTTGCGCGAAATCTCTCTCGCCATCAACCCCGGTGCGCTCACGGCCATTCTTGGTCCCAACGGCGGCGGCAAAACCACCTTGCTGCATCTGCTGCTCGGTTGGTTGAAGCCGCGCTCCGGGGCGTTGTTCATCAACGACCGTCCGCTGGACACATTCACCAATCGGGAACGCAGCCGCCTGCTTGGCCTCGTGCCGCAGAGCGAATTCATCCCCTTCGAGTTCACGCTGCTCGAATATGTGCTCCTCGGGCGCGCCCCCTATCTCGGCGCGCTGGAAATGCCGGGCCACCGGGATGTGGACGAAGCCCGACGGTCCATCGAGCGCGTGGGCCTGGGCAGCTTGAGCAGACGCCCGGTCACGCACATGAGCGGCGGCGAACGACAACTCGCCCTGATCGCCCGCGCGTTGGCGCAGCATCCCGCCATTCTCCTGCTGGATGAACCCACGTCCCATCTTGACCTCGCCAACCGCCGCCGCGTCCGCGATGTGTTGCGCCAACTGGTAGCCGACGGCATCACCGTGGTTTGCACCACCCACGATCCCGCGCTGGCTGCCGACATGGCCGAAGCGATCATCCTGATGCGCGCGGGTGAAATCGTTGCCGCTGGCCCCATCGAAACCACCCTGACCTCGGAAAAACTCAGTGTCACTTACGGGCTCCCCGTCACGGCCCGCCGCGTGGAAGGCGAGTGGCTGATTACCTCCTGAATCCAGCTCTCGGTCCCAACCGTCCGCTCGCGGGATCGGTACCTTTCGGCCCGGCCCACCAGCCCGCTCGAATCACCGGCGGGCGAGCCGTGCGACCAAACAGCCGCTCGGCGCCAGAGGTCGCGGCGGGCCAACGATCACCGCCAGGCCGGGGATGAAGGGGGAACGCTGTGCCCGGTCCCCCATCTCCCACCCGGGAAAGAAAGCTTGTATTTCGTTCTTTGGCGAAATATCGTTGTTGTGCCATGCGCGTGTTCATCAACATCGCTAGGGCGATGGCGGACCGAAATCGCGTGCGTCTATTGCTGGCACTGCGCGAGGGCGAGTTGTGCGCCTGCCAGATCACCGAACTGCTCGGCCTCGCCCCGTCCACCGTTTCCCGTCATCTCGCCCTGCTGCAACAAGCCCGCCTGCTGAGTGCCCGCAAGGATGGACGCTGGATCTTTTTCAAACTGGCGAGCAAGGACTCGCCGGCGGTCGTCCGCGAAGCCCTCGACTGGGTCTTCAAGTCCCTGGCCCGCTCCGACGAGGCCGGCGCCGACCGCAAACGCCTCGCCCAAATCCTCAAACTCGATCCCCGCGATTTCTGCAAACGCCAATGCCGAAACTGAAGATCCTCTTCCTCTGCACGGGCAATTCCTGCCGCAGCCAGATGGCCGAAGGCTGGGCGCGCCACCTCAAGGGCGACGTCCTCGAAGCCTTCTCCGCCGGCATCGAAAAGCACGGCATGAACCCCCACGCCCTCCGCGTCATGGCCGAGGCCGGCGTGGACATGTCACGCCAGTTCTCCAAGACCCCTGCCGAGCTTGGCCCGGTCGAGTTTGATTACGTCGTCAGCGTCTGCGGCCATGCCGACGAGCATTGCCCCGTCTTCCCCGCGAAGACCCGCGTGGTGCATGTCGGCTTCGAGGATCCGCCCAAGCTCACCCGGCACCTGCCCGACGGCGAGGAGAAGCTGGCCGTCTATCGCCGCGTGCGGGACGAAATCCGCCGGTTCGTCGAAACCCTGCCGGAGAGCCTGACCACGGCCAAGCCGGGCGCCATCCAGGCCCCCCCCCTTATGAACCCCCTCACTCCCGACACCACCAGCGAGTCCGTCCGCGCCACCGTGCGGAAGGGTTACACCAGGCTCGCCAGGGAAACCTCCACCGGTTGCTGCGGCCCCGGCGTCTCCTGCAGCGATTCCGCGCCACGATCCTCCGACCGGCTCGCGCGCGAACTCGGCTACACCGTCGAGGAACTCCAGGCCCTGCCCGAGGGCGCCAACATGGGCCTCTCCTGCGGCAACCCCGCCGCGCTCGCCGCGCTCCAGCCGGGCGAAGTCGTCCTCGACCTCGGCAGCGGTGGCGGCTTCGACGTCTTCATCGCCGGCCGTAAAGTGGGACCGACCGGGCGCGTCATCGGCGTGGACATGACGCCCGAAATGCTGGCCAGGGCGCGCAAGAACATCTCGACCTATCGTGAACGAAGCGGGCTGGACAACGTGGAATTCCGGCTCGGCGAGATCGAGCACCTGCCGCTGGCCGACGCGAGCATGGATGTCGTGATCTCCAACTGCGTCATCAACCTCTCGCCGGACAAGCCGCAGGTCTGGCGCGAGATCGCCCGTGTGCTGAAGCCGGGCGGGCGGGTGGCGGTGTCCGACCTGGCGCTGCTCAAACCCCTGCCGCCAGCCGTGGCCGAAAGCGTCGAAGCGCTGGTCGGCTGTGTCGCGGGAACGGTGCTGGTTTCGGAGACGGAGCGCATGGCCAGAGAAGCGGGGTTGAGCGACATCGTTCTTGAGCCCAAATCGGCCTACATCGAAGGGATGGTGGATTGGAAGGATCCGCTCTATCAGAAGATCATCGCCCAACTGCCCGCGGGGACGAAACCAAGCGATTACCTCACCAGCCTGGAAATCACCGCGCGCAAGCCCACGAAAACGGATTCCCGCGCCCGCGAGAGCCAGGGCGGGATCGCGCTGGGCGGCAAACTGGAGGTTTTTGATTCGGCCATGTGCTGCTCGACCGGCGTGTGCGGGCCAAAGGTTGACCCGAAGCTGGTCCAGTTTGCCGCCGACGTGAAATGGCTCCAAGAGCAAGGCGCGGAGGTGCAGCGATTCAACCTTTCGCAGAATCCCGCCGCGTTCGTGGAGAACGAAGTGGTAAAGACCGCGCTCACGGAAAAGGGCGAAGCCGCGTTGCCGGTCATTCTGCTCAATGGCAAGGTGGCCTTCACGGGACGCTATCCCGGCCGCGATGAACTGGCCGCGTTGCTGAAACTGCCGATGCCTGCGGCGGTCCCGACGCTTTACACACCCGCCGTGGCGGAATTGGTCGCCATCGGCGCCGCCATCGCCGCGAACTGCGAGCCGTGCCTCAAATATCACTACCAGCAGGCACAGGTGCTGGGCGTTTCCAAGGCGGACATGGCCAGCGCGGTGCGAATGGCAACCAAGGTGAAGGATTCTCCGCATCAAGCCATTCTCCGGCTCGCAGACAAGCTCACCGGAGACAGCCCCGGTGATGCGCCGAAAACCGCCGAGTCCTGTTGCGGCGACACCTCCGGCAGCACCGGCGGCGCCTGTTGCGGTTGAGCAGCCAGGAGGGATTGCCGTGACGCCAAATTCAACAGTTCTGCCAAAACCTGACACGTCCTTCCGGGCCTTTGTAAGCGCGCCGACCCGCTTTCTCATTTTCACCGGCAAGGGCGGCGTGGGCAAAACCTCGCTGGCGTGCGCCACCAGCATCGCATTGGCCGACCAGGGCCGGCGCGTCTTGCTCGTCAGCACCGATCCCGCGTCCAACCTGGACGAAGTGCTGGGCCAGAAACTCAACGGCGAGCCAACCCCGATTCCGGGCGTGCCGAATTTGCTGGCGCTGAACATTGACCCGGAAGCCGCCGCGGCCGCCTATCGCGAGCGGCTGGTCGGGCCGTATCGCGGCACGCTGCCCGACGCCATCGTGCGCGGCATGGAGGAACAACTCTCCGGCGCCTGCACGATGGAGATTGCCGCGTTCGATGAATTCTCCCGATTGCTCGGCCAGCCGGAAGCCACCGCTGACTTTGACCACGTCATC
>CALJWR010000373.1 GCA_937976685.1 uncultured Verrucomicrobiae bacterium
CTCGTCGAGGTAGAACTCGACGCGCTCCACCCGGCGTTCGGGGGGGGCGTTGACCGCGGCCCGGACATCTTTGCGGGAGCAACGGCAGGGGTAGACGCGACCCTTCCGCCGCAAGTCCTCGAACGCCTGCTCGTAGCTGCCGGCGCGGGCGCTTTGAAAGTACTGGTCGGGAGCCACAAGGTCCGGCCGGTCCGGCCCCTCGTCCCATGCGAAACCGAACCAGCGAAGGTCCTCGAACATCGGCTCCAAATACTCGGGCCGGCAGCGTTCCCGGTCCAGATCGTCCACGCGAAGAACCAACGTTCCGCCAGCCGCCCGCGCCCGCTCCTGAGCGCGCCAAAACGTCCGCGCATGGCCCAGATGCAGGTAGCCGGTGGGCGACGGCGCCAGTCGGCCACGGTAGGGTTTCGCTCCGGTGGAGGGATCGAAGGCCACGGCCGCTATCGAGGCAGCGAATCTTTACCGCCACGCGCGCGCCACGCGCCGGGCCAGTTCGGTCAACCAACGCGCCGCGTCACGTCGGGACTCGTCGGCAGAGGTCAAGTCCGGGGCAATCGCGTGGACCGCGGCGAACTGCTGGCCGGCTTTTGCTGCGTCAAGCACCACGCCGGCCAGGCCGAGGCAGGAGCGTCGCGACCGGCGGCACATTCGCGCCACCCCGCCGACGCCCTTGCCCATCGAAAGGCTCGTCTCATCAATGGCTCCCTCGCCCGTGATCACCAGGTCCGCCGCCGCGATGCGTGGGGCCAACCCGACCCAATCGGCGTACAACTCGAAGCCGTTCTCCAGGGCGCCGCCGAAAAACACGCTCAGGCCAAAGCCCAGCCCGCCGGCCGCGCCCGCTCCGGGCCGGGCCGCCATGAACCCAAGCCCGTGGCGATCGTCCGTCATGACCTTCACCAGCCGCGCGTGCGCCGCTTCCGCCCCCGCCACGTCTTCCGGCCGGATCCCTTTTTGCGGTCCATAGACCCGCGTCGCTCCCCGGCGCCCGAGCAGGGGATTTCGCACGTCCACCGCGAAGGTTGCCTCGCCCGGAAAGCGAAGGCTGTATCCCACGACCGACCGGAGCCGGATCAATTCCGGCCACCGCTCGATCTCCGCGCCCCGGTCGTCGAGGAACCGCCACCCCAGGGCGCGGGCGAGCCCAAAGCCGGCATCGTTGGTCGCGCTCCCTCCGAGGCCGATCACCCACCACCTGGGTTTCGACTCCCGAATCCGCCGCAGCAGCAGCCCCAGGCCGTAAGTGTCGAGGTCGAACGGATGAAAGGCGCCCGCCGGCAACATGGCCAGCCCCACGACGCGCGCCGATTCCACGATCGCGGTCCGGTGCCGCGGGTCCCACCACCACACCGCGCGCACCGGCCGGTGCGCGGCGTCCACGGTTTCGGCGACGCGCTCCTCGGCACCCCGGTGCCGGGCCACCAATTCGCCGAAGCCGTCGCCGCCGTCGCTGATCGGGAGGAGCTCGATCGAGTCGCCCGGTCGCGCTTGCTGCCAGCCGGCCGCGATGGCCTCGGCCGCCGCCGTGGCGGTGAGCGTGCCCTTGAACTTGTCCGGGCAGACCAAGACCCGCAGGGGTGCAGGCGGAGTCGCGACCGGTCGTCGCCGCTGACGCGTCGGCTTCACGGTGGGCTGGCCGGCTAGCGTTGCCAGGGCGGACGTTCGGGGAGACTGGCCTGAAACTCGCGGAGCAGGGCCTCTTCGTACTCCCCGGCGAACTGGAGGTTGAGAAACCGGTCCAGCCCCTCGTCGTAAAACCGCTGCCAGGAGGCCTCCTCGCAACCCGGCACGATCGGGAAGAACAGCGCGTGGTTGGCCTTGGCCGCTTTGAAGTCACCGGGCGCATCCCCGATCATCAGCACGTGCTTGGGCTCGTACTTGCCGTGCGAGGCGAGCTTGAGGTGGTCGGTCTTCGATCCGAGTTCCTGGCCGGCGATCACGCGGACGTAGCCGTTGATCCCGTGTTCCTGCCACTCGCGTTCCAGCGCCTCCGTGGGCGTTTGCGAGACCACAATGGCATCGGCCGACTCGGTCAGCCGTTGCAGGCATTCGCGCACGAAGGGAAACGGCGGCACGCCGAACACCATGTCCTCAATCGCGGCGTTCACGGCCTTGGACCATTCCAGCACGGGAGCGAGCTCGGTCGCCCCCCCGGCGATGGCCTGCTCCAAGGTGCGATTGGTCAGCTTTGGCTCGCGGGCGATCCAGGCATCAAGCGCGTCGGTCGGGAACGGCCGGACGCCGCGCGCCTGCACCTCCGGCCGCTCGGCCAGGAGGTTGAGGGCGTTCGACAGCGCGGGGAAGCGATTGATGCCGCGCGACTTCGAGTAAAGGTTCACGAACTCCCACGCTTCACGGGCGTACTTGCTCACGGGCTGGAGCCGAAAGTGTTTGATGAACTGCGGGGTGAAGCACTCCTTGTGCTTGATCTCCATCGTGTCGAACACGCAGCCGTCGGAATCAATGCCCACGAAAAACGAATGCGCCGGTTTGAAACCGGAGAGGATTTGGGTGTCGCTCATAGTCAGAAAACGCGGGGTGAAGGTGGCGGGGAAGCCGCGAGCAAGTCAAACGGTTTGGGCTGCCGGCGGAAACGGGCTGACGGCGGCCGCCGCGGCCCCGGTTCAACGGCCTCCGGGCCGAAGACGGTTGACAAAGGCCCCGCCACCGTTTGCCCTCGCGGGGGATGATTCGCGTCGTTGCCCTTTGCACTCTGCTGGTCTCCACCGGGGAGACGGCCGCCGCGCTCGCGTGGGAAAGCGCCCAGGGATACCGCTTCGCCCGCGTCACACCGACCGCCCCCGGCAAGACGGGCTTCTCCCTGCTTCCCCCGGCGACGACGGGCATCACCTTCACCAACTTTCTCGCTCAGTCGCGGTTCATCACGAACCAGATCTACCTCAATGGCGCCGGCGTGGCCGCGGGTGACGTGGATGGTGACGGATGGTGCGATCTGTTCTTCGCCGGGTTGGATCGTCCCAACGTGCTGTACCGCAACCTCGGCAACTGGCGTTTCGAGGACGTGACCGCTCGCGCGGGCGTGGCCCTGCCCGCTCTGGCCTGCACGGGCTGCGCCTT
This sequence comes from uncultured Verrucomicrobiae bacterium, assembly GCA_937976685.1. Classification (GTDB taxonomy): domain Bacteria; phylum Verrucomicrobiota; class Verrucomicrobiia; order Limisphaerales; family J093; genus JADJWF01. Next base: position 3,079 of record CALJWR010000373.1, read on the forward strand.
CGCCGATCTGGACGGCGACGGCGACCTCGACCTGGTCGTCAACTCGGTCGGAGACGGCACGGTGATCTTCCTCAACGATGGCACGGGACGTTTCACGAATCCGGCGCCCGGCGCGCCGTTGAACTACTTGAAGGCCGGCATGTCGCTCGCGCTGGCTGATGTGGACGGCGACGGGGACCTCGATCTTTACGTGGCGAACTACCGCACCACAACGCTCCGGGACATGCCCAATACGCGGTTGACGATTCGCGAGACCGACCACGGCCTGGAAGTCACGGCCGTCAACGGACGGCCAACCACCGAGCCCGACCTCGTCGGCCGTTTTGTGGCCACGCGGGACCGGCGCATTGTCGAAAACGGCGAGGCGGATGTGCTTTACCTCAACGATGGACGCGCCGGCTTCTCCGTGGTGCCCTTCCTCGGTGGCGCGTTTCTGGATGAAGACGGCCAGCCGCTGCGTGCACCGCCCTACGATTGGGGCCTGACGGCCACGTTCCGCGACCTCAACGGTGACGGCGCGCCGGACATCTACGTTTGCAACGATTTCGAATCGCCCGACCGCATCTGGATCAACGACGGTCGGGGCCGGTTCCGCGCCATCCCGCGCCTGGCGTTGCGGCATACGAGCATCTTCTCGATGGGCGTGGACTTCGCCGACCTCAATCGCGACGGCCACGACGACTTCTGCGTCTCGGACATGCTCAGCCGGGAGCATTCGTTGCGGATGATCGAGACGGGCGAAATCCCGCCGGTCCATCTGCCCCTCGGGGCGGTGGACAATCGGCCTCAGTATTCGCACAACATGCTTTTCGTCGCCCGCGGTGACGGCACTTGGGCCGAAATCGCCCAGTTCGCCGGCGTCGAAGCCTCCGAATGGACCTGGTCCCCCAACTTCCTCGACGTGGACCTCGACGGCTACGAGGACCTCCTCATCACCACCGGGCACGAACTGCAAATGATGAACGGCGACATCATCCAGCAGGCGGAGGTGATGAAGGCCCAGCGGCAGATGTCGAACCACGAGCTCCAGCGGCTGCGGACAATGTTCCCGCGTTACGCCATCCCAAACGTGGTCTTCCGCAACC
>CALJWR010000374.1 GCA_937976685.1 uncultured Verrucomicrobiae bacterium
CGGCGCTGGCCATCAGCAGCGGGCGCGCGCTCCCCCGATCGAGCAACACGGCAAGGTAGTGCTCTTTCACAATCTCGGGGGCGTCGGCGACAAAGAGCGTTGAAACCAGCCGTCCCTCCGGCCCGGTCTGTTTGGTCACCAGCACCTGACCCAGCATCTCGCTGGCGAAATGGTGAACCTCGTCGGCCGAGCGGGCGAGTTTGACGCCGCCCTGGAAACCGTTCTTGAAGGTACCCTTGCCGCGGCCGCCGGCGTGAATCTGGGCCTTGACGACCAATTGAGTGGCACCGGCCGCCAGGAGCTTCCCGGCGGCGACGCGGGCCTGTTCGGCGGTCGTTACGGCTTCGCCGGGCGGAATCGGAACGCCGAAACCCCGGAGAAGCTGCTTGGCTTGATATTCGTGGATGTTCATCGCGAGTCGAGTGCGGAAGTCTGGCGGCCAGCCGGTGGACTTCAACTTGAAATCCGAAACCGGGCTGCCACCGCCCGCTTTGTGAGAAGTCACCGGCGGCTTTCGCCGGGAGGAAAAGTGTGATTGCGGTCCCCCCAAAAAGGAACCGGCGGGATCGGCGACGGCACACGGTTCATTCGCCAATACCCACCGGAACTTGTTCCTTCACCCGAAGGAGCCTGGTCAGTTGCAAGGTTCCGAGCCCTGCGCCCCCTGACCTGCGGGTAGCTAGGCTCTTGAGAGCCGTCTGTCAAGCTGCGGATAGGTTCCATAAATCGGTGGATGATTCCTAAAAAGCTCGCCGGGCCCTACCGCCGGTTCCGCCTGACGCTGGGGCGCGGCCGGTGAGCCTGCGCGTTCGGCCAACGGCGCGTAAGCAAAGCAAAAGGACTGCGGCAGCCCCCGGCCCAACATGCTCAAAAGCGGATGTGAGCCACCAACCTTCACCACCGTCTGGCCCCGCCCCAACCGGACCATCGGTACGGCGTCGGCGCGACACTTTCCAAGGTTGCGGCCGACCGACTCCGTCAGACCGCGCCCAGCGAACAAGGGGGCGCCCGACCGATCGAAGCCCTGGATACCGCGTCCGGTTTTCCCATCCAAGGCCAGCCAAGGCCCGGCAATGGTTGCGTCAGGTCGGCCCCGCGCCGGTCCCGTCGCCACCTCCCCAGGACGAGGCGAATCAGCCGTGGGCACGGGGCTCTTCTCCCGCGATGAAGCTTGCCTTGGCGGCGCGGACCTCTTTTCCTCGCCGCCATGAACTCCGCGTTCCCGACCCGCCGCCAGTTCTTCCAGTCCACCGGCCTGCTGGCCGCCTCCGGCCTTCTCGGTGCTTTGTCTGCCACGCCCTCGTTGACCGCCGTCGAGCCTGCTCCCGGACAGCGCCGGATGCGCCTCGGGCTGGTCACCTACAACCTGGCCAAAGACTGGGACGTGCCCACGATCATCAAAAATTGCGAGGCCACCGGGTTCGAGGGCGTCGAGTTGCGCACCACGCACGCACACAAGGTCGAGGTGGAACTCGCTGCCGCCCAACGTGCGGAGGTGAAGCAGCGGTTTGCCGACTCGAAGGTGGAACTGTTCGGCCTCGGCAGCGCCTTTGACTATCACACGCCGGATTCCGCCAAACTGGGTCGCGACATCGAAGCGACCAAAGAGTACATCGTCCTTGCCCACGACGTCGGGGCGTCCGGGGTGAAGGTACGCCCCAACGCGCTGCCGCGGGAGGTGCCCGTCGAGAAGACCCTCGCTCAGATCGGCGCTGCGCTGCGCGAGTTGGGCGATTTTGCGGCGGGCTACGGGCAGCAGATTCGGCTCGAGGTTCACGGCACGGGCACGTCGCTCCTACCCCACATCAAGACGATCATGGACGCCGCCGATCACCCTCAAGTCGGCGTTTGTTGGAACTCGAACCAGACCGACCTCGCCGGGCCGGGCTTTGACGCCAACTTCGACCTCGTGAAGGACAAGATCGTCGAGGTGCATCTGAGGGATCTGTTTCTCGAAGAATACCCGTGGCGGCGCCTGCTGACGCGGCTCAACGCCATCGGCTATTCGAGCTTCTGTCTCGCAGAGATTCCCGAGAGCGCCGACCCGCTGCGCGTGATGCGCTACTTCCGTGCCCTTTGGCTGGCCTACCAAACGCGGGCCTGAATCCGGGTGCCCTGGCGCCGTCCCGCGCCGTAGAGGGGGGGAAGGCCGTTGTCGGATCTTTCCGGTTCATTCCGACCGAATTCGCAGGCTGGGCAAGGTCAGCCTGCGGCGACTCGTTCTGACTTCCTGCTGCCCGCCGGCTCGGGGTAGGCTACCGGCCGCAGCGATTTCCCATGAGAATTTCAACCGCATTTCTTGAAACAGTCCTGCTGTCGGCCTGTCTCGCTGCGATCGGCCGGGCCGAGCAGGTCCGTTCGCTTGCCGGCGAATGGCGCTTCGCCCTCGACCTCGCGGACGCCGGCCTCGGCGAGCGATGGTTCGAGCAGGCGCTCCCGGAGAAGTTCACGCTGCCCGGCTCGCTGCCGGCAGCGGGCATAGGCGACGACGTGACGGTGGACACCCAATGGAACGGCGGCATTGTGGACACGTCCTTCTTCACCGCGCCGGAATACGCGAAGTATCGCCAGCCGGGCAACGTGAAGGTGCCGTTCTGGCTCCAGCCGGAGAAGTACTACGCGGGCGCGGCGTGGTTCCAGCGCGAGATCGTGATCCCCCCGGACTGGGCGGGCCAGCGCGTCGTGCTGTTCCTGGAGCGCGTGCATTGGGAAAGCCGCGTCTGGGTGGGCGGCCGGCTCATCGGCACGAACCACTCGCTCGCCACGCCCCATGAATTTGAGTTGGGCATCGTGGGACAGGCGGCCAGCCTGCCTCCCGGCAAGCACACCGTCAGCATCCGCGTGGACAACCGCCGCATCGTGGACATCGGCGAAAACTCGCACGGCATCACCGACCACACGCAGGGGAACTGGAATGGCATCGTCGGGAAGATCGAGTTGCGCGCGACGCCGCTGGTGTGGATTGAGGATTTGCAGGTGAAGCCCGACGCCGCCGCCCGGACCTTCCGCGTCGAGGGCGTGATTCGCAACGCTGGCGAAGTGGGAGCAGTCCAGCCCGGCGAGATAGCTTTACTCTTTGGTCCGCTCCCCGCGCCTGGGGCCACGAGCTTCACCCCCCAGCCGCGCCAGCTACGAATGCCCGCGGTCTGGGGCACCGAGTCCACCCGATTCGGTTGGTCCATTCCGGCTGGCGACCTGCCGGGGTTGGGGTTGTGGGACGAGTTCAGTCCCCAGCAATACCAACTGGTCGCCGCCCTGCCCAATGGCTCGACGCGTACCGTCACGTTTGGCCTGCGCGACATCGCCACCTCCGGCACCCAACTCACCATCAACGGCCAGAAGACATTCATCCGCGGCACGCTGGAGTGCGCCATCTTCCCCAAGACCGGCCATCCGCCGATGGAGGTTGAGGAGTGGCGGCGCATCATCCGCGTCGCGAAAAGCTGCGGGCTGAACCTGCTGCGCTTTCATTCCTGGTGCCCGCCGGAGGCCGCTTTCCAGGCGGCGGACGAACTCGGCATGTATCTCCAAGTCGAGACCTGCTGGCCCAATCAGTCCACCACCCTCGGGGACGGCAAGCCGGTGGACGCCTGGTCCTATGAGGAGACGGAACGCGTCCTGAAATACTACGGCAACCATCCCTCCTTTATCCTCATGGCGCACGGCAACGAACCGGGCGGACGCAACGCCAACGCCTGGCTCGCCAAATACGTTGAGCACTTCAAGGCGAAGGACCCGCGCCGGCTTTGGACCAGCGGCTCCGGCTGGCCGCAGTTGCCGGAGAACCAGTTCCACGTCACGCCCGACCCGCGCATCCAGGCCTGGGGCGGCGGCTTGAACTCACGCATCAATGCCCACCCGCCGGAGACGACCACCGACTACCGCGAGTACATCGCCGCGCGCAAGGTGCCGGTCATCAGCCACGAGATCGGCCAGTGGTGCGTCTATCCCAACTTCGCCGAAATCCCGAAATACACCGGCTACCTCAAGCCGCGGAACCTCGAGATCTTCCGCGACCTGCTGGACAAGAACGGTATGAGCGGGCTGGCGAAGCAGTTCCTGCTCGCGTCCGGCAAACTCCAGACGCTCTGCTACAAGGAGGACATCGAATCCGCCTTGCGCACGCCGGGCATGGCGGGCTTCCAGTTGCTCGATCTGCACGACTTCCCCGGTCAGGGCACGGCGCTGGTGGGCGTGTTCGATCCGTTTTGGGAGGAGAAAGGCTACGTGACGGCGGCGGAGTTCCGCCGCTTCTGCGACGCGACCGTCCCGCTGGTGCGGTTGAAGAAACGGGTGTTCACCACGCACGAAACGCTGGAGGCAGAAGTGGATATTGCCCACTTCGGAGCCATGCCGCTCGCCGACTTTACCGCAGAATGGAAACTGGTTGGCCGAGGCGGCCAGGTGCTCGTGAGCGCGGTTCTTCCCGCGCCGGACACGCCGTACGGCCACGGACTTTTCTCACTCGGTCGCATTTCGGCGGGGTTGGAGACAGTGACGGCACCGACGCAGTGCAAGCTCGTCGTCGCGGTGGAGCGCGGCCTTCAGGCCGCTTCACCGTTGGGACGCGGAACCTGCGTGAACGCCGCGACCCGGCCCCGGTTCGAAAACGACTGGGACCTATGGGTCTATCCCGCGCCGCCGAAGACCGAGCCGGCGAAGGACATCCTCGTCACCGCGCAGTTCGACGACGCGGGCCAACAACACCTCGCGTCCGGCGGCAAGCTGCTGCTCACCCTGCCCGGCAAGGCCGTCCGCAACTTCGACACCGAGCCGGTGAAGCTCGGTTTCTCCAGCATCTTCTGGAACACCGCCTGGACCGGCCGCCAGGCGCCCACCACGCTCGGCATCCTCTGCGACCCGCAGCATCCTGCGCTCGCCGGGTTTCCGACCGAGTTCCACAGCAACTGGCAATGGTGGTATCTCATTCACTGCGCCGGCGCGCTGCGGCTGGATTTGCTGCCCAAGGGCACCGAGCCGATCGTGCGCGTCATTGACGACTGGTTCACTGCGCGCCCGCTCGGCCTCGTCGTCGAGGGGAAGGTCGGCAAAGGTAAGATCATCATTTGCGGCTTCGACCTCACGCGCGACGCCGACGGTCCGGTCTCGAAGCAGATGCGTGTCAGCCTGCTGGCCTACATGGACTCGCCGAAATTCGCGCCCCAGACCGACTTCACCGCCGACAAAATCCAGAGCCTCATCGCCCCTCCGCGGCAGGCGGCCTTGAAAGCCGTCCGCCTCATTCACGCTAGCAGCGAGCATGAAGGCCACGAAGCGGAACGGGCGATTGACGGCGACCCGACGACGATGTGGCAAACCGCTTGGGGCGACTTGGCGGCTGGCTTTCCCCACACGCTCACGCTCGAGTTCGCCGAGCCGACCCGCTTGGCGGGCCTTACGGTCCTGCCGCGTCAGGACGGCAACCGCAATGGCTGGATCAAGGAGTATGCCGGTCAAGTGAGCCGGGACGGCACGCGGTGGGATCCGCCATTGGCGGAGGGAACCTTTCCGGCCACGCCTGACCTCAAGACCGTGCGATTTGCTCAACCCGTGACCGTCCGGGCGGTGCGCCTGATCGCGAACTCGGGGCGCGTCAACGGCCCGTGGGCGTCGGTGGCGGAACTCGGGATGATTGCTCCGCCGGCCCGTTGACCCAGAACGGCCCCGGCGTGCGGAACCAAGCTGGAGGAAATCCGCAACGAGCGACCACTCCACCGGCACGTTTCGGCGGTCTCGCTGCATCGGCCCCGGGAATACGAACGGCCTCCGGCCATCGGTTTCCGTCCGACCGCGAAGGAACCCGGCCCCAGCTCCCCCCGCAGGCGGAATCGAAAAGGGGACGTGGATCGTTATTGGAAAGCACTCAACCGAAGCGCGCTCCCACGAGCGACTGGCTTGTTCATGGGACGATTTCGGTGGTCCCCACGCTCGCCGCCTGGAGCCATCGCGCGTCGCGGGAGGTCGGCGGCGCCCGTAGCCCCGGCGACAAACCTCGCCGGCTCCGCAGAATGTCCCGCCAGCGATGCAACTCCACCCGGCCATCGGCGAAGACAACGTTGGCCCCGCCGGTGTGACGTGCGGCCGGAAAATCAATCACAACCCCCAATCGTTACGAGTGAGATTAAAGCTTGCCATGTGGGGTGAATTTATTTCGGCGCGGATTGTCTGAAACCGTATGCCTGCCATCACCAAGAAACACACCCGGCTCAAGCTTCAGTTCGTCCCCAACACCGATCATTCCCTCCGCGCCGGCCTGGTCGCCGTCGAGGCCATGGCCCGCCGCTTCGACCTCTGGAACAAGCTCCGCCAGCTCCCCAGCCTCGATCCCCGCACGGACCAGCGGCGGGGCTACGGGCCGGAAGTCCTCGTCGGCCAGTGGATCTATGCGCTGTGCTCGGGCGGCGGTGGCCTCTCGGGCAGCGGGGCGCACGACGCCGAGCCGGTGGGCATCCTCAGGGGCGAAACACTCTGTGGCCTCAAACATTACGATCCCGATTGGAGCGGTGATTTTATCCCGAACTCCGAAGCAGGGCGATGATTGGGTAGGGTTCGCTGCCCGACATTTCAGCCTGAAAAACTAAGTTCGAAAGAGATCGTTCTGCTCGAAGGTTTTGGGGAAGATGGGGTTGGATATGAAAACCCGATTCCCGACCCCGAACAGACCGATGCACCGTCCTTGTAAGCCGCTTTTCGGCTCCGGCCAAGTC